>CALUOX010000065.1 GCA_944322375.1 uncultured Alistipes sp.
GAAAAAACTTTTTTTGATTCTGTCAGTAGCCATGTTCTCGCTTGGCTCTGTTGACGTGTTCGCTCAGGACAACGCAAACGAAGGAGCCGCTCCTGCCGCTACGGAGGAGGTTGAAGCCACAGCAGAGGCAGCTCCGGCTGCTGTTGACGCCGAGGCCCAGATTGCCGGAGAGTCGTTGCACCATGTTATGATGCAGAAGTTCCTCGAAGGAGGTTGGGCCTGGATGCTCCCGATTCTGATCTTCCTGATCATCGGTCTGGCAGTCGCCATCGAGCGTATTCTCTATCTGTCGTTCTCGACCATCAACTCGAAGAAATTCATCGATCGGATCGAGGAGGCTCTCAACAACGGCGGTATCGACGCAGCAATGGAGATCGCCCGCAACACGCGCGGCCCGATCGCATCGATCTACTATCAGGGCTTGTCGCGCTACAACCAGGGACTCGACGCTGTTGAGAAGTCGGTGGTATCCTACGGTTCGGTGCAAACCGGCCAGATGGAGTCGGGCCTGACATGGATCGGTCTGTTCATCGCCCTCTCGCCTATGTTGGGATTCATGGGTACCGTTGTGGGTATGATCGACGCATTCGACGCCATCCAGGCTGCAGGCGATATCTCTCCGACGCTGGTTGCCGGCGGTATCAAGGTCGCCCTGTTGACGACCCTCATGGGTCTGATCGCTGCGGTTATTCTTCAGTTGTTCTATAACTATATCGTTTCGAAGATCGACTCGCTCGTGAACGAAATGGAAGATTCGTCGATCACGCTGACCGACATGCTGACAACTTACAGTAAGAAATAATCCGGCGTAAAAGAGTATTGATTCAATTATGAAAAAGATTTTAAATATCATATTGGGTATTCTGCTGGCCATAATGGCTGTGCTGGGAATATACGCAATAGCAACGGGAGGCTCCGACGCTTCGATCAGCGCGAATCTGATCTGGTGCTATATCCTGTTGGTTCTGGCGATCGTTTCGGCGATATTCTGCGCAGTCTTCGGCATGGTCCAGAGTCCATCGGGAATCAAGGGGACGCTCCTGTCGTCGGCCTTGATCGTAGTAGTGGTGGCAATCGCCTATTTCGTTGCGGCAAGCCACCATATCGAGATTCCTGATTTTGCCAGCGGCGGAGTCTTCGCGCGCACGCCGACCGTGATCGCCGACTGCGGTATCCTCGTGACCTATGTCGCCATGATTGCAGCAGTCGTAGTCGCCCTCTATTCGGAGGTTGCCAAATTATTCAAATAAAACAAAGGGGTAAACAATGGCAGGAAACAAAAGAAAAGTACAGGAGATCAATGCCGGTTCAATGGCCGACATCGCCTTCTTGTTGCTGATTTTCTTCCTTGTCGCCACCACCATGAACACGGATACGGGTCTTCTGCGCGTCTTGCCGCCGATGCCCGATCCCAACCAGAAACAGGAAGATGTCAAGGTCAAGGAACGCAACCTTCTCCTGGTCTTCGTTTCGAAGAGCAACTTCATCATGGCGGGCGGTCAGCAGATGGATATCCATCAGCTCAAGGACAAGGCCAAGGAGTTTATCCTCAACCCGATGGACGACGAGAACCTTCCTGAAAAGGAGAACAAGGAGTTCGAGTTGCCCGATGGCAGCAAATGGACATACCCCGTCAGCAAAGGCGTCATCTCCCTCCAGACCGACCGTGGCACAAGTTACGAAGCCTACATTATGGTGCAGAACGAATTGACGCGCGCCTACAATGAGATTCGTGACGAAGCGGCCATGCGCAAGTTCGGCGTCAAATTCGCCGATCTCAAGGAAGAGGAGCGGAAAGTAGTAACTCAAGCGGTTCCCCAATCCATCTCGGAAGCCGAGCCGCGTAATGTGACAGGAAAGTAATGGCAGTAATGAAAAAGAAGGGCGACAAGAGTCTGCCCCCGATCTCGACGGCCTCGCTGCCGGACGTGATCTTCATGATTCTGTTCTTCTTCATGATCTCGACCACGATGCGTGACCAGGAGTTGCTTGTACGTTACAAGCTCCCTACCGCAACCGAAGTACAGAAACTGGAGAAGAAGTCGCTTGTCAGCTTCATCCACATCGGTCAGCCCACGCTGGCCATGCAGGCGAAGTTCGGCACGGCGCCCCGTATTCAGCTCAACGATTCGTATCGTACGGAGAAGGATATTCTCGATTTCATCGCCGCCGAACGTGACAAACTCAACGAGTCGGACCGTGCGCTGATGACCGTCTGTCTGAAGGCCGACGATGCGACGAAGATGGGTATCATCACCGACGTGAAGCAGGAGCTTCGCCGGGCCAACGCTCTGCGTCTCTCCTACGCAGCATCCAAGTCGCTGGGATACTAATCCGCATAAAATGAAAAGAGACGCCGACGGAGCTCCGTCGGCGTCTCTTTTTTATTCAGACTTGACAATGACGTCCCCGTCCGGAAGATGCCCTGAAGGGCCAAGGAGCCCACGCGCGGCCATAAACGGCCTGAATCGCGGGCACAGGCAGTTTGCAACTTAATCTCACCTATTCCGTTCCGGGAAGGAGTGCACCCGACAAGGCCGCTGAACGGCTTTTCACGGGGCCGCGCAGAATTCTCAAGCGAATCTTCAGATTCAGAAAAGACCTCGGCCGTATTCACCTGCCTCAACAATTGCAAAGTAGCGAAACGACCTAAAAGAGTTCAAGCTGCCCGATCTCATGATTGAAGGTAAGCCGGTGATAGGGTGTCAACCCGTAACGACGCACGGCCAGACGGTGCTCGCGGGTGGGATAACCCTTGTTCTTCGCCCATCCGTATTGCGGATAGAGGGCGTCAAGCTGCAGCATGTATTCGTCGCGATGCGTCTTTGCCAAAACCGAGGCAGCAGCAATGTCGGCATACTTTCCGTCCCCCTTGACGATGCAGCGATAGGGTATGTCGAGCGAGGAGCGGAACCGGTTGCCGTCGATGACCAGAAATGCAGGACGGACCCGTAACTGTTCGACCGCCCGACACATTCCCTCGAACGAGGCATTGAGGATATTGATTTCGTCGATCCGTTCCGGCGTTATGGCCGCCACGGCCCAGGCTATGGCTTCGCGTTCGATGATTGCCCGCAAACGCTCCCGGTTTCGCGCCGTCATCTGCTTTGAATCGTTGAGCAGCGGATCCTGGAAATCGGGCGGCAGCATCACGGCCGCAGCAAAGACGGCGCCGGCCAGACATCCCCGTCCCGCCTCGTCACACCCCGCCTCGGGCAGATCGTATTGAAAACAGCGCTCCAACATGGCAGAATCGACGCCGCACCCCTTCAACCACAACCGGAAGGCTCGCAGCACGTCAGGACAAAGTTACAAATTATTTGCTGCGATTGGCGATTTTTCACTACATTTGTCCAACGATGAGTTTTCGTGATCTGATCCGTCAACCGTTGCCCGTGGCGACACTTACATTTCTGGTAATCGTCGCTGCGGCTTTCACGCGAGCGTTGTCACTGACGTATTTTTCGGGAACGGTTCCAGCACTCTGTGCTCCTCTGGGACAATATACCGCCGCCATACGTACAACGATGCCCGTTGTGGCCGCCGTTGCAAGCGGCTTCATGATCGTCTGGGCCGGACTGCTGACGGGACGCAACTCCATCCGGGCCGAACTTTACACACAGCGCTGTTACCTTGCCATGCCGCTCTTCGGAGTGGCAGGATGCGGAGTCATTCTGAACAACGATTTCCTTACGCAGAGTCTCGTTCTGTTGCTGCTTACGATGGCATCCCGCAACTTCTACAACAGTTTTCACCGTCACTACTGCTTCGACCGCATGTTCCGCGGCGCGCTCTGCATCGGGACGATTCCCCTCATCTATGCCCCGGGCATCGTTCTGTGGCTGCTCGTTCCGCTTGTCGTATGGCTCTTCCGACGGACTCTCCGCGAATCGATCGTTGCCGTGACGGGGCTGCTGCTGCCGTTGTTCTTCACCTGTTTCGGCTACTGGGCAGCCGACAGCGGATTCCTTACCCCTGTAAACACGATTGTTGATGCCCTGCAAAGATCTGCCGGACCGATTCTCCATGCAGAGAACACACCGCTGCCGCTGATTCTGTCAGGGCTGATCCTCTTTCTGCTCTTCTGTGCCGTCGCAAGCCTGCTCTTCAACATCTATCAACTGAGCACCAAACCGAGAAACATCCTCCTGTACAACATCTATCTGCTTGTGATCACCGTCGGCATCTGCTTCCTTCCCGGATCCACAACGATCTCGCTGACCCTCACTGCACCGGCCATCGCCACGCTTCTGCCGCTCGTACTGACCCGAATCAACGGAATCATCGCCTCGGCATTCTATCTGGTCATCATCGTGTTGACACTCTCTTTGGGAATCTT
Source organism: uncultured Alistipes sp. (assembly GCA_944322375.1). Lineage (GTDB taxonomy): Bacteria > Bacteroidota > Bacteroidia > Bacteroidales > Rikenellaceae > Alistipes. The sequence continues at coordinate 4,340 of CALUOX010000065.1, forward strand.
CTGACAACACGTATGGCTCAAAAAATCGCAAATTCGGTTTTTCGTATCGTTTGGCGATAAATTTTACAATTTATGATTGCATAATACAATGTTTTGTAATAAATTTGCTTGCAAGCAAATAGGATACGATGATTTGCAAGTGATCTCAAAACATAAAATTATGCCAACTTACGAACGCCGCAATTCGGGGCTTCCGATGATCGTCAAATTCGTTGAACATTTCCACAACGGAGTCCAGTCACACAACCTCTCGCGTTATGCGATCGGATATGTTGTCCGTGGCGTGAAATACGTGTACAACGGCGACAAGCGCCAAACGATCTCCAAAGGGGATGTCTTCTACCTCGGCATCGGCACCCACTACACCGAGGAGGTTCCGGATGAATCGAACACCTTCGAACAGATTCTGTTCTACTATCAGCCGGAGGATCTGCACAAGATTCTCATGTATCTCAATCTGACCTATGGCCTGGACATCTCCTTCAGGCACACCTGCGAGGAGTGTCATGGAGCCAACGCCGTCTCGATGCCGGCATGGCCCCTGCTGAAGGGGTTCTTCGGGAACGCGGCCAACTACCTGCGCGGCGAGGGATTCCTGCATGACGAGACGGCGGAGAACATCAAAATGACGGAGCTTGTCTATCTGATCGTCTCGCATGACGAATGCTGCCTGCGCAGCAAGATCCTGAACAATATCGACACGGCGAAGGAGAATTTCGAGCAGCTCATGTACGATCACATATTCAACGACATCTCGATCGAGGAGCTGGCATCACTGTGCAACCGGTCGCTGACCTCCTTCAAAAAGGAGTTCAAACGGGTATTTCTCATGCCGCCCCACCAATGGTTCATCCGCCAACGGCTCATGCATGCCCGCATGCTGCTCATATCGACCTCCAAATCGATCTCGCAGATCGGAAACGAATGTGCATTTCCAAATACGTCGCACTTCATCAAACTCTTCAAGAAGGAGTACGGCATGACACCGGCCAATTACCGCAACCGCCACAACGACGAATTGCTTCCTGAAACAGCCGTGCCGGCGGAAGCGAACCGCTGACAAGGCTATTTACCTGTTTTATTATCCCTCCCCCCCAGTGAACAGACCGGCAGACCACCGGTCTGTTCCGATTGTTGCAGGCGGGAAAAGAAAATGCCCCACACGGAGACATTTTAACCCGAACGAAGGGAACAACGAAGAATTGATCCGGGCAGATTCTCTCTGAAAAATACGGTTTACAGCAGAACTCGCAGAAAAAATTATCATTTAAAAGAGAAAAAGCTTTTTTTATTTCTACCTTTCAGAAAAGAGAAAAAACGGCATACAGATCGTTCTGAGCGGGATTGGAGGGTATTTAATAAATTAATTTAATATTAAAGAAGTTTAAAAACCAAGATTTGCAGAAAAAAGCGGCTGACAAATTTGGAATATTGAGAAAAGGTTCCTATATTTGTAATACACAAAGCGGAAATCTCCGCATCTCATTAACCTAACTAACCTGACCAAGGGCTCCCGAATCTCCCCGATTTGAGGAGTTCTTTTTTATTTCCCCTCTATTTTTACTACATTTGCGCCTTGACAAAACCATTTATTAAATAATAGATTCATGAAAAAACTTTACCTGCGCTTACTGCAACTGTGCCTCGGCGTATCGCTCGTAACAGCAATGACAGCCTGCAACAACGACAGCACCGAAGACGTAACCGAGGGGGGGGGTGAAGAACCTCAAACTCCTGTAACCTACGTCGTTACCATTGAAAATCCCTCGCTGGAGGGAGTTGAAGTAAAGGTCGAGCCCTCGGAAGAATCGACCTATTATTGTGGAATCCACACCGAAGCATCGCTCAAGGGTATCAGCGATGAGGCGCTGTTCAACCAGCTTGCGGCACTCGACAACCTTTCGGATCACCTCCACACGGGAACCGAGACCTTCACCCTGTCACAGACACTTGATGCCGGCGTATCCTACGTCGTGCTGGTCGCCGGATACAAAGACGGAACATTCACGGGCGACAAGGCCACCAGCGAATCCTTCACGATTACTCCGGAATCGCCCGCAAGCTTCAATTTCGAACTGCTGGAGACATCCTACAACTCGGCAACCTTCAAAGTTACGCCGCTCAACCTGGAGATGCCCTACTTCGTCGAGGTGAAACGTGTAGCCGACTGCGAAGGCAAGGACGACGATCAGATCACCGCCGAAATTCTCGATCTGTACGGCGGATTCATGGCATCGTGGTTCACGAAAACCGGAGAACAGACAATCTCCACAATGGAAGAGAGCGGCGAACTGATTCCCGATACGGAATACTATGCCATGTTCTTAGGGTATGACGAAGCGACTGAGGGTGCCTCGACCGATCTGGAGAAGTACAAATTCCGCACGGCGGCACCGGCCGATCCTTCGACCAACACCTTCACATTCGACGTAACCGACATCGAGGACCGCACGGCAACGGTTACCGTCACGCCCTCGGAACCGAGTGTCCTCTATGCATGGGACCTCATCTCGGAAGAGGATTACAAGACGTACGGCGGCAATACCCAGGGAATCGAGAAGTACCTGTCCGAATATCTTGAGAATCAGATTTCGGAATATCTGCCCACGATCGAGGATGTCGTTACGGTCGTCGGCGTACGCGGCGAAAAGTACAACTACTACTCGTCGCTGGTTCCCGAAACGACCTACTACGTTTGGGCCATCTGCATCGACGCCTCGGGAAAACCGTTGACAAAGGCCTCGATGAGCGAGCCCTTCACGACAAAGGCCGCACAGGTATCGACCGCAACGGCAGAGATCGTCTTCGACAAGTATTATGACGGCAGCGAACTCTACGCAATCGATTCCGACGAATACGAAATCTACAACGGCAAGGCCTACGTTCCGGCAACGATTACCCATTCGGAGGATGCCATGTCGTGGTACACGCTTTACACCGACAACGACATCACGAATGTTACGGACGATATCCTTATCAGTAATCTCGTCGGTAAGGGTACATTTGGAGGCACCAAGCGCTACTATGCTTTGGAGTGGGACAAGGCTTACTCCTTCTGTGCCGTTGCAGCCGACGAAAATGGCACCTACGGACCTGTCTTCCGTAAAACGGCAGCCTTTACCAAATCGGGCGTATCTCCCGTTTCTGACCTGCAGATCACAGGAACTTCGGCAGCAAAAGCCGCTCCGATGATCCGCCTGAGCTCCGTCGGGAAATTCGGCGTGAAAACCCGGTAGTCAAACCCCGCAGGAGCGTGATCCTGCAGACAAAAAACCCGCTGTTGCCGAATGCAACAGCGGGTTTTATTTTACGGATGCACGCGAACGACAGCCTGCAGGCCGGACGAAACGCGGATCAATGCGCTTCGAGCCAGTTCTCGCCCACGCCGCACTCGGCAATCAGTTTCACGCGCAATCGGGCTGCCGACTCCATCGCCTCCTTCACGATGGCGCGCACCTGCTCCACTTCGCTGCGCAACGTATCGACCACCACCTCGTCATGCACCTGCAGGATCATCCGCGAACGGATACCCTCCTGACGGAACCGCGCCGCAATATGAATCATCGCAATCTTCATGATATCGGCGGCACTGCCCTGAATGGGCGCATTGACGGCATTGCGTTCGGCCAACCCCCGTGCAACGGCATTACGCGACGCAATGTCGTTGAGATAACGGCGGCGGCCGAAGATCGTCGAGACATAACCCACCTCGCGGGCCTTCTCAACAACCCGCTCCATATACTCCCGGACCTTGGGATAAGAGGCAAAATAGCCCTCTATGATCTCTTTTGCCTCCTTGCGCGGGATATCGAGCCGCTGGCTCAGTCCGAAGGCCGAAATGCCGTAAATAATGCCGAAATTGGCCGTCTTGGCCTTGCGCCGCTCATCGGGTGTCACCTCGGAGATCGGTTTGTTGAAAAGGCGCGCGGCCGTCGCGGCATGGACATCCTCACCGTGCTCGAAGGCGGCAATCAGCGCCTCGTCGCCGCTCAGATGCGCCATCAACCGCAGCTCCACCTGACTGTAATCGGCCGACAACAGCACATGAGCGGCATCCGAAGGAACAAAGGCTCTTCGGCTGGGTCTTCCCAACTCGTCACGAATCGGGATGTTCTGCAGATTGGGATTGGTCGATGACAGACGGCCCGTAGCCGTCACCGCCTGATTGAACGACGTATGGATCCGCCCCGTACGACGATTGACCAGCTGCGGCAACGCCTCCACGTAGGTCGAGAGAAGTTTCTTCACACCGCGATACTCCAGAATCAGGTCGATGATCCGGTGCTTGTGCGCAAACGACTGAAGGTACTCCTCGTCGGTGCAGAACTGTTTCGTCCGTGTCATTTTGGGCTTCTCGGCGATACGCATCTTTGCAAAGAGCACCTCGCCCAACTGCCGCGTGGAGTTGATATTGAGCGACGGTTCTCCCGCCTCGGCACGTATCTCCGCCTCCAAGCGTCCCATGCGCTGATTCAGCTCGACGGCATAACGGGCCAGCGCATCGGTATCGATACGCACACCGGCCATCTCCATATCGGCCAGCACCTCGATCATCGGTTCCTCGATGTCGAAATAGAGATCATGCAGACCCGTCTCCTCGATCTGCGGATAGAGGGCCTGCTTGAGACGCAGGGTGACATCGGCATCCTCGGCCGCATACTCCGCAACCCGCTCGACGCTCACCAGATCCATCGTCAACTGTCGCGGCCCGCGACCGATGAGCGTTTCGATCTCGATCGGTTTGTAATTGAGATATTTCGCGGCAAGTGCATTCATGTTGTGCCGCGATTCGGGATCGAGCAGGTAGTGCAGGATCATCGTATCGTACTTGCGGCCGCGCACGGCGATTCCGATCCGTCGCAAAACCATCAGATCAAACTTGGTGTTCTGCCCGATCTTGGCAATCCGCTCCTCCTCGAACAACGGGCGCAACAACTCGGCATACACCGGCGTATTCGCTTCGCTGCAGGGAAGGTACCACGCTTCATGAGGCACCACGGCAAACGACATTCCCACGATTCGGTCATTGAAGAGATCCAGCCCCGTCGTCTCCGTATCGAAACAGAATTCGTCGTAACGGCGGATTTCGGCGATCATCTGCCGCAACTCCTCCTCCGTTCGGACGATGCGGTATTCATGCGGCAGCGTCAGAGCACTTTCCATTTCGGGTTCGGCCGGCAACGCCTGCTCCGCATCTTCACGCAGCTCCGGCTGCACGGCGGCTGCCGCATGAAATTGCCCCGCTTCCACATTTTCCTCCGCCGCCGGTGCAAAGAGGTTGCCCTGACCGACCAGCGCCGCCTTCTTCGCGGCGGCCGATTTTGCACGCGCCATCTCGGCCAGCTGTCGCTGCGGATCCTGTCGGGGAGCATCACTCTCCTCCAGCGGCGCCACATTCTGCAGATCCCGCAGAAACATCGTGAAATCGAGTTCGGCAAAGAGTGCCTTCAGGGCATCGAGATTGGGTGCGCAGATCGTCAGCTCCTCGGGCCGGAATTCAATGGGGACATCGAGGCAGATCGTTGTCAGACGTTTCGCCAGCAGCAGCTTGTCTCCCCATGCAGCGATATTCTCCCCCTGACGGCCCTTGATCTCTCCGGCGTGAGCGAGGATATTTTCGACGGGACCCCACTCCCGCACCAGCTTGCAGGCACCCTTCTCGCCGATCCCCGGCACACCGGGGATATTGTCCGAGGCATCGCCCCACAAAGCCAGCACATCGCGCACGAGCGTCGGATCCTCGAAACCGTAATGCGCCTGTATGGCGGCCCGATCGACCACTTCGATTCCGTCACCCTTCTGCTTGTAGATCTTGCAATGGTCGCGCACCAACTGTCCGTAGTCCTTGTCGGGCGTCACCATGAAGACCTCATACCCTCCGGCAGCCGCCTTCTGCGACAACGTACCGATCACGTCATCGGCCTCATATCCGGCCACTTCGAGTACCGGGACACACATTGCATCGAGAATCCGCTTGACATAGGGAACCGACAGGGTGATATCCTCCGGCGTGGCGGGACGGTTGGCCTTGTATTCGGGATAGATCTCGCGTCTGAACGACCCGCCCTGCGGATCGAAGGCCACACCCAACAGATCGGGTTTCTCCCGCTTGAGAATATCGCGCAGGAACTTCGTAAAGCCGAAAACGATCGATGTATTCATTCCGGTACGGTTGCGCATCGGGCGTGACAGAAAAGCGTAATAATACTTGTAGATCAGCGCATAGGCATCGATCAGGAAGAGTTTTTTCATGATTCAGGGCCGAACGGCGGCCAACCGTTTTTTGGGGTGAGACTGGAAAGGAGATCGTACTCTACGACGTTTCGGCATCGGTCAACGATTGTCGTCGGCAAACCATTCGGCATAGGAGGTTGCCGTTTCGTGAAGCCTCAGGGCAAAAAGTTCGATCCGCGGAGGAAGCCGCCGGGCGATACGCTCCGCAAAATCCGTCAGCATGTTTTCGCACGTCGGTTGATAATCGACCTGCACGATGCGGTCGAACCGCGCAGCAAGACTCTTCAACAATGCATCGTTTTCCGCCGCGTCCCGCACGACAAACGCATGGTCGAGGCGATCGACCACCTCCTCCCTGACAATCTGCTTCAGCAGGCCGAAATCCATCACCATTCCCGCCTTGGGATTCGTTTCGTCGGCAACCGGCACTCCCCGCACGGTCACGAACAACCGGTAGGAATGGCCGTGAATTTCACGACAGGCGCCGTCATAACCGTCAAGCATGTGCGCCGCCTCGAAAGAGAACTCCTTGGTCAGTCTGATCTTCGTCATACATCCAAAACCGTTTACCACAAAAATTAATCCGTCACACAAGACGGGCCGGAATGATTCGTTCATTTCGGCCCGACCCTTCATTCGCCGCGCAGAGCGGGCTCACTGTTGCCGGCAGCGGTCAGTCGCGCAGGCAATCGACATAGATCTGGCGCTGAAAGGCCTCATTCAACGAGATGTAGGTCTGTGTCGTCGAGATACCCGGAATTGCCAGAATATGGTCGCACAACGTCGTCATGAGGTGCTCGTTGTCCAGACAGTAGAGCTTGACGAAGAGGTTGTAGGTTCCCGTGATGAAGTGACATTCAACGATTTCTGGAATCTGCTTGAGCCGATCGACCGTCTGAGCCATGATCGACACATCCTGCAACCGGATACCGATATACGCACAGACGTCAAATCCCAGCATCTTGGGATCGACGATGAGTCTGCTGCCGAGGATCACACCCGCCTCATCGAGCTTCTTGATACGCTGATGGATGGCCGCACCCGATATTCCGCACTTGCGGGCAATCTCCAGAAACGGCATGCGGGCATTCGTAACCAGATATTTGAGAATTTTTCGATCTATCGAATCTATGGTAGCACGTGACATATACGTATTTTTATTTTAATACATTCAACTCCTTGCCCACCTTGATGAAGGCGGCGATACAACGATCCAACTGCTCGAAGGTGTGGCCTGCGGAGACCTGTACGCGGATACGGGCCTGCCCCTTGGGCACGACGGGATAATAGAATCCTGTAACGAACACCCCTTCCTCCTGCAACCGGGCGGCAAAATCCTGAGAGAGTTTGGCATCGTAAAGCATGACGGCGCAGATTGCCGACTGCGTAGGCTTGATATCGAAACCGGCCGCCATCATACCGGCACGGAAATGTTCCACATTCTTGACCAGACGGTCATGCAGTTCGTTGCTTTCGGACAACATGCGGAAGAGTTCTATACCGGCACCCACGACTGCAGGCGGCAGCGAATTGGAGAAGAGATAGGGCCTCGACCGCTGCCGCAGCATGTCGATGATTTCGCGGCGGCCGGTCGTGAAACCACCCACGGCACCGCCGAATGCCTTGCCGAGCGTTCCGGTGAGAATATCCACCTCACCCCGCAGGTTGTAGAGTTCGGTAATGCCATGCCCCGTAGCGCCCAGCACGCCGGCCGAATGACACTCGTCGACCATGACCAGTGCGTCGTATTGACGGGCCAGGCGGCAAATTTCATCGAGCGGAGCGGCATTTCCGTCCATGGAGAAGACGCCGTCGGTACAGATGATGCGGAACCGCTGTGCCTGCGCCCTTTTCAGACAATCTTCGAGAGCATCCATATCGGCATTTGCATACCGGTAGCGGACCGCCTTCGAAAGTCGCACGCCATCGATGATCGATGCATGGTTGAGGGCATCGGAGATGATAGCGTCCTGTTCGGTAAAGAGGGGTTCAAAGACACCGCCGTTTGCATCGAAGCAGGCGGCATAAAGGATCGTGTCTTCGGTCCCGAAATAGTCGGAGATGGCCTGTTCGAGTTGTTTGTGAATATCCTGACAGCCACAGATGAAGCGCACGGAAGACATACCGAAACCTCTGGCATCCATGGCTTTCTTTGCGGCCTCGACAAGTCTGGGATTATCCGACAAACCGAGATAGTTGTTTGCGCAGAAATTCAAGACGGGTCGTCCGGCCACTTCAATCTCCGCACGTTGAGGCGACGTAATCACGCGTTCGGTCTTGTAGAGTCCTGCAGCCTTAATATCAGCGAGTTCCTGCTGAAGATATTCCTTTATTTTTCCGTACATCGATTATAAGTTTTAAGATTTCACGAACGATAACTTATGAACTGAAAGCAAAGATAAAAATTTTTGTTCAGAAATCTTTCATCTTTCCGATTTTTAAACCTTTTTTTCAGAAATGGGCAAAACATACCACACTTTCAGTGAAGCAATACCTTTGTCCGTTGGAACTCCACCATACAATTTCATAGCTTCAAACAATCCGACAGACGTGCTCTCGTGCAATGCGAGAACCGGCGATATCTCCATTTTCCGTTGAATGCGAATACATTGCAAACATCTCAAAACATTGCAAACATCTCAAGAATGAGAAAAACCTTCTGATTTCCATACCGTGCAACTTGATTTCGATACAGGTTACAACATGCAGCATGAATTGGAGACTTCACGCCCGCGTCCCGCTGTTCCATCCCCATCAACAAAAAAAGTGGAGCGGTCAAACATATTGACCGCTCCACATGCAGCATTAGATCTTTCCGCCCTACTATTTTTCCTGTTTTACGGGTTGACCGTCGTGCATCAGCGTCATTTCATCCAACAGATAGCCCGCACCGGCATACTTGTCGATAATGAACAGCACGTAACGGATATCAACCGAAATGGTGCGTTGCAACGCCGGTTCGAAGGCCACGTCACCCGACATCGCCTCCCAGTTGCCGTCAAAGGCCAGTCCCAGCAGCTCGCCGCGACCGTTCATGATCGGCGAGCCCGAGTTACCTCCCGTAATGTCAAGATTGGCAAGGAAGGCCACCGGCTGTTCACCCTTCTCGTTGGCATAAACGCCAAAATCCCGTGCGGCATACAGCTCCTTGAGTTTTTCAGGTACCGTAAACTCCAGAGGATTCTTCGGATCCTCCTTCTCCATCACACCCTTGAGCGTCGTGTAGTAATGATACGTAACGCCATCGGCCGGATCGTAAGGCAATACCTGACCGTACGTCAGCCGGATCGTGAAGTTGGCATCCGATGCCCAGGCCTTGTCAGGCTGCTGCAACATCAGCCCCTTGACATAGAGTCTGTGGCCGTCATTGTACTTCAAGGCCGATTCGCTCTGCAGGGAGGCCAACTCCCGCATCTTGGCAATGACCGATTCGGCAAGCTGCACGGCCGGATCCGCTTCAAACTCCTTTTTCGAAAAACGATCCACGAAAGCCAACGCCTTCTCCTCATCCGCAAAGACCGACTCTCCGTAGAGATAATCAACGGCCTCCTCAACCGAACTGAACCGACTCTTCGCCTCTTCAAAAACAGCGGGCAGCATCTTCACATTCTCCACGACGAGTTCAAACATGCGCTCCGCCACACGTTTGTCCGTTGCCGGGCTGTAGTCCTTATAGAAATCCCTGAGACGGGCCGCAAGCTGCTCCTTGTCGAGGATCTTCTTCTCCTTCCCGTCCAGCGATGCCATCACGTAGCGTGCCGGGGTCATGATCTCCACCGACCGCAGCAACGCCTCGTTCAGATAGAACTGCGAGGCATACGTCTCGTTGCTCTCCGCGATGGCTTCACGAATCATGCCCAGCGCCTCGTTGAAACGTTCTCCGTCGATGCTGTTTGCATCGGCCCACGCCTGGAACGAACGCTCCTGTTCCTCCTTTTTATGCTTCACGTCGAGACGTTCCAGACCGCGCGACATGCCGATTGCATTCTTCCAGTAATTCGACGACTGCGCATATTTCGACGCATACTGGATGCGCACCTTGTCACTGGCCGCCATATCTTCGGCCAGAATCTTCTGACGCTCCCCGCGAATGAAGATACGCAGCGGATTGGTGATGCCCAGCAGCCGATCGATCTCATACGATGTCATGTAACGCTCCGTCGAACCGGGGAAGCCCATGATCATGGCGAAGTCGCCCTCCGTGTAACCGTCGAGTGAGATCTTCAGGTACTCCTCGGCGTGATAAGGCACATTTTCGGGCGAGTAAGCTGCCGGACGGTTATCCTTGCCGGCATAGATCCGGAAGACCGAGAAATCGCCCGTATGGCGCGGCCACATCCAGTTGTCGGTATCGCCGCCGAATTTGCCGATCGAATTGGGCGGGGTTCCCACAAGACGGACATCCTCGTAAACCTCCATGACGAAGGCAAAGAACTGGTTCCCGCCGAAGAAAGACTCCACGAGAACCGAATGGTCGGGATACTCCTTGCGAAGATGCTCTTCGACCTTTTCGATATTTTCATCGACCATCTTTTGGCGCTCCTCACCCATGGCTATCGACGGCACGGCACCCAATACCTCCGACGTGACATCCTTGATGTGACGAATGAAACGCACCTTGAGTCCGGGTGCGGGCAGCTCCTCGGCGCGTGACCGTGCCCAGAAACCGTTGCTCAGGAAATCGTGTTCGACCGACGACAACGACTGGATTGCATCGTAACCGCAGTGGTGATTGGTCAGCAACAACCCTTCCGGAGAGACCACTTCGCCCGTACAACCGCCGCCGAAAATGACCACGGCATCCTTGAGAGAGGAGTTGTTGGCCGAATAGATCTCCTCGGCGGACAATTTGCAACCTTTGGCCTGCATATCGACGATATTCATCTTCTGAAGATAGGGCAACAGCCACATACCTTCATCGGCGGATGCGGTAAAAGAACCGATCGCGACGGCAAGCAGCAACCATACTTTTTTCATAACCTTTCAAAAAACTTTTATTTCAACTTATGGATATACAATCGCCTGATTCCTATTATTATTACGGATTTATTTATTTTTATTTATTTTTATTTATTTTTATTTATTTTTATTTATTTTTATTTATTTTTATTTATTTTTATTT
>CALUOX010000066.1 GCA_944322375.1 uncultured Alistipes sp.
AGACGCCGACGCAGATATGAGGCGTCTCGAAATAGACCCACAGCCAGCCGACTTTCCCTGCGGGGATAAACTTCTGCGGATGTTCGGGTGCCGTGGCGTGCCAGCAAACGATCGAGTCGATCTCCTCGTAGCGGTAAAGCTCCTTGCTCTTGTCCTTGTAGAAGGCACGTCGCAACAGTTTGACGTCCTGCGCATGTTTGGGCAGGCGGATGCGGTCCTTTTCGCCGCATTCGATGACCCGGCCATCCTTGAGATAGATACGCCCCTGAACGGTCGAGGCGGCGTGTGCCGAAGAGAGTGTCACCGTACACAACAGCAACAGCAGCAGGATTCGGAAGGTTTGCATATTCATATCAACAGGTATATCGGAGATGGAAGATCGTCTCCGTAAAGGTAAGCAATAAAAGCGAGACGGCCAAAGAAGAATAAGAGAAGCGGTCTGTTCGTGTACGGTATTTCAGACGGTTTGGCCGGGGATGCGGAAGCGCCGTGCGGGATGTTTTCCTCTGATTGGCAATGGATCTGTCGCTCTTCGGAATGCGGTATGCCGACAGTGCTTTTTTCGCCCGGACCGGTCAGCGTGCGACACGTGACAGCTGCTTCCGGCCGGCTGGGAGCAGCCGCATCGGGCAGTGCGCCCGCGTGGAGGGGCGGATGTGCTTGCGGGTGTGCCGATGTCCGGAACGGGCCCTCTGCGGCGAGATGCCGACAGACGGGCTCGCCCGGTTTGTCGATTCGATCACGGCCGGCGGCAACTGGCGACAAACCCTTTTTCGGGTAAAAATATCCGTAAATCGGATACGGCGGAAGCGGAAAACAGATCGTAACTTTGCAGTGACCAGAACAAGGATCGGACAACAACCCGTTAAACGAACAACATATGAAACTCAGAATGATCTTTGCGCTTGTCGCATTGACTTTAAACAGTACAGCAATTATGGCACAGGAGAAAATCAGACAGACGGCTGGCCGTGACCAGTTGGGGGAGTTCGCGCCCAAATTTGCGGAACTCAATGATGACGTGCTTTTCGGAGAGGTATGGAGCCGCACCGATCGGCTCGGATTGCGCGACCGCAGTTTGATAACCGTGACGTCGCTTGTCAGTCAGGGCATTACCGACAGCTCCCTGACCTATCATCTGCAGACGGCCCGTCAGAACGGCATTACGCGGAGTGAAATTGCGGAGATCCTCACGCATCTCGGGTTCTACGCCGGCTGGCCGAAGGTGTGGGCTGCATTCCGGCTCGCCAAAGAGGTGTGGACGGAGGATGAGGATGCGCACGGAGCGGACGGAAAAGCGGCCTTTCAGCGGGAGATGATCTTCCCGATCGGCGAACCCAATTCGGCCTATGCAAAATACTTCATCGGACAGAGCTACCTGGCGCCGATTTCACGCGAGCAGGTCAATGTCTCGAACGTGACGTTCGAACCGGGGTGTCGGAACAACTGGCATGTTCACCATGCGACGAAGGGTGGCGGACAGATGCTTGTCGGTGTCGCCGGCCGTGGCTGGTACCAGGAAGAGGGCAAACCGGCCGTCGAGATCCTGCCCGGTACGGTCATCCATATTCCGGCCAATGTCAAGCACTGGCATGGAGCTGCGGCCGACGGATGGTTTGCCCATCTGGCCTTTGAAGTTCCGGGTGAGAACACCTCGAACGAGTGGCTCGAACCCGTTACGGACGAGGAGTACGGCAAACTGAAATAGAACCGTGCCGTGTTTGGCGCGGAGGATCCCGTCCGCCGGTTGTCATGCGGACCGTTGAGCGTAGGCGGCTCCTCCTTCTCCGGGCATACTCTTCCCTCCCTGCCCGGAGGGAAGGAGGGCCGTTCCTGCCGAACCTTCGGGGCTGCCTTTTGTGCTTCCCGTCCCGGGGCTTTGCCGGATCGGGGAGCACAAAGGAAAAAAAGGAAGACGCCGGGCAACGGGTCGGTTGTAAACGGGGTGAAGCGGTTGCACGCGGGTCCGGATCGTCCGTGAACAGGTCCGAGCCGGACTGAACCAGCCACCCCCCCCGATTCGAAATCCAGGCCCAAACCTTGAGTTTTGAACCTTGAACTCTGAATTCTGAGTTTTGAACTCTGAGGCTTGAGTCCCGAATATTGAACCCCCGAATCTTGAGTTCTGAATTCTGAAACCCGGGATGAAGGGAGGAGGATCGGTAATCCGGGTAGATGACATCTGTGCGAAAATTCCTATCTTTGTATCGGAACGAAATCACAGTGTGATAAAATACTTGACAAATGGAGGATCTGATTCAAATACTGCATGATGGCCGACACTCGTTGGTCGTAGGCAACGGTGAAGTCTGTACGTTCGATGGCCGGGGTGTCTCCGACCTGTATCGTTTGCTTCATGCCGATCCCGGATTCCTGGCCGGTTCTTCCGTTGCGGACAAGGTCGTGGGAAAGGCCGCGGCATCCCTGATGGTGCTGGCGAAGGTCCGGGAGGTATATGCGGATGTCATGAGTCGTCCGGCCCTCGATCTGCTTGAAGCGGCCGGCGTAAAGGCTGCTTGCGCAAGGTTGGTCCCTCATATCATGAATCGATCGGGGGCGGACTGGTGCCCGCTGGAGCGCCGGTGCTTTGCGTGCCGTACTCCGCAGGAGTGTTTCCGGGAGATCGAGACGTTCCTCGGTCAGCAGGCCGGGTGACGGTCGCACGTCGTATGGTCGTATGAATATGAAGAGGCCTTGTTTTACACTTTCCGCATTGTTGCTCTGCGCGGTGTCTCTCCGTGTCGCTCCGGGGCATGCACAGACCACCGATTCGCTTCGCGCGGAACGGACGTATGAGATCGGAGAGGTCGTCGTCACGGGCAGCCGTCACGAAACGGATCCCCGCCACCTTTCGCAGACCGTGTCGGTTGTGGACCATGCACGGATCGGCGAGTCGCTGCAACCGTCGCTGCTGCCGCTTCTTGCCGAACAGATTCCGGGACTCTTCGTCACCTCCCGCGGTGTGATGGGGTACGGTGTTTCGGACGGTGCCGCCGGAGGCATCTCCCTGCGGGGACTGAGCGGAAGCTCGGGACAGTTGATGGTGCTGATCGACGGCCATCCGCAGTATGCCGGGATCTTCGGCCATCCCATTGCGGATGCCTGTCAGTCGTTTCTTGCGGAGCGAGTGGAGGTGTTGCGGGGCCCCGCATCGGTGCTTTACGGTTCGAACGCCATGGGAGGGGTGATCAATATCGTGACCCGCAAAATGACGGAGGACGGCGTAAATACTCATATCCGTGCAGGCTATGGCTCATACAACACGCTGGAATCGGAACTGACGAACCGTATTCGCAAGGGACGCTTCACGAGCGTGGTGTCGGGTTCGTACAACCGTACGGACGGCCACCGTGCGGATATGGGGTTCGAGCAGTACGGAGGGGCTGTCAAGCTGGGGTATGAACTGTCGGACCGGTGGCGTCTGCGGGGCGACGCGGATCTGACACATTTCAATGCGTCGTATCCGGGACCGGTCAGTGCACCGCTGCTTGACGGCGACCAGCGCATCACGCGGGGCATGGCCTCGTTTGCCGTCGAGAACGACTGCGAAAGGAGTTCCGGTGCGCTGAGCCTTTTCTACAATTGGGGCGACCACTGGATCAACGACGGCTATACGCCGTCTCTGGGTGAGGGCCCTCAGGAGAGCCGGTTCCTTTCGTTCGATGACATGATGGGGCTCTCGCTTTATCAGAGCCTGCGGCCTTTCAAGGGCAATCGCGTGACGGTCGGCTTCGACTGGTTCCGTTACGGAGGGCATGCGTGGAACGAGTATGTCGAAGGTGCACAGGCGGGAACGACCTCGGATCTGGTGGACAAACATGAAAACGAGATGGCAGGATACGTTGACGTGCGGCAGGATCTCGGATCGTGGTTGACGGTCAATGCGGGGCTGCGTGTCGATCACCACTCACGGGTGGGAACCGAGTGGGTTCCGCAGGCGGGGCTGGCGTTCCACCTGCCTCGGGCCATGGAGCTGAAGGTCTCCGCCTCGAAGGGATTCCGTTATCCGATCCTGCGGGAGATGTACATGTTCCCGCCGCAGAACCCCGATTTGCAGCCCGAGTCGGTATGGAACTATGAAATCGCCCTTTCACAACGGTTGCTGGAGGGACGGCTGACCTATGGCGTGAATCTGTTCTACCTGAAGGGCCGGAACCTTATTCTGCGGCTGCCAAACCCCTCCGGCAGCGGGATGCTGAACCAGAACTCGGGGAAGATCGCAAACAGCGGCGTGGAGGTGCAGGCGGCCTTCCGTATCGACGACAACTGGTCGGTTGAGGGCAACTACAGCTATCTCCACATGAAGAATCCCGTTGTTGCGGCGCCCGAACACAAGCTTTACGGCGGCGCCCGTTTCCATCGGAGCCGATGGACGGTCTCCACGGGTCTGCAATACCTTGCGGGGCTTTATACCTCGACGTCGCCGGTCGTTACCGAGGAGTTTGTCCTGTGGGAGCTTCGCGGAACATACCGTGCGGTGCGGTGGCTCGACATCTGGGTGCGGGGTGAAAACCTGCTGGCCTGGCGCTATGAGATCAATGCCGGTTATCCGATGCCGCGTGCGACGGTCATGGCGGGTTTCGATGTCAATTTCTGATGCTGAAACGGTCAAATTTTGCAAAATATGAAAAGGAGTATCATGACAATGATGATGGCGACAATGATTGCGGCAGCGGGCTGTGCCCATGCGCAGCAGAGCGGAACGACCGGTGCGGACGGCACGTCGGCGGACGGGTCGCTCCCGAAGGTCTATTTTTTCAAGGAGATCACTCCGCAGAATCTGGTGCGGATCTACGAGGCTCTCGGCCGTGAAGCCCACGGCAAGATCGCGGTGAAACTCTCGACGGGGGAGCCGGGCGGCCACAATTTTCTGCAGCCGGCTCTCATCAAGGATCTGGTGCAGAAGGTCGGCGGTACGATCGTGGAGTGCAATACGGCCTATGGCGGCGGGCGCGCCGACACGCGGAGCCACCTGAAGGCCGCCGCCGATCACGGCTTTACGGCGATTGCTCCGGTGGAGATCATGGATGCCGAAGGTGAGACGGAGCTTCCGGTGAAAGGGGGAAAGCATCTTGATCACGACATCGTGGGCAAGGGTTTTCTGAAGTATGATTTTACCATCATTCTGTCGCACTTCAAGGGGCACGCCATGGGTGGTTTCGGCGGTGCGATCAAGAACATGTCGATCGGCATCGCCTCGTCGCATGGCAAGGCGTGGATCCATTCGGCCGGCACGACGACGGATCCGAATCGGGTATGGGGTGCATTGCCCGCGCAGGACGATTTCCTGGAGTCGATGGCCGAGGCCGCAAAGGCCGTAGCGGACCATTGCGGAGACAATATCCTGTACATCAGCGTGGCGAACAAACTGTCGGTGGATTGCGACTGCGACTCCTCCCCGGCGGATCCCCGGATGGGCGATATCGGTATTCTCGCTTCACTCGATCCCGTCGCATTGGACCGGGCATGTACGGATCTGGTCCGGTCGTCGGCGGATCCCGGGAAGGTCCATCTGATCGAACGCATCGATTCCCGTCATGGAATGCATACGCTGGATCATGCCGAGGCGCTCGGCATGGGCAGTCAGAAGTACGAACTGGTGAAACTGGATTAGAAGGAGGAGCGAATTATGGGAACAACAACGGTCAAACTCTATTCATTCGGATATCGGGAGGTACGAACCTATTGGACCTCGATTCTGTTCATTGCGAGCAACCTTGTGCTGCCGCAACTCTGTCACACGATGGAGTCGGGAGGCCCGAGGTGGCTGCCCATCTACTTCTTTACGTTGATCGGCGCCTACAAGTACGGATGGCGGGTCGGACTGCTTACGGCGCTTGTTTCGCCGACACTCAACATGTATCTTTTCGGGATGCCTGCGCCGTCGGCTCTTGGCGCCATTCTGCTCAAATCGGTCCTGCTTGCGGGTATGGCCGGATATGCGGCCAGTCGTTTCCGGCGGGTGTCGCTCGCGTTGCTGTCGGGGGTGGTCCTGGGATATCAGATCGTCGGCACGCTGGGCGAGTGGGCTCTGCGGGGTGACCTTTATCTTGCCATGCAGGATTTCCGTATCGGCATTCCCGGAATGGTGCTGCAGATTATCGGCGGTTATCTGTTCGTCCGTTATCTGCTGCGCAGGTAGCGGAGAGTATGCGCTCCGGCGGACGAGCGAGTCCTGCGAGTCGGCGGATGGATGGCGGGTCGGACAAGCCTCCGACTTCCGGATCAGAATCGTCGGGCCGTTTGCGGATCACTCGATTCCTTTCGGTCGTCAGAAAACTGCGGAGGGATCATATTCATCTCCCGGGAGGTATTGAATAAAAAGCCGGACTTTTTCCGAAAAAGTCCGGCTTGAGTTTCTAATCGGGACGGATCCGCGGGCATAATTTCGGAGATTCGGAAGGATCTCCAGGGCTCCGGTGAGAGACCGCCTTGCCGAAGGGGCGCAGAAGCCGTACCGGAGGGGAGCAGAAACCTCGCCAAAGGGGAGCAGGAGTCGCGCCGAAGGAAAGTAACCGTACCGGTCGGGAGTCGGAGTGGCGGGAAGACCTTACTCCAGCTGTCCGGTAGCGCGCAGATACTCCGTTTCGTAGATTCGGTATTGGGTCTGCGCCTCGATCCGGTTGCTGGCGGCCTGCTGCCACTGCGACTGGGCATCCAGCAGGTCGGTCAGCGGAGCCATCTGTGCCGTATGGCGGTTGCGCATCACGCGCAGATTCTCCTCCGCCTGCCGCAATGCGAGTTCGGCCGTCTGAATCATCCGATAGCCATCCTCGACGTTGCGGATCGCCTGCTCGACCTCGAGCGACATCAGGCGCGTGTTCTTCTGCAGGTCGAGCTGTGCATTCTGCAACTCATACCGCGCCTTGCGGACCTTTTTGCGGCTCTCGCCCCAATGGAAGATCGGGATCTTCACGGCGACCATCGCCAGCCCCAACCCGTCACGGAACTCCTGCGTATAGGGGACATAGTTCCCGCCTCCGGCATCGACCAGACTGTTGAGCTTGATGTTTCCGTAATAGGTATATCCCAGCGAGAGTCCTGCCGAGGGAAGCATCTCCGAGCGGGCGTCGCGGATCCGCTGCTCTCCGACGGCCACCTGCTGTTCCAGCATCCGCAACTCGGGTCGGGCATCCAGATCGGCGCGCAGCTCTCCGGGGGCCGATGGCTGGAAGAGCGTGTCGGTCGGCACGGGCCGTACATCACGCTCCGCACCGATGATCCTGCACAACGACATCCGACACAGATCGGCACCGTTGCGGGCCTTCTGGAGCTGGTAACGGATCTCGCTGCGCTTGGCCTCGACGCGCAGCCGGTCGTTCTCGATGGCCATGCCGCTCTCGACGGCCGCTGCGGTCTGGGTGTAGAGTGTGTCCATCTGTGCGGCATAGCTTTCGAGCATGCGCACCTGTCCGTTGACGGCCACCAGTGTCCAATAGGCATTGTCGGCCTCGACCACCACGTCCATGCGGGTCATGCGTTGTTGCTCTTCGGCGGCCTCTTCACCGATGCGGGCCATGCGTCGGGCGGCCGAGATCTTGCCGCCGGCATAGATCGGCTGCGTGAGGGTGAGCCCCGCCATGTAGGTGCCGCGCATGCGCAGTTCCATCCCCATCATGTCGATATCGGGCAGGACGTAGGCTCCCGTTGCCGAACCTTCGATCTTCGGAAGAGAGGCCGTTGAGGCAATCCGGCGGTCGAGACGGGCCTGTTCGAGCCGGTTGCCGGCCTGTTGCAACTCTTCGCTGTGGGCCAGCGCACGCTCGCGGCACTCGGCGAGCGACAACGGCAGCAACTGCTGGGCCCGGGCTGCAGGGGCTGACAGCAGAAGAACTGCTGCGACGGTATAATAGATGTGTTTGACTTTCATCTCTTATGCGTTTTGAGGTTTGCGAATCCGGAACATCGCCGCATAGAATAGCGGCAGCAGAATAAGCGTAATGATCGTGCCGACGGTCAATCCGCCCATGATCGTCAGGGCCATCGATCCGTACATCGGGTCGCCGACCAGCGGAATCATGCCGACGATGGTCGTCAGCGAGGCCATCAGTACGGGGCGCACACGCGAGACGGTCGCCTCGATCACGGCCGTGTAGGGGGATTGATGCTCCTCGGACTGCAGCCGGTTGATCTCATCGACAAGTACGATGGCGTTCTTGACCATCATGCCGATCAGACCCATCATGCCGATGATGGCCATGAAGGTCAGCGGTTGTCCCGTCAGGAGCAGCGAGGGGGTGATGCCGCAGAAGACGAACGGGAAGCAGAGCAGGATGAGCAGCACCTTGCGCCAGCTGTTGAACAGCAGCAACAGGATGGCCAGAATCAGGAAGATCGTCAGCGGCAGGTACTTCATCAGGTTGCCGATGGCTTCGCCCTGGAGCTCGCCCTCACCGACCCAGCGCATCGTATAGCCGTCGGGCAGCGGGATGGCTTCGATCTCGGGCCGGATCGAGGCCACGACCTTGGCCGGTGTCGCCTCGTCGCAGTCGGGATTCGGATCGCATTCCGCCTCGATTACCCGTCGGCCGTTCATTCGCAGCACGACATCCTCGTCCCAGTCGAGGCGAATGTCCCGCACGGCATTGCCCAGCGGCATGGCGCGGAACAGATGGTCTTGCAGCTCGCTCATTCCGCGGCCGCCGGTCAGCGCTCCCTGGAGCTCCTCGTCGGTCATCCGCAGGTTCATCATGCTCCAGACGGGGATCTCGTCGAGATTGCGGATACGGCTGCCGTCGGCATTGCGCACCTGCAGATTCAGGGTCACCATACGTTCCTGGTCGTTCAATACGCCGATCGGCATGCCCTCCGTGGCCGCCGACAGGGCGTTGGCCACGTCGCCGCGGCTGATTCCCGCCCGCAGGGCATCCTGCTGGTTGAATTCGGCCATGAGCGCCTTGCCCGTCGGTTTCCAGTTGTTCTCCACCGAGTATGCATCGACGTAGGGGCAGCGACGCATCACCGCTTCGGCCTGCGCACTTAATTCCCGCAGCACGGCCGGGTCGGGACCCGCGAACTCGACCTCGACGGTGTGGGATGTGGAGATCGAGAAGTTGTATTTGCGGATGCGGACATAGGCCTCGGGAAAGGCTTCACGCAGCTGCCGGCGGATCGAGGGGATCTCCCTGAGTACGGTTTTGTAATCGGGGCAATCAACGATCAGTTCGCCGTAGCAGTCGCCGCCCGAGGTCATCGGACGCACCAGACAGTAGTGGGCCGGAGCACTGCCCTGGCTGACGGCTACCCGTTCGACACCCGGGTGGAGCCGTACGCTGTCGCTCATCTCGAGCAGCCGGTCGCGTACCCGGTCGGCATCCGTAGCCGAGGGGAAGAAGCACTCGACGACGAACTGCTTGTAATCGAAATCGGGGAAGAAGAGGTTCTTGACACGTGTCATGCCGAAGATGGAGAGTCCCAGTACCGCAAAGGCCACGACGATCGTCGCCCGTTTGTATCCGATGAGGAAGGCGATCGCGTGTCGAACGAAACGATGGACCGGAGAGTTCATTACGGCCGGCTTCTGCGGGTCGGACGGTCTCTTCTCGCGGGTCGGGAGCCACGATTTGGCGCAGACGGGCACCTGGACGAGCGCCAGTACCCAGCTGGCTAACAGACTCACGCACAGCACCAGAAAGAGGTCGCCGGCATATTCGCCCGCCGAATCGGGCGAGAGGTAGATGCCGAGAAAGGTCGAGGCGGCGATGACGGTCGCCCCCAGGAGCGGCAGAGCCGTATTGCGGCCGATGCGGTAGAGATATACTTTCGGACTCAGGCCCCGCTTCTTGTCGATCAGGATGCCGTCCATGATCACCACGGCGTTGTCAACCAGCATGCCCATCGCCACGATGAAGGCGCCGAGCGAGATGCGTTGCAGCGTTGTGCCGCACGTCAGCAGGATCGGAAACGAAACGGCCACCGTCAGCACCAGCCCGAAGCCGATGATCAATCCGCTGCGGAATCCCATGGTGAAGATCAGCACCAGAATGACGATCACGACCGACTCCAGCAGATTCCACATGAACGACGAGATGGCCTCCGAGACCTTGTCGGGCTGGAAGAAGATCTTCTCCGTGTGGAATCCTGCCGGCAGGTGCCGCATGGCATCCGCGAGCCGTGCATCGACCGCCTCGCCCACGTCGGGGACGATGGCCGAAGACTCCATGGCGATGCAGAGAGCCAGGGCCGGACGGCCGTCAACAAAGAAGCCGTTGCGCTGCGGTTCGGCATAGCCCCGCTCGACGCGGGCCACGTCGCCGATACGCAGCTGCCGGCCGTCCATCGTGCGGATCTCCAGGTTGCGGATCTCCTCCTCGTCCTCGACCGCCGAATCTACGTGGAGCGCAATGCGCTCGTCGCCGCTCAGATAGGTCCCGGCGTCAACCGTCTTTCCTGCCTGCTGCAGCGCCGACATGATCTGTGTCGGAATCACGCCGTTGCGGGCGATCTGCTCCTTCGAGAGGATGATGTTGATCACCTCGTCGCGGTTGCCGGCGATGTTGATGCGCTTGACACCTTTCACGTCAAGCAGCTCACGCCGCAGGTATTTGGCATAGCGGTACATCTCGGGATAGTCGTATCCGTCGGCCGTCAACGCATAGAAAATGCCGTAAACGTCCATCATGTCGTCGATGACCACCGGGTCGTAGCACCCCTGTGGCAGGCGCGCCGCGGCGTCGCTCACCTTGCGTCGCAGCAGGTCGAAATGTTGTTCCAGATCGCGGTTCAGCACCGTCATCTGGAACTCGACGGTCAGGATGGCCGAACCGTTGCGGCATTCGCTCCTCACCTTCTTGACGTTGGGCAGCGCCCGCAGTTCGTCCTCCATCAGCTGAGCCGCCTTCAGCTCTACCTCGTGGGCGCTCGCTCCGGGATAGGGAATCACGACCATGGCCTGCTTGACGGCCACGGCCGGATCCTCCAGCTTGGGCATGTAGAGGAACGACAGTACGCCGGCAACGAGAATCGCCCCCATGAGCGACCAGAACAGCACCGGCCGCCGCATGAAAAATTCCGTCAGCTTCATCTTCATCACAGCACTCCTCCCACGTTGGTTTGACTCGGAACGGCTATCACGCGGACCTTTTCACCCTCCTCGAGAGCCGAAACACCGGCCCGCACGATTTGCTCTCCGCCATTCAACCCATCGATGATGACGGCCCGTCCTTCGGCATCGGTGTTGTCAAGGACGACCGCCCGGCGTGTAACGGTCGAGTCGGCTCCAAAGACCCATACGCTGGGTGTCCCGCCGTCCAGAAAGATGGTTCCAAGCGGAAGTGCGTAACCCCGCTGCCGCGTCGTATCGGTGGTGGTGATCTGCACCTCGACATTCATTCCGGCCGTCAATTGCCGGTCGGGTTGTGCGGTGAACGCAAGTGTCAGATGGTAGAGCTGGTTGCCGTCGGCCTTGGGCGGCAGCCCCGAGAGCCGCAGGGGAATCTCACCCCCAACACCCGCCGCCCGGCAGGCAAAGCGTGTGAAACGGTCGCGTTGAAGGTATTCTCCTGCCGGAATGTCCACCTCGATCTCCATGCGCGAGACGTCAAGCAGCGAAAGAAGAGCCGTTCCTGCATCGACCATCTCTGCCGGCGAGAAGTTTACCTTCTGGATATAACCGTCGGTCGGAGCATAGAGCTTTGTATAGTCGAGCTTGTTGCGGTTGGCCTGCAGCTGTACACCCAACTGCCGGAGTCCTGCACTGGCCTTCTCGAAGTCGTTGGCCGAGACGCTCCGCTGTTCGAACAACTGCCGCGTGCGTTCCACCTCATCCCTGAGCTGGTCGTACTGAATCTGCAGTGCCTCGACCGCCAAGCGGTAGTCGGCGTCGTCCAGCTCGGCAAGCAGCTGCCCCTGCCGCACGTAGTCGCCCTCGGCGACATGGATGCGGGCAATCTGTCCGGCGGTCTTGAATCCCAGACTCACCTCATGGGCCGCACGGACAATGCCCGAATAGGTGCGGGTTGATTCGTCACTCAATGCCACGGGCCGTGTCAGGCTTACCCGTTGCACGAAAGGTTCGCTCTTCGAGCCGCCCGCACAGCCGTACATCAGGACCGTGACAAGTACGATCCCGACTCTTTTTCCTGCTGTTTTCATCGCTGTTCTGTCTTTTGAGTTTTCATGGTGGCAAAGTTCCCGAATTTTTCAGGAAGCTCTTTGTCGCATGTTGGGGGTCTATTGTTCAAAAGGATGGCAAAAAGTACCTTTTGAAGGCGAATTTTCACAATTTATTGTTTGGATCCGTATATTTGCCGACGAAAAAATGTAAAATGAATGATCATGGCAAGACTTCAAGACTTAAATGCGCTCAATCTGGCGGCCATTCCTTTCGGAGAGCACGACTGCATCTTCGAAAATCGGTTCATCCTTGCCGGCGACATGGACGGAACAAAGCCGATGCGCGATCTGACAAGTGATCCGACAACCCGTCACTTCCTCACATCGCCCTATCCCTTCAAGATTCAGTTTGCCATGATACATCTGTGTCTGGGCGGAACTATGCGCGTGCGGCAGAATCTCAGCGAATACGAGCTGCATCGTAACTCGCTGTTGGTCGTTATGCCGGGATCGATCGGCCAGTGTCTGGAGATCTCGTCCGATTGCCGGATTGTATTTATTGCTTTTGCCAACGGTTTCATGTTTCCCGAGGAGAACTCCGAAGGAGCGTTGATCGTCCGTAAATTCCTTGCCCGGCAGTCGCTCCTCGAACTCACTGACGCCCAAACCGACGAGGTGCTGGCCATTCTTCGGGCATTGCGCGACAAACTTTGCCGGCCCGATTTTCGCTTCAAGTCTGATGTTCTGAAGGGCTATCTGCAGGTGCTCTACGGTGAGATCTGTCAGTTGATGGCACCGCTGGTCGAGGCGCAGGATGCCCGGCAGGGTTCCCGCAAAAGGCAGCTCTTCGACCGTTTTATTGCAGAGCTGCGGCAGCATTATGCCACGGAACGCAGCGTGGGTTTCTATGCCGACCGGCTGTGCCTGACTCCGAAATACCTCTCTCAGGTCATCCATGCCGTCAGCGGACGTTATGCCGGGGACTGGATCCGCGACTATGTGATTCTGGAGGCCAAGGCCCTGTTGAAGAGCGGGCAATATACGGTTCAACAGGTTGCCGACATGCTGAATTTTGCCAACCAGTCCTTCTTTGGCGTTTATTTCAAGAAGGCCGTCGGCTGCTCGCCGACCGCCTACAAGGATTCGTAAAAGTTTCCCGTACCGGATTGGTGGAGTGATAGAGATGCCTCTTTGCATCTCCGGCGACAGGGCAAGATGGCGCAAGGCGATGTCTTGCGGCACGTCATCTCTCTTCCAGTCCCATTTTTAGGAGTTGCATCTTCTTCATCAGGAAGGTCCGTCATTGTCGAATTGTCCGCAAAGACAAAAAATTCAATGTCGCAGGCTCGCAGGGCGGGGATCAATCTGCCATAGACGTTTCAGATTCTTTCTGTTACGGCGGATCTGCCGATGCTGATTCGCTCTCGGTCCTGTCTGGATTGCGCTCGGTTGATTGCTCCGGATCTCTCGTTACTCCGCTCTTGTCGGGTTTTTGTATTTCGCCCGGTTTTCACACGCTTGAATTCTCTTCGCGGCACAATTGTGCGGATGGAGGAACCTGTTCCCTGCCGAAAAATTTTTCGGTACTTGCATAAACGGTGATAATGGCGTAGCTTTGATCCGGACAAAAGGATGAACGGGTACGTTGTAAACGAACGTACCTGTTCGTAAAATTCGAGGCGGTTATGAAAGTATTGTTGATCAACGGCAGCCCCAACAAGGAGGGCTGCACCTATACGGCGCTGAGTGAAGTGGCGGCGACGTTGCAGGCCAACGGCATCGAAACGGAGATGCTCTATCTGGGTAAAAAGCCCGTGGCAGGATGTATTGCCTGCGGCAATTGTTTCAAGACGGGTCATTGCTTCCGGGAGGATGCGGTGCAGGAGATTCAGAAGCGTTTGGATGAGTTCGACGGTCTTGTCATCGGCTCTCCGGTCTATTACAGCGGACCGACGGGTCAGCTCATCTCCTTTTTGAACCGGCTGTTCTATGCTACGGAGAGCCGTATGGCGGGCAAGGTCGGAGCTGCCGTGGTCTCCTGTCGCCGGGGCGGGGCGTCGGCGACCTTTGAACAGCTCAACCAGTATTTCACCATCAGCAACATGCCCGTTGTCTCGTCGCAGTATTGGAACTCGGTGCATGGCTTTACGCCCGACGATGTCCGCAAGGATCGCGAAGGGTTGCAGACCATGCGTGTGTTGGGGCAGAACATGGCGTGGCTGTTGAAGTGTATCGAGAGCGGGCGTCGCAACGGTATCGACAAGCCGGTCTATGAGCCTCGTCTGCGAACCCATTTCATTCAGGATAAATATTGAACGGAGGGTCCGATATTGCCGGTCAACGGGATAATCGGATCGATCGTCTTTAACGGGGAGGATGCAACAGTATCCTCCCCGTTAAATTATTGCGGTATTCTTCGCGGCAGTCAGCGGGGTCGGTTGGCAAATGTGAAATTCTTGCCTTTGTGTGGCTGCTCCTTTGCTTTGGGGGAATGAACGTTTTGTGACCCAGATGGCAAAATGGCAGATGCGGCGGATTTTTCCGCTGTTTGGGTCTTATGTTGTTAGGCAGGGAAGGGCAGCTTGCTTTGGGTCATAATTATTCGGAGCGTCTTTGGTCGTATTGGGGAGTCCCGGGAGATATTGATCCATTAGGATATCGGAAAAAGATTTCGATCGAGCGGGCCGTTGTTGCAGTTGCGATGCGGGTGCAATTCGGGGGCTTTTTGCAGGACTGTGTTCTTTTTGCAAGCAGGAGAATTCTGCCTGCATGGGCCTTGGTCTATTTTGTTGCCTTGGTCTTCTTGCAGAAGACGACGCTGAAGGTGGTTCGGGGCAATAGGACTGCTTGGTTTTTGAGTAAATTAAACGTCTCCAGCATCGGAATATTGCAGAGTAAAATGATGCAAATAAGCGAAATAGAGCTAAATTGTGACCTGTTTTCGGCCCGGGCAAAATAGGTCACGATTAAGGCCTGAAATACTTGCTGCCTTTTGCTTCAACAGGAGTGGGGGCATACAAGAAAAAGCCTCG
>CALUOX010000067.1 GCA_944322375.1 uncultured Alistipes sp.
ACTGTTGTGCCGATCTGCAGCCCCTTCCTTCGCCGGCGTTTTTGTCCGTGCCGACCAGTCGCTCCTTCGTGCACGATCTTTCCGCACCTTTCTCCCCCGCACGATCTGCCTGTGCTGAACTGTTGTGCCGACCAACCGCTCCTTCGTGCACGATCTTTCCGTGCGACCTGCCTGCATTTCTCTTTCCGCGCCTTTCTCCCCGCACGACCTGTCCGTGCTGATCTGTTGTGTCGATCTGCAGCCCTTCCCTCCGCCAGCGTTTTTATTCGTGCCGACCGGCCGCCTCTTCCCGCGCTGCCACTCTCTCCACGTTGTTGTCCACTTTTGCACCGATTTGTTCCCGTTGTTCCGTCCGCATCAATCTGTTCCCGACGCCAACCAGCCTGTTTGCGCTTTGGTCCACCCGTTTCAGCCGCCCGCTTGTCTTGCGCTGCTTCCGTGTTTTTGTCTTTCTGTGCGGTGTACGTTGCCCGGTAAACGCATGCAATTGCGGAAATACAAATAAAAAACGTTTTTTCTTGATAATGAACGAAAAAAATAGTAAATTTGGTCGTTATTTGGGCAAATCATTCAATCATTAATAATTCTAATGGCCTTATGAGAAAATTTACTGACATGAAACTTGAACACAGAAGCCTTGCCGAGTACCAGGCTCCCGACATCGTATCTACGATGGTGGCGGTTGAATCGGGCTTCGCCGTTACGAATCTCTATGGAGAAGAGAATGGCGTCACGAATGAAGATTATGAGTGGGGCGGAACGCTCGACGGAGAGTTCGAATAACCTAAAACAACCCATGGAGATGAAAAAAATGGTTCGATTTGGAATGTTCGTTGCGGCAGCCGCAATGACATTTGCAGGATGTTCGAAAGAGGATATTACGGAAAACGGAGTGCCTGCAGCGGGTACCAAGGTAACGCACAGTTTTGTTGCGGAGTTTGCGACGTCGCGTACGGCGCTCAACGATGCCATGACCCGTATGGTCTGGAGCGAGGGCGATCAGTTGGGTATCTATACGGATGTCGAGACCGATCTGAACGTTGCTTCGAGTGTATATGCGGAGGGTGACGGCAAGTTCACAGCCGATATTGATGCCGCTGCAACGAAGGTCTATGCTTACTATCCTTATTATGAAGGTCAGGGTTCGCGCAAGCATACGGAGGTTTCGCTCTATATCCAGGATGCGCAGAATCAGACGGTGGCCGGTGAACTGAACGGCAATATGGTGGGCATGTATGCCAGTGCTTCGATTGTACCGGGACAGAATACGGTGCTGACGTTCGATCCGATTGCATCGATCATCGCATTCAACATCTATGATGCTGACAACAGCGGTGAGGCGGTGAAGAGCGTGACTTTCTCTCCTGCCGGCGGCGAGAAACTCAACGGTCAGCATATTTATGATCTTGAGGCGGGAACTACGCAGAGCACAGGCACGAAGACATCGGTTACTGTTACGTTGGATACGCCTTATGTTGTTCCGGCAGAGAAACCGGCCGACAAGTCGGGTTACATCTACCTGGCCGTTTCACCGAAGAACTACAGCGGCGGTACGTTTACGGTTGTGACCGATAAAAATACCTATACATTTGAGACAACGAAGGCTCTTGATCTGACGAATGTCTATGCTCCGCTGACAATTCCGATGAACCTTGCTGCAGGAACAACAGCTGAAGATTATTCGGGTACATATGTAGTCCTTGCAAAGGAAAATTCTACATATTTTGCTCTTGCAAGTACTAATAATAATAACAGTACTCGTTTGGATGCAGTTTCATTTGAATACAATGGGTCTGATCCGTCAGTTACTGTTACAGAACCGGAACTTTTATGGACCGTAACAAAAAATGGCAATGTCTATACGTTTAGTAATAATGGAAAATACTTATCATATTCCGGCAGTAGCAATACGGCTAAAATAGATGATACGCCATATAATCTTTTTATTCTAAAGGATGCGACTAATGGAACATATAATATCAAGTCAGAAGTTGATCCGGAACGTATTTTAGCGAAATATAATGAGCAAAATAAATATTTTGCTTTCTATACCACTGGCGGAAATAATGATCTGTATCTTGTGCCTGCTGATTATAAGAATTTGCCCATTATAGATTTAAGTACTACATCTGTTATTCTTGACTATAATGATGAATCTGAACATGAAATTACGGCAACTGTCACAGACGCTACCTCTGTCGTTGCTTCTGCTTATGCAACAGAGGATGGTTCTGTAGAATGTGATTGGCTCAGCGCCTCTTATGAGAATGGTATAATATCATATTCTGCCTCGGTAAATAATACGGATATGGCTCGTACGGCTTACATTATTGTAACTGCAACGAATGCAAATGGAACGAGAACAGAAATAATTACGGTCGTTCAAAATATTCAGGCTCAAGGAACAGAAGTTACATTTAATTATGGTGTACTTTATAGTTCAGTAACTACTAAACAAACGGTTACTGAGGATACTGTTGATGGAGTTACGGCAAAATACGTTAAAATCTCAGGAAGTAATTCTCCCCAATATTATAATAACGGAAAGAACCTGCGTATATATAATGAGTCAACGATGACGATTTCTGCTCCAGCAGGATCTTCAATTATTAAAATCGAATTTACTGCATCTACATGGACTGCAGATAAAGGGACTGTAACTGTGGATGTTGGCACCCTGACATCTAAGACATGGACGGGAGAAAGTGAAAGCGTGGTATTTACATTTACAGCGTCGAACAGAATAGAGAGTTTTGTAGTTACCTATAGATAGAACTGCATATTTTAGTAAAAGATAAGAGCCGTATTAATACGGCTCTTATCTTTTTGCTATATTGAATGATGAGATTCTTGACTTTCATATAGTTAGTAGAAATCTCTATTTTAATCTTATTGGGATTCTTTTATGTCCTTTGATGTTTCTGCCGTCGGCGTCTCCTCCTTCCCGTGCCGCTTGTTGTAGAGAAAACGCTTGATCTTCTTCGTCGGCGTCATCTCGAACTCCTCCTTCTCCTCTACGACATCCGAGATCCGCGAGAAACGGTTCACCTGCGAATTCACATAGTCCAGAATCTCCTTCTTCAGCTCCTCGATCCGCTTCTCCCAGGCCCCGCGCGTAACCTCCCAGTCATATTTCAACTCCTCGTAACGCGCCTCCAGCTCCTCGCGGTTGAAGTGTACCAGCGCAACCAGCCGGCCCTCCTGCTCCGTTACGAGCGAATCCGCGATGAAGACATGCGAGTTGAGCACGCTCTCGATCTCCTCCGGATAGATGTTCTCGCCGCTCGGCCCCACGATCATGTTCTTCAGCCGTCCCTTGATATAGAGCCAGCCGTCCGGCGAGAACCACCCCAGATCTCCCGTGCGGAACCATCCGTCGGCCGTAAAGACCTTCTTTGTCTCCTCCGGATTCTTGTAGTAGCCCAGCATCACGCTCGGCGACAACGCTACGATTTCGCCCTGCTGCGTGTCGGGATTGACGTTCTCAAGCCGCAGCTGCACACCGGGCGCTGCCGGCCCCGTAGAACCCAGCCGTACCTGCGTGGGGGCTGCTCCGGCCAGCAGCGGCGCCGTCTCGGTCAACCCGTAGCCGATGGCATAGGGCACCCGCGCCTCCAGAAGGAACTGCTCGGCCTGCCGGTCGAGTTTCGCGCCGCCGATGCCCAGAAACCGCAGGCGCCCGCCGAAAACCTTCTTGAGCTTCTTGCCTGCAACGCGGTAGAGGTAGCGGCGGATGAATCCTGCGCCGACAAGCGTCCGCCAGAAGGCATTGGAGTTGAATTTCGCCTGCACCTGATGCCGGTAGATCTTTTCGATGATCAGCGGCACGATCAGCATCACGGTCGGGCGAACCGATTTCAGCGCCGGCATCAACGCCGAAGCGGTCGGCTGCCGGTCGAGATAGACCACCCGCGCCCCCTTCGAAAAGGGGTAGATCAGTCCGATCGAGCATTCGTAGGTGTGCGACAGGGGCAGCACCGAGAGGAAGACATCGCTCTCGTCGATCGGGAAAATGCCGTAGTCCATGCCGATCTGCGCACAGATCGCCTTGTGTGTGAGCATCACCCCTTTGGGACTCGACGTTGTGCCCGACGTATAGATGATGGCGGCCAGGTCGTCCGCTGCGGGAACCCTTGTCGAGCCTTGTGCCGTAACATGTTGCGCTATGATCCCCAGATTCTTCGTCCGGATGACGATATTGAGCGATTCGATGGTCTGTTTCGAGAGTTTCGAGAAGAGCTTGTCCGAGACCAGAAGCGCCTTGGCTTCGGAATGGGCGATGATCATGTCCAGCTCCGGGCCGGAAAAATCCGGAAGAATCGGTACCACGACCATGCCGGCTGCCGTGACGGCAAGATAGCAGACGCCCCAGTTGGGCATGCTGCTGCTCAGCAGGGCGACTTTGTCGCCGGCTTTTATTCCTGCATCGACGAGTGCTTCTTGAACGGCTGCAACACGGCGTCCCACTTCGGCATAGGAGAGGCTTTCTCCATTGATCATTTCGAATGCCGTGCGTGACCCGTAGCTTGTCACGCCGTGTTGGAGCAGCTCATAGAGCGTGTTGATTTTCATATTTTCAAACGAGTCCGACACACGATTTCAAAAACTCCGGAAACCGGTCGAAACGAAATCCGTCGAACTCTTTTCCGCGTCTTGCGACGCCATTCCGTTTCGGATACGCCTGCTGTGCAGCTGCAATGAATCCGGTCGCCCGCTCCTCCCGCCCGCTGAACTGCGCGTCCGTGTCGGCCGGCAGCGGGTCGGGCCTGCAAAGTTCCGCGCAAATTTACGCATTTTACGCGAAAAACACTAAATTTGAATCGAAATGTTGATATGCTCCTCTACCAAGATATTATCCGTGAAGCCCTTGCGGCCGGTTTCGATCTCTGCGGCGTGACCTCCTGCCGGCAGCTTGCCGACAACGAGCGTTTTTTCCGCCGGTGGCTCTCCAAGGGCCGCCATGCGGCGTTGGGCTATCTGGAACGCAACCTCGACAAGCGTTTCGATGTGCGGCGGCTGGTCGCCGGCGCACGGAGTGTCGTCGTCTGCGCCGTGAGCTGCAAAAACGCGCTGAGCGACGGCTATCCCGACGGCTTCGGAGCCAAGATCGCGTCGTATGCCCTGGCGGCCGACTATCATGTCACGATCAAACGGATGCTCTTCGACCTTTTCGGGCGGCTCCGGCGGCATCTCCCCGACCTTGCGGGACGGGCTTTCGTGGATTCCGCGCCGTTGCTCGAAAAGCAGTTGGCCGTCGAGGCGGGGTTGGGATGGATCGGTCGGCAATCGCTGCTTGTCACGCCGCAATACGGGACTTTCGTCCTGCTGGGCGAGCTGGTTCTCACCGCGGCCTGCGACCGTTACGACGCGCCGCTCCGCAACGGCGGGTGCGGTGCATGCCGCAGGTGCATCGATCGCTGCCCCGCGCATGCGGTGGGCGAAGATCATGCCATCGATGCCCGTCGCTGCATATCGTGCCATACGGTTGAGCGCCCCGCAGCGCCGGCGGTCGGTCTCGACGGTTGGATCTTCGGGTGCGACGGCTGCCAGAGCTGCTGCCCCTACAACCGGCGCGCTCCACAGCATCGTGCGGCGGCTTTTGATCCGTTGTTCGATCCGCTGGCCTATCCTCCCGAACGTTGGATGGAGATGACACCGGAGGAGTTCGAGGGCGTTTTTGCGACGACGCCCCTGTCGCGTGCAGGTCTTGAACGGCTCCGCCGCAATGCCGCACGCAACTGTGCAAAATCCTGAGTTGTATATCCTTATTAATAAAAATGCTCCTCGCATGCGAGGAGCATTTTTATATTAAATCCTTGTTAAAGGTATTTATCTATCGAACATTCAGTTTTTGACTTGCAACTTTATATTGAAGTTTCAACATTTGTTCATCCGAAAGGTTGAGTGATTGCCCCTGTAAGTTGTTTTTCGTTCCAACTTTCGCTTTCAGTCTCATGAGAAGCGTCTCCGGCATCATGTATTTGCCGTTTCCAAGGATTGACGACATTGAAACCTTCGTAGCGGTGTTGGCTGTCGGCAAGGATTTAATCATGCTGTTCGTCCGTGGTTTGACGGAACTTGTCGTTGTGCCGCTTGTCGTTTTTCTGGTTAACGTATAGGGTCCAATCGGATAATCGCCGTCAGTATATCCATCTGCCGCACGATATGTCAGAACCCATACATTGCCGTCTGCATCTTCTTCTGTGTATGCACAGATCTCCATGCCGACGAAATCGATAATATCCCATCCGGCATCTACGTCTTCACTCCCCATTACAATCACTTGGTTCTCATCAACAGCCATGCCGGCCATTGTACTGTACATATCACTGCAACGAACAATCGTATGAGAATCTTCATTGTGACAATAGCAGATAGGCTGATATTCGAGTGAACATGTTCCGTACGTTTGATCATTGAATGTCATTATTTCCATAGCATTGATCAGAAACGCCTTGTACTCGGAATCATAAGTCCAGATTGTCTTGAAGTCTTCACGAAGGCTTGACGTTGACCATCCTGTTACAGCATAACTTACATCCGGAATATTCTCTTCGACGGTGATGTTAAAAGTAACAGGCTGTTTCAATAACACGGATGATGTCGAAGTTACAGTCCAATCACCCAAGTATTTTTTGTAATCCTCCGATGTGACGATCTCTTCCGGAGAACTCTCTCCATCGCCTTCTACTGTACCGTATTCGCCGATTTCAAGATTTATTGTAATACGAGAAAGGTTCCCGGTTTTTCCGTTTGCATCTACGCCTACGGCTGCAATTGTGATATGATCTTGATTGGAGAATGCTACGGCATATTCATCTTCGATCGTGTCAGATTGATCAAAACCGCTGGATTTCAGTGCAGCGATTATTTGAGTGTCAGAGTACTCCTCTGCGTCCGAATAATAATTGAAGAAATAATTCGTACACAAACTGTTCGGCGTGAACGTCAAATACAGAACCTTCATTCCAGCATATTGAGGATCAATCAATCCACCGTCAATTACCTCGTAGTTGAATGATACCGCAGGATATTTAGAGTTGTCTTCCAACGTCTTGAATGCCTCACTGGTAGCCATCGTCGTTACTGTCTTAAGCGATTTATCGCTCTCTTTTGTCACGCCCAAAGCATATATTTTATATTCCGTATTCGGAGATAGCTTGAATGAACCGCCAATATTTCCTTGATATAGCATTGATTCAGCTACGATATCGAATCCGTATGTAGAGCAGTTGTCATTCAGCATTGCGACGATCTCGGTTGTCATATTCTCAATGCCTCCTACTTGAGCTTCCAAGGTTGTCGGATATCCGGCAAGGAAATAATACATCTCAGGGTCACTCGTTTTGACATCCACATCTGCAGAGGTTTTCCCTATGTTCGAAACCGTGATCGTGAAGATCGAGTTGCCTTCCGGCATGCCCGACGAGAAGGCCTGCGTGAACATCAGCGAGGTCAGTTCGGAGATTTCCGTGTCGTAGGCGAATGCCACGGCTACATAATCCGTACTTGCCGAAATCTGATACGTCTTGCTCTTTGTTCCCGTATAGCGGATATCCTGCAGTTTGTTGTCTGCATGCTCCGTCTGCAGGTAGGAGACAATCTCCATGTCGCTCTTGCCGGCGATCAGCGACGCTTCGATGACATCGGCGAAATAGGTGCCGTCGGAAGGTGTCGGCGTATAGGTTACCGTTGCCTCCTGATCCGTAACCGAGCCTATGCCGATCTCGATCGACAGCCGGGTGTCGGCTTCGGTGGTGAATGCCTCTTCGAGGTGCGAGACGTCCGAGGTCGCCTTGCCCTCATCGGCATTCCATCCGAAGGCTACGACCTGGTATTTCGTACTCTCCTTCAATCCGTGAACGGTCTTGGTCTGCCTGCCCGATACGAGGGACGACGCGGTAATGCCGCTCTTCAGTGCGCTGATGATCTCCGCATCGCTCTTGTTTTCGAACTGCGAATACTCGATTACGGCATAGTAGTAGAGATCCTCTGCCGCCGGCACCAGTTCGACCGTTGCGCTTTCGTAGGTGACGTTGCTTACGCTGATCGAGGTGAAGGTCAGCGGTTCGCGCTCCTCGGCAAGGGTCGTGGCGAAGATCTTGCAGTAGGCCGAATCCTCCATGCCGCCTGCGTAAGCCTTGACACGCAAAATATATTTGGTCTCAGGCTCCAGATCGTCGAAACTCAATGCCGTTGCGGAGGTCGTCTGTTCGGCGATGACGGGAAT
The DNA here is from genome assembly GCA_944322375.1 of uncultured Alistipes sp. Taxonomy (GTDB): domain Bacteria; phylum Bacteroidota; class Bacteroidia; order Bacteroidales; family Rikenellaceae; genus Alistipes. The sequence goes on from CALUOX010000067.1 coordinate 8,231, forward strand.
CTCCTCTCCCGTTTCTCCTTCCTGTGCCAGTTGGTACTTGTAACCTTCGGCATCGGCTACGGCTTCCCATACCACTTTGAACGATGATTCGGTTGTCGATGCAATCGATACTTCCGGTTTCGCCAGTTGCGTGTTGGCAACAGGATCTTCCGTTTCGTCTTTGTCGCAGCCCGTAAAGGCGAACAGCAGCGAAAGACACAAAAAAAGTCCGAATTTTTTCATAGAATAGAACTGATTATTTTGAGTGATATTTTGCACGTTTTCGGTTTTGGAAAATAGTCCTTTTCGATGTTTGCATATTGCGTACAATACGGTATATGCGACAAAGATAGCGTTTTTTATGCAAATTAGTTCAAAAAAAACGCATTTCTCTCGTTCCGCATTGCTTTGCGACGGTCGGGCAGCCATGCGATTTTTATTTTGGACGGTTCTTTCCCGCTCATTTTTAACGCCTTTTCGGGCCCTCCGGATTTTGCCGGAATTTCGGGCGGGCGGTCTTTGCGGCAGCGGCGCTCCCGAAGCGTCGGGCGGGGCACTCTTTGCGGCGGTTCCGAAGCGTCGGGCGGGGCGGGATGACGGATTGTGTCGGGCTAATGCGGGGGGCGGGTTTCGAACAGCCGCAGTTCGAATGCGCCGCCGACGGCCATCTGTCCGTCCTTGACGGCGATGGCTCCGAGGATGTCGGGTCGGTTGCAGGCCGTTTCGACGACCGGCTGCAGGTCGGAGAGGTCCAGAATACGGTTTGCAAAGGCCGTTGCGAAGCTGTCGGCGGCGAGTGCGTCGCGGCAGACGATCATGACGGCGTCGGCCTTTCCGAAACTGAGCGACGGCCCGACCGTTGCCGAGGAGGTGCAGATTCCCAGCGGATGCCCTGTCGGGGGGATGTGGAGCCCGATTCGTTCCGACAGGGGCGACTGTCCGGCGAAGAGGACCACATCGAGCGGCCGTTGCACGTCGGCATAGATGTCGCCGCCGTTTTCGACGACCACCTCGCCGATGCCGAATCTGCGGCGCAGCATGCGTCCCGTTTCGCGGGCGAAGGCGCCGGCAACGGCACTCATGGGGCCGATTCCTGCCGTTGCGGCCGCCGCGGCCATTTCGTGCAGCAGCAGCGGGGCTGCGGGGTGCGGCACATAGGGAGCCAGGGCATGCCGATAATCGGGATCGTGAGCCAGATAGTCGTCGAGCCCGCGGCGCAATTCCGTTACAAACGATTGTGCGGCGGCGGACATGGCGGACGGATCGCCCCTGTCAACGGCGATCCACAGGTCGGTCTCACGGTAGCGTACCGTGAAACGAACCATCTCTTCGCCCATGTGCGAGCGATACCGGCGTTCGACGTATTCCACTCAGGCTTCGGTAAATTCGATATGGAACAGCCCCAGCGGACAGCTCTTCAGGCAGAGTTTGCAGGCGATGCACCGTTCGGGGTCGAAATGGAGTTTCCAGTCGGGTGCGCCGATCGTGAGCGCCTGTGGAAAGCAGGCCAGGGCACAATTGCCGCAATCGATGCACCGCTCCCGATCGTAGGCGATCTTGCTGGCTACGGGGCTGACCGTTACGCCGCATCCTTCGAGATAGGCGATTCCTTCGCGGACCATCGGCTCTTCGCCCGTCAGTTCGACGAGCAGCGATCCCGAACGTCCCGCTTCGATTTCGGCCCGCAGGATATTGATGCGCAGATCGTATCGCTTGACCAGATCATAGGTCACGGCCTTGTCTGTCGCGTCCGATGGAAAATAGAGTATAACTTTCGTGGTCATTTTTGTTGCTTTCGTTAGATATATGGCCCGTCCGGCCTCTCTGTCCGTATTTTTGCTTCCGCCTGCCTTGCAGCATCCGTTCATCCCGCCCTTCGGCCGCCTTTCGGCCCTCCTCCGTGGAGGATATGCGGCCGCCGCCCTCTTCTTTTCTCCGATTTTTCCCCGATTCGGTTTTCCTCCGACCTCGGAATTCGGGCAGAACTATTCGTCGCTGGCCTTCAGCCCCCTGATTTCCGAATGTTCGGGCATCGGCCGCACCGGTTCAGTCAGCAGGAACTCTCCGCGTTCGATCCAGCCCTTGAGCCTTGCGGCAATCTCCCGCGCCTTGGCCAGACTCGCCACCGGAGCCGTATGGACGCGCTGCCCCCGCACTTCGATCGTACCGCTGCGCAGGGCCGCATAGTCCGTCTGGCAGACGGGCTGTTCTCCGTCGCCGAAATCGAGTACGTTCGTTGTGATCTGTTCGTTGCGGATCGAGACGTCGCGGGCCAGATCCTCGTCCAGAATCGGAATCGGGACTCCGACGCCCACGAAAAGGCTGACACCGTATTTTTCATAATAGGCCGCACGCAGGTAGTCGGTCGTCATTTCGCGGAGGTCGCCGATGGCGGCGATCGTGCGGGCGCCGCCGATCGGAATGCCGTAGTCGTTGACGGGCTTTTCCGTGTTGAACTGGGTGCCGTTCCAGCTTACATAGCCCCGTGCACCGCACAGGAAGATGCTCGTGCCCATGCCGATGGTGCGGCAGGTGGGGTCGTTGAGCAGCGGCGACAACTCGCCGGACGTGCTGTACGAAACGTTCCGCAACTTGGGCAGGAGCGTCCCCATGTAGGTGTGGAGCGTCCGGCCCGAACTGTTGGTCGCCGCATTGTAGTTCTGGTAGCAGTTGCGCGGATTATAGAGTACCGCTTCGTTGATGTCGGCCAGCGTGATGCGCGAGCGGATATGCCGGCGCGGGTAGTCGTCGGTACCTTTGCCCCAGGCCTCCAGTTCGATGGCGTGGCCTGCGACAAGCTCCTCGATGACATGTGCGCCGCCGTAATTCGGGCGTGCCGGATTGCAGTCCGTCGCCCCGACATAGGTATCGACGGCTGCCAGCCCTCCGCTTACCGGTACGCCGTTGAGTTCGATCCGTTCCATGCGGATCGGCGGTTCCGCGTGGCCGAAGTTGAGAAAGGCCCCCGATGAACACATTGCGCCGAACGTGCCTGTCGTCACGACATCCACGCGCCGGACGATCTCCTTGGGCGAAAGTGTACGGGCCAGTTCGGATACCTCTTCGGCCGTCAGAACGACAGCCTTTCCGTTGCGGATCTTTTCATTGATCTCTTCGTAGCTCTTTTTCATGGACGAATTGCCGAATTACGGGGTGCAAAATACACAGAAAACGGGACTTTTCAAAATCCGGCGTCCCTTCCGATGTGCTGCACGGCGAAAAGGGCCGCTTCCGGCGGAGATTTCCTTCCCGCAAGCCGGATCCGGCCGAAAACCCGTCGTATCCCCTATTTGCCGTGTGAACCGGTGTGAATAAGACCGAAAGGGCGGCCCGCAGAAACGGGCGCCCTTTCGGCTGTGTCTTGGTTGTGCAGGATCAGATGGCGCCGCCGATAAGGAATGTTGCGGCAACCGTCAGAATGGCGTACAACTCCGGGAATGCCGCCAGGATCAGCGTTTTGCCCATTACGTCGTGGCCGTTTCCGATTGCTACGATACCGTTTGCGCAGACCTTTGCCTGATAGTAGGACGACAGCAGGCAGACCAGACCCGTCAACAGACCGGCGCCGAAGATTGCGGCACCCTGCAACATCGTGATGCTCTCGACCAGATAGTCCTTGATGATGAAGTAGTTCACGAAGCCGTAGAGACCCTGGGAGCCGGGGATGGCCGAGAGGATCATGTAGCTGCCGAACGCTCCGGCATTCTTCTTCATGGCGCCGATCGAGGCCTGTCCGGCCATTGCCGTACCGATACAGCTTGCCATGCCCGAAAAACCGATCATCAACGCCACGCCGATGTAGGCCAAAATAATTGCAGATGTCATACTTGTAAAGTTTTTAGTTTATTGATTGTTTTTATTTGTTTTCCGTCTGATCGAGTTTTGTCAGCGGTTCGAACTGCCGCGCCGCCATTTCGAATCCGGCGTTTTTGTAGAACTCCACGAAGGTGAGTCGCATCGGGTGTACGAACGACGAGATGGCCGACATGAAGATGTTGATACTGTGGCCGATGAGCAGAATGATCACCACGACGAGTTCGTGCAGCACCGGAATATCGGGACTCAGGCCCGACGCCAGATCGTTGAATACCGTAGCCAGAATACCGCCGGAGAGTCCGATGGCGAAGAGCCGGATGTAGGAGAGGACGTCGGAGAGGATGCCCGTGATGTTGTTGTAGGTATCCCACAGGCCTGTTCCGAAGTTGATGAAGGGGTTCTTGCCCGGCGAGTTGAAGAAGAACATCAGCACGGCACCCGCACCCAACACGGCATAAAAGGCCGGCGAGGAGGCGGTGAATCCGGGGATGACCCACGCTTCATCGAGCATCGGCAGCCCTGCGGCGAGGCTTCCTCCGAGCAGGATGACGAACCATCCCAGCGTGGAGAGCGCATAGCGGAATCCGACGGTCGCCGTGATCGTCAGCACGCGCAGCAACAGTCCGAAGAGGATCTGTACGATACCGATGGCCAGCGCCCACGAGAAGAACTTGCCCTGAAAGTCGAAGAAGGGAACCGACGGAAAGTACTCCTTGAGCGGGATGCCGAAGAACGAGCCGCAGAAGAGCCCTACGGCGATCGTCGAGACGGCGCACATCGTGGCGAACCACGCTGCACGGTGCATCGTTCCCTCCTTGAACTTCAGCAGCATCGTCACGCCCATCGCCAGCAGGATGAGTCCGTATCCGGCATCGTTCAGGCAGATGCCGAAGAAGAGCATGTAGAAGGGCGCGAAGAAGGGTGTCAGGTCGAGCGTTCCGTATTTCGGACGGGCGTACATGTCGCCCACAAGTTCGAAGATCCGTGCAAAACGGTTGTTCCTGAGCTTCACGGGCGGTTCGTCGTCCGGTGTGGGGTCGCTCTTGATATAAAGCACATTGGGGTACTCCTCCAGCAGGGCGTCCACCCGATCCGAGGTCTCGGCTTCGGCCCATCCCTCCATGACGAGCAGCGTCCCGTCGGCGGCCGATGCCGCCGTCGCCGTCACCTTTACCCCTTGCAGCCGCTCGCGCAAGCGGTTGCGCTCGGCCGTGATGCCCTCCATCGAGACCGCAACGCGCGACAGTTCCCTGTCCGTTGCCGCCAATTCGGCCTGCAGGCTCATGCGTTTTGCTTCGGCTTCGCGGACCGTCATCGTCGGAGCCTTCACCTCCTGTGCGTCGAGCGACAGCTCCCGTGCGTCGCGCGTCACGGCGACGAACCATACCGTCGTCTTGTCTTCGCTGATCGGTTCGATGGCGGCCTGTTCGCTCCAGGTCTCGCACTGCTGTTCGAACGTGTTGCGCTGGGCCGTGAAGAATCGTACCGTAACACCCTGAGCGGAGAGCCGGTGCAGCGTCTCGGTCGAGAACTCGCCCCAGGGACGCGCCTCCTCGATGCTCTTCTCCGTCTGTGCGATCTCCGTGTGCAGTGCCGTGCGCCGCTGCGTGACGGTGCGGTAGCATGCATAGGGATCCTCGTCCGCAGCGAGCGGCGCCGCCGAAGCATCGAAGCGTTCCGTCGTGCGGAACTGCGTCAGCTGCTCGACCGCCTTCGTGCGGTTCTCGATCGACGTAATCAAGGCCCGATCCTCGTCCGTCGGCTCCCAGCCCGTACAAGTCACATCGACGAGCCCCAACTCCCGCAGACGGGCGATGAAATCGTCGCTTTGTCCGGCGTAGAGAATAAAGTCGTATTTCGACATCCTGGCGATCATACACTCAGCCCCTCCGTAGCCTGTTGCTGTTTGTTTTTCACGATTTTCTGCGCCGATTTCGAGAGGTTCTCCTCATCTTCGAGGAACCGCTTGATATTGCGGATGGCAGCCTCGTCACCCGGAAACTGAACCTTGTCGTAGAGATTCACCTTCTGTGTGGTCTTGCGCCGCGCGAAGTCCAGCAGTTCCATCTTCCGGCGGCAGAGCTCATACTCGATTCCCAGTTCCGAGAGCCGTTTGAGCAGATCGATTCCTGCCGTGTACCATACCGGCGACGAAAAGAGGTCGTAGGGCTTCTCCTCATAGACGACCCGCTGCAGCACCGGCGTGCGGACTCCGGCGATCTTCTGTTCCGAGAGCTCGATGTCCGCAATCCGCAGCAGGCCGCGGTCGAACTCCCCCCACAGCGAGACCATGTAGTCGTACTCGGCCAGCAGACGGTCCAGACGCGTGCGGTGCTCCTGTGCCGCGTCCTTCGCCTTCTTGACCTCCAGCCGCAGGGCCGATTCCTTGCTCTTGATCGTCGGCAGCGCCTTCTGCCGCATCTTGAGCTGTTTGCCCAGTTCGCCCAGCGAGGTCTTGTTGTATTGAAACTTGATAGCCATAGGCCGTTATTCTTTCCAGTATTTCTGCGTCAGCTCCTCCTTGATGGCCACTTCGGTCTTCGTGAAATATTTCGCAAAGAGCCGCCATGCCGTGTCGAGCATCTCGTTGATCTCCATGTTCACGTCGATCGAGAGCAGTTTCTCCGAGTAGTCGTAGGCGAATTTCAAGGCCCGTTCGTCGTAGTCCGAGAGGTCGAAACCGTTTTCGAGTTTCGTCTTGGCGTTGGCTGCGTCGGCGTAGAGACGCACGCAGGCGTTCATCACCTGCGGATGGTCCTCGCGCGTCTTCTTGCCGATAACCAGCTGCTTGAGCCGCGACAGCGAACGGAACGGATCGACGATGACCTTGCCCGTATCGGAGTCGTTGCGCAGGAAGAGCTGACCCTCGGTGATGTAACCCGTGTTGTCCGGCACGGCGTGCGTGATGTCGCCGCCCGAAAGCGTCGTCACGGCGATGATCGTGATCGATCCGCCGTTGGGCAGCTGCACGGCCTTCTCGTAGATCTTCGCCAGGT
>CALUOX010000068.1 GCA_944322375.1 uncultured Alistipes sp.
GGGATGAGAATCTTGAGCTTTCGCATGGTGATCTCTGGGCGTTAAGGTTTAAGGAGGGACGCGGATATTTGGGTTCCGCGAGCCTGAGGGGGAGATTCAACAAATCCCCGGACGGTCGTCAGGCCGTCCGGAGATTTGCGGGTTGTTCCTGTCAGCGGGGCTTAGTACACCCACTCGAAATCATCGACGTAAAGCGTGTTCGAGCTGCATCCATTGAAATAGTCTCCGTATGCGCTGCATGCGCAAGAGATGACTACGGAATAGTTGTCGGACGACGGTTTTGCAGCGGTGTCGTAGTAATTCAAATCGATCGTAACTTCATCCATTTGATCTGCAGCGCTGTTCATCGAATGATTGATCCAATAGGAACCATAGGCAATGATCTGTCCTTCATCTGTCGATGTTTGTGTTTCAGGATCCCAACTTCCTTCTAATGAAGCTTTATTCAAAATGCCGCCCAGCACATTCGGACTGGATACAACTTTATGACGCGCATTCCAATCTACGATACATACAAATATTCGAGCGTAATCAGGATTCCCTTTACCGATTTTAGTCTCGGTTCCCATTGCACTATCTACATTGCCGATTGTAGCGTGGTATGCCACTTTCAACGCGGAAGGTCTTGCTGATAACGGTAGTTTCTGTCCGAACTCTACGGTTCCTTTATAACTTGCGTAGTTAAAGTTTCCAGAGAATAAATTTCCGCATGCAAATGCAAGACCTGCGACATTTTTTGATTGGCATTTTGCCCGGTTGCTTCCCAAGAACGATGATTGACTGCACAATGCATCAGACATGCTGTTATTTCCGCTGTTCCAAAAGTCAGATTCTCTGGAATCAACTGTATTATCGGCAAAACAGAGGATCTGATTGTTTTCCATATCTCCATCAGGTATGGTTTGTGCTGCGGGGGCATTCGATGCCGTGTATGCCTCCGTAACGACATAGTCCTGTCCGTCAACGGTTAATTTGTAGTCATATTTGTTGCCGGCGAAAATACCTGTTGTGGAATCGATACGTGAATAAGGCAATACGGTGTTCAGTGTTTTCCAAGATGCTGTTTGATATTGCGTCGTCTTGGGGGCAATTGTGGCAGTTGATTTGTTTTCCACCGTTACTTCATTCCATGTCTCCGTACCGGTTTTACGATAGGAGAACGAAATGGATTGGGCATTTGCAGGAATATTGTCCAGTGTTATCGTCGCGGTGTTATTCCATAGATCGACATTGCCAAACGTTGCAGAGGGCTCCGGAACATAGAAGGGCAACGTCTTTTCAATCGTACGGTCCTGATTATCAGTGATGGCCAATGTGAAGAGGTGATCTCCGGTATTGCCGGGAAGCATGAGAATCATCGGTACGAGCGTTGAAAGATCGAGATTGATCGGTTCCGAGTAGTTCGGCAGTGTCTCCGGGAATCCTTGGATCATACTGCTAATTCCGGCCGTGTTGGGGTCGTTGATCATATCCAATGTGACCACAGAACCCTCTGTCGGATAAGCTGAACCTAAGATTCCAGCTAATGTCGGCGAGTCGATTGTAATGACGAATCCCTTGATTCCGGCTGCAGCCTGAAGGTTGACCTTCACGCTCATATCCTTCTTGACTTCCTCCTTGTCATAGGTGCCGTCGGCGTTGGGCGTATGTCCCACCCATTCGAAAGTCGGTGCGGCTGCAAGTGCATTCCATGCGCTTACGGCGGTGGTCTTGTAGGCCAGCTCGCCGGCCGTCAATGTTGTGTCGTCGGTCAGTACAACCGTGGCCGTATGACCCTCGGTCACGATCGTGGCCGTCAGGGCTCCGTAGGTGCCGGCCGGAACGTTGAAGTAGGCCTTGAACTCCGCTGCTGCAGGTTCGCTGCCGGCGTTGTAGCTCATCGTGATCGAACTGCTTTGTCCCTCCGTGCTGATTTGTCCCTCCGTGCTGAGTGCGCCTGTCTGATCGTCGCGCGAAATGTCGAAGGTCTGAGCCGCGAGGATCTCGCCTCCGGCAGCCGTCAGCGTCACGCTCTGGACTTTCTCCGTCGATACGGCGGCATCGTCGGTCGTGAAGGTCAGGGCAATGATCGACGTCAGACGCTGCAGGCCGAACGTTACGGCATCACCTTCCGGCGTCTTGCCCGGCTGGGAGTTGGCATGGGTAACCGGCTCCGAAACGAGCGGATCGTAAGCGCCGTTGAAGTTGCTGCCGTTCTGGGTACGGGCCGCACCGAAGGGAATCCGGTGCTCGGCGCCTTCCGTCTCGACGCGCGGGTAGATGGCCTGATAGGTCCAGTCGGTCGTCTGATCGGTCAGTTCGCCTTCGAAGACCTTCGTATCGGCATTGAACGTGAAGCCGGCCTTTTCCGTGTTGGCATAGACCGTCATCGCGTCGCTGGCATCCCATGCGCCGCTGAAGCGGCCGTTCTCCTCGTCCACCGTGATCTGCGAACGGGTTTCGGGCATCGTTGCCTGAAGGCTGACCTTGATTTTTCCGGCCGTAGGCTGCTGATCGGTCGTATCGTCGGTCGAGCAGGCGGCGAATGTCGTTGCGAGCGCTGCAACGAGCAATCCTTTTGCAAATGTGTATTTCATTGTCTGTTTCATTGTTTCGTCAAACTGTTTCATGCTGGCCGTTTGTGCGGGGCTGTGCATCCCTTCGCTGCCGCCTACTCTTCCATCGGATCTCCGTATGAATCCGAAAGTTGGTCTCCCCAGGCGTCGAACGAGCGCGTGAGTGGTCCGGCATTTCCTCCGGGATAGGTCTCCGTAGCGGCAAATCCGCTCTCAACAACAACTTCCGTCGTGACAAGCTCCGGACGAAGATAGCTCTCGGAGCCCCCCTTGAAAGTAGAATGATTGTTTTTCATAATGCTGTGTATGAATATTTGATTGTTTGATTCTCGGATATTGGTCGTCTGTCCGGACCGGCGGGCCGTGTTGCCTTGATGGTTGCGGCCGTCCGGTCAGGAAAGTTCTCTGGCCGCACCGCCCGGAAATGGCTCTTCCGTGACGGAAGAGGGCGGGTCAAGCGGGTTTGCTCCGCCGCCCGGGAACTCCTGTTCGGGACCGTCCGGTTCCGGTTCCGGCTCCGGCTCGGGATTCTCTCCCTCTTTGGAGCTGTGGACCATGATCGATGCGACGGTCGTCGCGTCGTCGTTGTCCGTAACCGTGAGCTTGAAATCGCTGTCGCCGCTGCCCAGCAGGGGGATGAGCGGCATGAAGGGCGAGATGTCGAACGAGACGGCCGTCCGGTTGAGAACGGCATCGCCCGTCGGGAATCCCAGACCTTCGAGAGCCTCGCCGTATTGTCCCGGGTTGATCAGGTCGAACGTCGTCGTGAGTCCGATCCCCTGGAGTATTTCCGGCGTAAGCACTTCGGAGACGATCTCCACCTTGAAATCGCGGATGCCGGCCGCTGCCGTAATGTTGATTTTGGCCTGCAGTTCGGCTGTCGCCTCATAGCGTTGCGTGATGTCGTGGCCTTCCCACTCGATGACGGGAGGTGCAGTGCTCGAACCTTTGACCGTGAAGCGGCAGAGTTGGCCCGCACGGATGCCCTCGAAGCGTTGGGTGAACGTGACCGTCCCGCCGTTGTCGAGCGGGCCCGAAACCGTGATCGTGATGGCCGATGTATTCTCCTCCTCCGACGGCAGGAAATAGGCCGTGCGGCTCTCGGCCGGCGTGAAGAGCGCCTCTTCTCCGTTGCAGACGACCGTTGCGGCGGCCGTCTCCCCGAATGCCGGATCGAACGTCATGGCGACACCGACGGTAGCCGGTGTGCAGAGGACTTCGCCGATCGCTGTCGTGGCATCCTTGCGGACATACACCTCCTGCTCCGCCCTGTAGCTTTGTGTCTCCCATGCAAGAGCCTGCGGGTCGGCCGGTTGTACCGTCAGCGTATAGACGCCGGCCGGAACCTCGAAACGGGGGTATGCGCCGTAGGGAAATTCGGCAACGGCCGCACCCTGTTTGTCGATGAGATTGAACCGGTAGCCCTCCAGCGCGCCGATTTCGGCGCGTGTGCCGGAAGCGGCCGTCCCGTCGGCTGCAATGTCGGCCGTTGTCGCGGCGGCTGTTTCGGCAGTCATTGCGGCTGTTGCGGCGGCGGTTGCTGCCGGACGCACGACGGCCGAATAATTTTCGGTCGCACTGTTCAATGTGACCTGCATCGTCTCGAACGACACGAAGCCGACGATCGGAGCTGGTGACAACGTCTCTTCGCCGTATCCGGGCTTCTCTCGATCGCAGGAGGCCGTTGCAAGCAACAGAATCCACAACGTCCTTTGGAGGAGCGTAAAACTCTTTTTCATGCGTTCATCTCTCGGCGGCCCTTTCGGCAGGCGCGCACGCTTGTTCTGTCCCTTTATTTAATTTAGGAATATATCCGCAAAAATAGCGGCATCTTTCGTTTGCGGGAAAAATTTTCAACGAACACCCCGTTTTTCATCACGAATACCCCGGCCTCAGCATCGGGATTCTGTCGTGGAACGGGTGAAAATTGCCGTTTGAACACTTATTCCGCCCCTTTGACGTATTTGTCGAGCCAGCCGAAGAACTCCCGGTTCCAGACCAGCGAGTTCTGCGGTTTGAAGACCTGATGGCCTTCGTTCTCGAACGATACGAGCCGGGCCGGAATGCCATGCAGTCGTGCGGCCGTGAAGGCCTCGAGCGACTGCGTGTAGGGGATGCGGAAGTCGTATTCGCCCGTAATGATCAGGATCGGCGTATCCCAGCGGTTGACGAACTTGTGCGGCGAGTTGGCGTAGGAGCGCATGGCCGTGGCGTTGTCCTTCTCCCAGTAGGCCCCGCCGTAGTCGTGATTGATGAAGAAGAGCTCTTCGGTGTGGCCGTACATCGACTCGAAATTGAAGATTCCGCAGTGCGCGATGAAGGCCTTGAAGCGCTTTTCGTGACATCCCGCGAGGAAATAGACCGAATAGCCGCCGTAGGAGGCGCCGACGCATCCCAGACGATCGCGGTCGCACCACGGTTCACGGGCCACGTCGTCGATGGCCGAGAGGTAGTCGCGGATGTTCTGTCCGGAGTAGTCGCCGGAGATCTGCTCGAGCCACTCCTGTCCGAACGAGGGCACGCCGCGCCGGTTGGGTGCCACGACGACATATCCCTGCGAGGCCATCAGCGCAAAGTTCCAGCGATAGCTCCAGCCCTGCGACACGACGCTCTGCGGGCCGCCCTCGCAGAAGAGCAGCGTGGGATATTTCTTCGCCGGATCGAAGTCGGGCGGCAGAATCACCCACGTGAGCATCTGTTTCCCGTCGGTCGTCGTTACCCAGCGTTTCTGTACCTGGCCCAGACGGATATGCTTGTAGATCTCGCCGTTGATCTCCGAGAGCTGTTCGAGGGTGCCGTCGGCCGGATCGACCGTATATTGTTCCGCAGCCTGGCGCATCGTCGTTACCTCGGCAACAATACGTCCCTGTGCCATCGTGAAGGCATTGATGTCCTGATCACCCTGTGTAACGAGCGTCGGGGCCGACGGTTGACCGTTTGCCACGCCGGCTTCGGGCAGCGTGAGGCGTCCCAGCTGGTAGGTGCCGTGATAGGGTACGATGAACCACAGTGTCCGGGTGTCGCCCCATGCGACATTGGTGATGCTGTAGTCGTATCCGGGTGTCAGATCGGTCATCTCCGCCGTGCGGCAGTCGTAGCGGATCAGCCGTTCGCGGTCGGCTTCGTAGCCGGGTGTCGCCATCGAACGGAAGACGATGCAGGAGTCGTCGGGCGACCAGACGGGATATTTGTCGTAGCCGGGGAAGCGGTTGAACGGTTGTGTGGTCCGCTCGCCCGTCTTGCAGATGTTGACCGTCTGACCGCTCGCGCAGTCATAGACAAAGATGTCGGAGTCGGTCGAGCAGGCGTACTGCGTGCCGGTCATCGGTTTGCAGGTGTAGGCCAACTGTGTGCCGGCGTTGTTCCATGCGATCTCGCCCATGTCGAAGTAGGGGGCCATCGGGACATCCCAGGCCGCTTCGGCACCCACGATGTCGCTTCCCTGAGCAGCCTTGCCGTCGGCCATGTCGGCGACGAAGAGATGCCGGTATTTGCCTTCGTCCCAATAGTTCCAGTGGCGGCACATCAGATCGTCATAAATACGGGCCTTCGAGGCGGGCATGTCCTTGTAGATGTCGGACGAAAGCCGTTCGGCACCCGGTACGGCGACGCTCTGCACATACCAGATGCGCGACTGCGGGGCATTGACGCCGAAGCCTTCCACGTCGCCGTCGATGGCCGTCACCTGTTGTATTTCGCCGCCGTCGGGTGTCATGCGCCATACCTGCTGCGATCCGCTGCGGTCCGAAAGGAAGTAGATCCAGCGACCGTCGGCCGACCATGCCGGTGAAGCGTTGTTCGAGGCGTGGTCGGTCAGCTGCCGGACCTCGCCCGCAGCCATGTCACGAAGGTAGAGCGCCGTTACGCCGCGATTCTCCTTCATGCTGTAGTAGGTCACCGTATAGACCAGCTGCTGTGCGTCGGGCGAGAGCTTCGACTCCGCGAGCCGGCCCATTTTCCACATCACTTCGGGTGTGAAGCGTCCTGCAGCGATCTCTTCGGCCGTCAGGGCGTTGTCGATTTCGAGCGGTTGGGGCCGCTCCGTGCAGGAGGTGATCCCCAGCGTCGTACATGCCATAAACAGGAGAAATTTTTTCATAATTTTGCCTTGCGGTATCTTCATTTCATTCGATTCTTCGTACTTTTGCCGCAGTTAAAAACTCCATGATCATGTCCCGGACGATCTATTTTGCCGATCGGATTCTGCGTTTTTCGTCGCAGCCTGTCGGCGCTCCCTTTCATGAGTTGTCTCCTGCGGCGGGTGAGAGCCTTTCGCGGACGAAGGTACTCAATTTTTTGGAAACTTTCAATTTTGTCGCCATCGTGACTCCCGATCCCGAAGGGAGTTATGCCGCCTTTACGGCGCAGTTCCGGCCCGTCGAGGCGGCCGGCGGCATTGTGGTTGCCGATGACGGTTCCTGCCTGATGATCCATCGCAACGGCCGCTGGGATCTGCCTAAGGGTCATCTCGAACCGAACGAGACGCTCGAGACGTGCGCACGCCGCGAAGTGGCCGAAGAGACGGGCGTCGATGCCGTCGTGAGACGTTTCCTGTGCGATACGTTCCATGCCTATGAACTGCGGGGCGTCTGGGAATTGAAACGCACCCGGTGGTACGAGCTCCATGTCCCGGAACCGTGCATGCCCCGTCCGCAGACGGAGGAGGGGATCGACCGGGTCTGCTGGTGCCGTGACGACGAGGTCGATTCGCATCTGAAGGAGACCTTCCCTACGATCCGGCAGGTCTTCGAGGCGTTGCGGACGACGTCCTCCTCCCGATAATCTCCGACAGGGACGGGAGAACAGGTCGAGAGAGCCGAAGGGTTGCGATAGCGCAAGGTACCCTTCGGCTCTCTCATCTTTTCGTCAGCGGCGTGCTCCGGATGTCCTGCATGCACCGTCATCCTCCCGTGTTCCCGCATGACCTGCGTGTCCGACGGCGAAATGCCGTTCCGAACGCAGGGTTGCATCTGTGTCCGATGGCGGTAATATGTCGGATGGCGGATAAAGCGGATAAACGGGACAGGTTGTGCCGCTCGTCTGTCGCTTTCTCCCCCCCCCCTCTCTCCGGATTTTCAGGTCAGAACTGCGGTGCGGCGTTGAACGACTGTGCGATCGCTTCGGCGATCTTGTCAACGGCCTCCTGAAGTTTCGAACCGATCATCATCCGCATCATCATGTTCAATTCGATGTGCAGCACCAGCCGCATGCGCGTATCGTTCGGCGCAACCTCCTTGAGTTGCAGCCAGAAGGCGAAATCCATCGGCACCCCGCCGTCGTCGCCGACGATCTTGATCAGTTTCGGCTCCTCCCTTTCGGCCATGCGCAGTTTGACGGTAAAGCCTTTTGCCTTGAACGAACAGGTGTCTTCCGTGGCCTGCCACTCCTCGACCTTGTCGGCGACGGCCGGCGTGAGGTTGTCGAAACGGCTTGCAACCGCGTAGATCTGCTGCGCCGGACGGCGGATCTGCTGTTGTTTGGATGTATATTCCTGCATGATTACCAATCGTTTTGTTGCGGCGGCAAAAATAGCGTTTTTTTACCGTTTGGCAAACCGCATGGGGCTTATTCCGCTTTTTTGTCCGGAGCTGCGACCCTTCGCGACTCCATGAGGCGGCGGAAGGCGTCGCGGTATTTGCGCGAGACGTCGAGCCGCCGGTCGGCGATCGTCACCGTGCCGGCCGAGTGAGACTCGATTCGTTCCGTATTGATGATGTAGGCGCGATGGATGCGCAGAAAATGGTCGTCGAGCTGGCTCTCCCACTGGGAGATCTTCGTTTTGGTGCGGTAGGATGCCCCGTCGAGGGTGTGGATGCGTACCTCCGAGTCATTGGACTCGATGTAGAGAATGCTTGAGGTGTCGAGTCTTCGCCGCCGGCGGTCGGAGATGAATTCGATGTGTGGGTCGCGTATGTTTGTTGGCCGCAGCCGGTGTTCGAGCCAGATCGAGGGTGCGGCGAAAGCAAGCAGCAGCAAAAGAATAAAGAGCGGGTTCTGCAATATGTCCGGGATACGCTGGTCGTATAGATAGATCTCGGCGTTGTATTGCAGGTAGTGGTTCGTCAACATCAGCGCGAGAAATTCGAATATGACGACGGCACAGAGCAGAAAGAAGAGCTGAAATGCTCCTTGCCGGCGGTTGTCGAACGATATCTGGGGCAGGAAATAATGAAGTGCGAAGAGCCCCGGCAGAAACATTGCCGCCAGGACCGCAGCTTCGCCGAACGTATAGTCGAGACTCATCAGCAGGAGTGCGATGAACGGTACGGCCAACAGGGGGCACAGAAGCGGCAGCAGATGTTTCATGACGGAAGGTTTGGTTGTGTAAAGATAGCGATTCAGTCGTGAATCCGCCACATATTCCGCGGCAAAAACCTCAAGAACGGGATTCGACCGTTCTGCAGCCGGATTCGACGCCTTGTTTTTTTTTGTCTGGAGCGCGTCTTGTCCTACCTTTGCAGCAGGGGAATCTGTTTCGCCGGCGAGGTTCCCGTCAACGGAAGTTTCACTGATAAACGATCGACAAAATGTTTGAACTCTTTCTTGAGGGCGGTCCGGGTGCGATGTCGCTGCTCACCGTCGAATTGATCTGTCTCTTTTTTGCTGCATGGAAAGCTCCCGCCTGGGTTCGGGAAATCGGCCTGCTGGCTCTGATTACGGGCCTTTTCTGGCAGATGCTGGGCCTGTATCATGCGCTCGGTGTCATCATACAGGTAGGTGAGATGCCCTCATTCACCCTGTTGATGAAAGGGTGGCGGGTATCCTTCATCCCCGTGATGTACGGCATGATCATCTATGTTGTTTCGCTTCTGATCCGGATCGTTCAAAAACCGCGTATCTGATCATTCTGTGAGGCGGCCGGAGCGGTGCCGGGTTCCTTCCGATGGATGGCTGCAAGGCGTGTTGCCGATTGTCGGTCGGAAAGGATGATTCCTGTTTTTTCGCCGCTCGCCGCTCGCTGTTCGCCGTTTGGCCGTCAGCGACATCTTTTTGAATCCGGAATGCCGGGGGGGGAGGGAAACCTGCGTGCCGAATCCCTCAGTCGGAACAGCTTGCTTCTGCCCGTGCAGTCGTATCTCCTGCCGTTGCGGTTCCCGTCAGTTTGCAAAACGGAAGAAGCCCCCCCCTGTTGCGGGGATCCTTCCTGATAGGATGGAACAACTGTCCGATATTCGGATCGCCCTTGATCGGGCGACCATCGATGATACGGTGGGTTCGCTTCTCCGTGACGCCGCAATCCTTTCCAGGCAGTTGCGGTTTTTTCACAGCGGCTTTTTCCGGATCTTTTGGGCTATCGTATCGGCACGGGACGGACGATGCCGTATCCGGACACTGTCAGTCGATCTCGACCGTGCGTTGCGTCGGGCCGTTTACCCGGATGCGGACATTCATCGTGTCGGCGGGCAGCAGCTCCTCGATCTTCTCGGGCCATTCGACCAGACAGAGATTCCCCGAATAGAAGTACTCTTCGTATCCGAAGTCGTATGCCTCCTCGATACGGTCGATGCGGTAGAAGTCAAAGTGATAGACGGGACGTCCATCCGCCGTGTCGTACTGGTTGATCAGGGCGAATGTCGGACTGGTGACCGCATCGCCGGAGCCGAGACATTCGAGGATGGCACTGATGAGCGTCGTCTTTCCGGCTCCCATTTCGCCGCGGAAGGCGACGACGGTACGGCCGTCAAGGGCATCGATGACGGCCTGCGCCGCTTCGGGCAGGTCGTCGAGTGAGTCGAGCGTGATTGTTTTCATCTGAATATGTGGATGAGTTTCCGTATTGTTTATCGTTTGGGCTTGAGCACGATGTAGGGAACGAGCATCTCTTCCATCGAGATGCCGCCGTGCTGAAACGTGTTCTTGTAGTAGCGGATATACCGGTTGGCGTCGTTGTTGTAAACCAGAAAATCGGTATTGTACGCAAAGATGTAGCTTGACGAGAGGTTGATGCGCGGCAGCTGGATATCCTCCGGACGGGTGATTTCGTACACCTCGCGGGGGTTGTATGCCAGATTGCGCCCCGTCTTGTAGCGCAGGTTGGGAGAGGTCTCCCGGTCGCCCGTCACGCGGATCGGATTGTCCACGCGGATCGTTCCGTGATCGGAGGTGATGATCACCGTATGGCCGCGCTCGGAGAGCAGCTTGAGCAGCGTAAAGAGGTCGGAGTGCTCGAACCACGAACGGGTGAGCGAACGGAACGACGCTTCGTCCTCGGTCAGCTCCCGAATGATCTCCGTTTCGGTTCGGGCATGGGAGAGAATGTCGAGAAAGTTATAGACAATCACCGAGAAGTCGGCATCATAGATGCGCTGGATGTTGTCCACGAGTTTCCTTCCGGCCTCGGGACGAACCAGTTTGTCGAATGTCCAGCGGTAATTTTTGCCCGTACTCTGCATCTGCCGGCGCAGGAACTCCTCCTCATACTGGTTCTTGCCGCCCTCCTCGTTGTCGTTGAGCCACTTGTTGGGCATCAGCCGGTCGATGGCCAGCGGCATGAGCCCCGCAAAGATGGCATTGCGGGCGTATTGCGTGGCTGTCGGAAGTATGGCACAGTAGAAATCGTCGGTTGCCACATCGTAGTAACCGCGCAGCAGCGGATTGATCGACCGCCACTGGTCGTAGCGGAAGTTGTCGATCAGCAGCAGCGTGGTCTTGGGATTTTCGTCCGCCACGGGGAAGATCCGGGACCGCATGAGCGTATGCGACATGACGGGCGACTCTTCATTGCGGCGGTTGATCCAGTCGTAGTAGTTGCGGCGCACGAATTTCGAAAAGGCCTGATTGGCTTCCGTCTTCTGAAACTGCAGAATCTCCTTGATCGACGTGTCGGTCGATTCGGAGAGTTCGATATCCCACGTGGTGATGCGGCGGTAGAGATTGCACCAGTCGGTGAAGTTCTCGGCCATCTGCAGGGCATTGGAGATGCGGCCGAACTCGGCGCGATAGTCGGCCGTGGTCTGTTCGGTGACGAGCTGCTGTTGATGAACGTTCTTCTTGATCGACAGCAGAACCTGATTGGGATTGACAGGCTTGATGATGTAATCGGCGATTTTCGAACCGATGGCCTTGTCCATGATGTTCTCCTCTTCGCTCTTGGTGACCATGATCACCGGGGTGGTGGGGCGCACCTCCTTGATCTTGGGAAGTGTTTCGAGGCCCGTCATGCCGGGCATCATCTCATCGAGAATAATAAGGTCGTAAGCCCCTTCGGCGGCCATGTCGAGGGCGTCGTATCCGTTGTTGCAGGTATCGACCTCATACCCCTTCCGCCGCAGGAAGAGCACGTGCGGTTTCAGCAGTTCGATTTCGTCATCGACCCATAATATTTTTACCATAAGAGCCTTCTCGTTGTGTTTGCAAAAATAGCGTTTTCCTAAAGATAATGCAATTTCCGGACAATTTATTGTGAGGGTGATACGTTTTCTCTGCGAACTTGCGCAAACGATGGCGGTTGAGGCGGCTCGGAGGCCGTTTTCCCTGTCTTGGCGCGTTATTTGATATATACGGCTCAGTTCGTGGCGGATAGCCTGTCGTGAAGGTGTTTCCGCTTCGGCTGGATGAAAAAATAAAAATGATAGCAGATTGTGAATTAATCAAATAAATCGTATATTTGCACACCCGAAAAGCGGATTCCCGAAGATCCGGTTCCGGATTTCGATACCGAGAGACCTCTGTTTGACACGATATTGTTCTCTAACGTATTGTGTTCGAGTTGAGGTGCAAAGCGGTGAAGTGAAGCGGCCGAGCGAAGAGAAGTGCGAGAAGAGACGAAGAGGCGACGAGAGTGGCGAGAGAGGAACGAAACGAGATGTGGTGCGAGAAGCGAAGAGGCGGTAGCGCAGGACAGCGGAGTGAGGAGTGAGTTGAGTGAAGAGATGAGAGGAAGAGGAAAGAGGAAGTGATGAACGAACGGAAGAAAGACGGCGAGGCGGCGATGACGAGGAAAGCACGGAACGGAAAGAGGGGGGAGTTTATAAGGGGGAGAATGGATTTGAGCTAATTTTTAATACCTTACAATTATGACAAAAGCTGATATCGTAAACGAGATTGCCAAGGCTACCGGAGTTGAGAAAGTTCAGGTACAGGCTATTGTTGAAGCTTTCATGGAGAGCATCAAGGTCTCTTTGGAGAAGAAGAACAACGTCTATCTCCGCGGCTTCGGCAGCTTCATCGTAAAGAAACGTGCTCAGAAGGTTGCCCGCAACATTTCGAAGAACACGACGATTACGATCCCCGCGCACGACATTCCAGCCTTCAAGCCTGCAAAGAGCTTTGCAGCGAAGGTTAAATAATAAAGGAACGGACCAAACTTGAAGTCAAACCCTAAAAAACACAATTATGCCGAGCGGTAAAAAAAGAAAAGGGCATAAGATGGCTACGCACAAACGCAAGAAGCGTCTGCGCAAGAATCGTCACAAGAAAAAGTAGCAATCCTATGCATTGAACGGATAGTAAAGCTAAAGGTTCAAAAGCCTTTAGCTTTAACTATTTATTTAACGGACAATTTTTCCGTGAGGATCGGTTGTGGTCGGAACGTCGTGTCGGAAAACAGACAATCCCGACCCTAAAATCCTTGTGGAGAGCATTTTGCATGTTATGCTGAACCGTATTGTACGGAAGTTCGTCTCTCTGTCGCAGCGGTTGTAACATCCAATGATCCGATAGAATCCATCCGATGGAACGCCTCCCGGATCCCCGAGTTGTCGCACGAGCGCAAACGGTGGAAAGAGAGGAAGATCGTCTATCGAATATCGAAAGAGGGCAAAGGGGTAAAAGGTATTCCGATGATACCTGACACATCTCACCGATTGTCGTTTCCCCGGCTGCCTTCCTCCTCTTGCAGATTGCCGAGCAACGGGCGAGGCAGGAACAGAGAAGGGCCCAGAAGAGCCGGAAGAGGAACAGGAAGAGAAAAGGGACAGCAGGAGCAGTGGCAGGAGTGGCGGCAGAAGCTGTGCAGCCGCGGAAACGGAAGGGGTGCAAAAACCCGAATAATCCGAATATCCTGCAGAAGTGCGCAGAAGTGATCCATAAGTGATCGTGGAGATTGCCTGGTCATGATAAAGCAACCTGCGCGAGCGGAGATTTGTGGCGGCTCACAAGTGTAGATGTTCAAGGAATGCCGCCCCAGGGGATCGGAGGAGTCCGGGGTGGACAGGCGGAGCACCGAAGCCAAGTCCCTCCGGCGCACACAGAAGAAGTCGGCCTTAAAGAGCCGTTCCCATGAAACGCAGACGTGCGGGACATGGCGGATGATGGAACGAGGACGGAGAAGACGGATAAACCTGCAAGACGAATGGTGCCGGCCGGAGACGGCCGATGGAAGCCGATGCGGGCGAGACTCGGACGCAGTGAAGAGGTGAGAGCCGTTGCAATACGGGTCGTGCCGAATCCAAGCCGAGTCGGATCCAAGTCGTGTCGAATCGAGTCGGACGAAAAAAGGATCGATGAAAACCGTCCGGGAAGCTTGCCCGGCGTGATGCCCTGCCGGATTGAGCTCCGGGTGCAGAATGGAGAAGTCGGGCGGGAAGGATGAAGAAGTCGGGGGCCGAAAGAGGTGAGAAGCCTGTCGGGGCGTAGGGCCCGGACGATGTGTCAAAACCGGGCAACGGATCTTGAAGGAAGATTGGGAACCGGAACGGCGTTGCGAAACATGTGTTGCAGCACGTTTGTTCCATCCGGCGATCTGAGACGAGGTACCCAAACGGATGCGTGTGGCGCCGGATGGCGCGCCCGTCCGTACGGTGGAAAATGACCCTTCCCAACGCGACAAGGCTTTTTGGAACCCGGACGTTCAGCGTATTTGAAACCGGAGGTTCAGCGAAAAAAAGAGCGGATCTCTCTGAAAAACGGCTGGACCGGTGCATGCATGCTGGATCGGCGCTGGTTTGTCGTCGGAAAATCGGGACATGCAACCATGCAATGCTGTTTGTCGGATGCGGCAAGGTTCGTCGGACTGCAAAATAACCCGGGGAGGGACGAATGCCCGGAGCAGGCTGGCGAATGAAAGCAAACGGGCCTGACAGGCCCAATCGGCTGCATCCGGATCATCGGGAAGCCCGGATCGGCGTCGGTCGTCGTGGAACGGGTAAAACCGGATGAACGAAGGGCGAACGGCCCGGACCGGCACAGTCGATGCCGGCCTCCGCAGGAGTACGACGGAGGATTGTCCTTTTGTTGAGAACATTTTTATGAATCGAGAATTAATCATCAACGTAACCCCTGCCGAGATCTCCATCGCCCTGTCCGAGGACAAGGTGCTG
>CALUOX010000069.1 GCA_944322375.1 uncultured Alistipes sp.
GGGGATCCCCGTGACGCGGATGCTGGCGTCCGAGCGCGAGAAGCTGCTCCACATGGAGGATGAGTTGCACAAGCGTGTCGTCGGACAGGAGCAGGCGATTGCCGCCATCTCGGATGCCGTTCGCCGTTCGCGTGCGGGCCTGAACGATCCGCGCAAACCGATCGGGTCGTTCATCTTCCTCGGTACGACGGGCGTCGGCAAGACGGAGCTTGCCAAGGCGCTTGCGGAGTTCCTCTTCAACGACGATTCGATGCTGACGCGTATCGACATGAGCGAATATCAGGAGCGGCACAGCGTGTCGCGGCTTGTCGGAGCGCCTCCCGGATACGTCGGATACGATGAAGGCGGGCAATTGACCGAGGCGGTTCGCCGCAAACCCTATTCGGTGGTCTTGCTGGACGAGATCGAGAAGGCGCATCCCGATGTCTTCAACATCCTGTTGCAGGTGCTCGACGACGGACGTCTGACCGACAACAAGGGTCGTACGGTCGATTTCCGCAATACGATCATCATCATGACGTCGAACATGGGTTCGCAGCTCATTCAGGAGAATTTCGCTGCGGCGTTCAAGGGCGACAAGCTGCCTGAAGATACGATCGAGCGGACCCGTCAGCAGGTCATCGATCTGTTGAAGCAGCAGTTGAAGCCCGAGTTCCTGAACCGTATCGACGAGATCGTGATGTTCGAGCCGCTTACGCACCGCGACATTGAGAAGATCGTCGATATCCAGATGAACATCGTGCGCAAGATGCTGCATGAGAACGGTCTGGAGTTGAACTATACGCCTGCTGCAAGGACGTGGATTGCCGATGCGGGGTATGACCCGATGTATGGCGCACGGCCTGTAAAGCGTACGATTCAGCGAGAGATCGTGAACGATCTGTCGAAACGGATTCTGGCCGGCGAGGTCGATCGTTCGAAACCGATCGAGATCGATGTCGAGAAGGGCAAGCTGGTATTCCGCAACTGATGGCCGTCGTTGCGAAGTCTGTGGAAAGCGGGCGGTTCCGGAGAGGGAACCGCCCGCTTTCTGTTTGTGCGGGGCACCTCCCCCGTATGCCGGAACGGCAGTCCGCCCGGCGGATAGGCGGATAGATTGTCTCTTTGTCTCTGCCGCTACTCTGCGGATGCCGGTGCTGCGGGGCTGGACTCCTTGTCGCCGATGTCCCTGAAGTTCGGATGGATACGCCGTGCGCTGCGATTCTTTACGGACGCATTCGGTGGATCGGATGGCCGGCGGATGGTTCTGGAGCATCCGTGCGGACGGTGCGGTGAACCGTGCGGACGACAAGGCCGGATTCTGGGAATGTCCCTGTCACAACAGCCGGATGTGTCTTGAGGCATTGGCTTGTGCCGAAGCGGAAAAGGATCGGCCGGAAGGGGAAAGGGACCGTCGGACGCGGATCTTTTCCGGTATTGCCGTGTGCGGCGGAAGGTGCCGTCGGGAATTGCACGAATAAAAAATTATGCTTAATTTTGTCCGGAAACCGTGATCGCGGTTTCCGGACTTTTTTAACCTTAAATCAAGACTTGAGTGATGAGACACATCGGAAGAGAGGCACTTCTCCTTCTTGCGGCTGTTCTGACGCTGATGACGGCGACAGCCAAGGATTGGGCTTCCGTAGCATTGGCCGACCGCCCCGGCGCTACGGTAAAGGGTATTGTTTATGCGGGCGACAAACCGTTGAAGGGCGTTGCCGTATCGGACGGCGTTTCCATTACGCTGACCGACGCCGAGGGACGTTACTGGCTGCCGACCGACAAGCGCAGCGGCAGCGTATTCATCTCGATTCCTTCGGGATACGAAGTGTCGGCCGACGGGGTTTTCCCGCGTTTCTGGGCTGCATTGGAGGCTCCGGCCGGTGAGGTCGAGCGGCACGATTTCCCGCTTACCGAGGTCGATAACGACCGCCATGTGATGCTGGCCGTGACGGACATCCATCTCTCGAACCAGAACAGCGATCTGGAACAGTTCTGCACGCGTTTCATCCCCGATGTAAAACAGGTCGCCGCAGGATTCGGCGATACGCCGGTCTATACGCTCAACATGGGCGACTCGGCATGGGATGCCTACTGGTATTCGAACCGTTATTCGCTGAAGGATTTCCGCCGCACGATGAATATCGTGGGGTATCCCTCGCAGATGTTCTGTGCGATGGGCAACCACGACAACGACGGCGCGACAATCCATTCCGATTCGGTCGATTTCGCCGCTTCGGCGCCCTTCCGCAAGATCATCGGGCCGCGTTACTATTCGTTCAACATCGGCAAGGTGCACTATGTCGTTCTCGATAACCTGATCTATGTCAACACGCCCAAAAAGAGTTCCGGTTCGGACGGCATTGCCGGCAAGCGCGACTATATCCGGCGTGTGGATCCGGTGCAGCTGGAGTGGCTGCGGCGCGATCTGGCGCTGGTCAAGGACAAGTCGGCTCCGGTCGTCGTGGCGATGCACGCTGCGGCATTCCGATACAAGTTCGTCACGGACGAAGTCCAGCCGGGATTCAGCCAGCCGGCCTACAGCGAGGAGTTGAAGGCTTGTTTCGACGGTTTCAAGGATGTGCATTTCGTGTCGGGGCACATTCATAAGAATCTGCTGTCGCGGGTGGACGAGCACCTGATTGAGCACAATATGGGGGCTGTCTGCGGGTCATGGTGGCGTACGGGAGCCAACCATTTCCAGATGCTCGGCCCCGATGCAGGCCCCAACGGCTACACGATCTTCACGATCGACGGCAAGCGGATGGAGTGGACCTACCGCAGCATCGAGGACGGCGACAAGCAGTTCCGTGCCTGCGACATGAACGAAGTGGCCCGTTACTATGCCGCGTCGGAAGATCTGGCCGAATTTTTGAAACACTATCCCGAACGCCGTGATTTCCGTAAGGAGGCGGGCCGCAATCGGGTCTATATCAATATCTGGTGCTGGGAGCCGGCCTGGAAACTGAGTGTGAAGGAGAACGGCCGGGAGCTGCCCGTCACGCGCGAGCAGACGGAGGATCCGCTCTATGTGATTTCGTATGATGTCCCGCAGTCGGTATGGAAAGGACGTTATCCGGTCGATTACGGAACACGGAACAAACAGCACAATCTCTTCGTCGTTGAGGCATCGGCGCCCGATACGACGCTCGAAATCGAGGTGACCGACGCTTTCGGCAGGGTCTATCGCGAGACGATGATACGGCCCAAGGCTTTCGGCCCGCAGATGAAATAGGAGCTTTCCGGCGCCATTGCGTCGATAGGGCGCGAATCCGAAACGGGATGAGAGAATATCCGTCCGGAACGGATGGCCGAACGGAGAGGGAAGATAAAACGAATGTATGATGGAAAATTTCATTTTTCAGAATCCCACGAAGTTGGTCTTCGGCAAGGGGATGATTGCGAAGCTGTCCCGGCTGATTCCTGCCGACCGGCGTGTGATGATCACTTTCGGCGGCGGTTCGGTGCGCCGCAACGGTGTTTACGACGAGGTTTGCAAGGCGCTTGCAGGACGCGATACGGTCGAGTTCTGGGGCATCGAACCCAATCCGTCGATCGAGACGCTGCGCAAGGCAATTGCCCTGGGCAAGGAGAAGAGGGTCGATTTCCTGCTGGCTGTGGGCGGCGGTTCGGTCATCGACGGCACGAAACTCATCTCGGCCGGACTGTTGTATGACGGTGATGCGTGGGATCTGGTGCTCAAGGGTTCGGAGACGCATGCCGTACCGTTCGGTACGGTGCTTACGATTCCCGCTACGGGGTCGGAGATGAACAACGGCGCTGTTATTTCACGTCATGAGACGAAAGAAAAATATCCCTTTTACAGCAACTACCCGCGTTTCTCGGTACTCGATCCCGAAAAGACCTTCACGCTGCCCGAACGACAGGTCGCCTGCGGCATTGCCGATACGTTCGTGCATGTAATGGAGCAGTACATGACTGTTCCGGGTGTTTCGCGGGTGATGGACCGTTGGGCCGAGGGGATCCTGCAGACGCTTGTCGAGATTGCGCCGAAGATCCGTGCGAACCGGCAGGACTACGATCTGATGGCCGATTTCATGCTTTCGGCGACGATGGGTCTCAACGGTTTTGTCGCACTGGGTGTCCCGCAGGACTGGGCCACGCACATGATCGGCCACGAACTGACGGCTCTGCATGGCCTGACGCACGGCGCGACGCTGGCCATCGTACTGCCCGGTACGCTGCGGGTGCTGCGTGAGCAGAAAGGCGCCAAGCTGCTTCAGTACGGCGAACGTGTCTGGGGCATCACGGCGGGCAGCCGCGAAGAGCGCATCGATTGTGCAATTGCACGGACCGAGGAGTTTTTCCGCTCGCTGGGCCTTTCGACCCGTCTTCCGGAGGAGGGCATCGGTGCAGGGACAATTGCCGAGGTGGAGCGCCGGTTCAACGAGCGGGGCGTCCATTTCGGCGAAGCCGGAAATGTCGATGGTGCCATGGCGCGCCGCATTCTGGAGGCCTGCATGTAAATCGGAGATGAAAGCAATCGGAGCGCGTGTCTCCGAAGAGGGAAAACGCCCCTGTCGAAGGTCCGACAGGGGCGTTTTCTGCATCCGGAGCGGGACGGCGATCCGTCTCCGTGCCTTATGCGGTGCATCTTCCCTGTCTGTTGTACGGAACGGCCGCGCGGAATGGCTGTTCAGAGAGCGTTGACCAGCGCCGCAACGGCCCGCACGAGCGGCAGTCGTTCGGTGCGCAGCGTGGCGGCGTAGAGCCGTTGCAACGCTCCGCACGGCAGGTCGTCGGGACCGAAGAGCCGGTCGCGGTAGCGGGCGGGCGAATAGCCCCGTTTGAGGATCCACTTGGCAACATTCAGTTTGCCGAGCATCAGCTCCCGTTGCCAGCGCGAGCTGTCGGGTTGTCGGCGGATAAACTCCGTGACGAGCCGGTTGGCCTCGATGTAGGCCTCGACCGATCGTTCCGACAGCGTATTCATGTAGGAGGCGGCATTGGCCGTGCGGTAGGCATAGAGCGGGCGATCGACGGCCGCGATCCTTGCGGCATGGTAAACCAGACGGGGCAGCAGGGCATAGTCCTCCGCGAAGTTCAGCCCTTCGACCGGATGGAGCCCGTGGTTGGTATGGAGGCTCCGGCGGATCAGAATCCCCCAAATGCGGTTGCCGACACGGAAATCCTGCCGCAACAGATGACGCAGAATCCATCTCCGGTCGGGCTGCGGTGCGGCGTGGCGGCGTTCGCCGGCCGACGAATGCTCGCAGTAGCCGCCGAAGACCAGATCGGCATCGGTGCGGCGTGCTTCGGCCGACAGCCGTGCCAGCGCAAGATCATCGTTCAGAAAATCATCGCTGTCAACGTGAAGGATATATTCCCCCTGTGCGGCCTCGATTGCCGTGCGCCGTGCGGCGGCCAGCCCGCGATTGCGGTCGTGATGGAGAATGCGTGCCCGTGCTGCCCGCTCCGGGCAGGCGGCCAGCACCTCCTGCAGACGCGCAATGCTGTTGTCGGGCGAGGCGTCGTCGATGAAGAGGAACTCCGCGTCGGTCTCGCACTGGGCCAGCAGCGAACGTGCGCAGTCGGCGATGTAGCGTTCCACGCCATAGACGGGAACAAGCACCGAAACAAAGGGCTTATGATTCGAAGACAGGGACATCTCATTGCAAATGTAGCGAACTTTTGGTAGCTTTGCAACAACCAAAAAACGAAGCGGTGAGACTTTCGCAGAAAATAACCGGATTTCTGAGCCATTGCACCTCGACACTCCATTACTTCGCCGTGATGGCCGTCAAGGAGAATTTCCGCAACTATGTCGGACGTGCGGGCCGGAGTGAGGGCGCCTGCTCCGACGGGCTTGTCCTGCTGGCCAACGGCCCCTCGCTGGGCGAGGAACTGCCGCGCCTGCTGGCGGGCGAACGGGCGGGATGCGACTTTCTGGCCGTGAACTATTTCGCCGAACACGACGCCTTCGAGCGGCTGCGCCCTGCCTATTACGTGCTGTCCGATCCGCAGTTCTTCCGCGACAGTACGTTGCGCGACCGCGTGGCGGCCCTCTATCGCACCCTTGCCCGCAAGGTGACGTGGCCCATGACGCTCTATGTGCAGTATTACAACCCTGAACATTTCGACTATCGCACCTCATTGCCCAATGAACACATCCGTATCGTTCCGTTCCATACCCAGCCCTATCGGGGATTCCGCCGGCTGGAGTTCTGGCTCTATCGGCATGGGCTGGGCAGTGCCAATTTCGGTACGGTTATCCAGCACGGCGAATATATCGGGTTGCTGCTGGGTTACCGGTGCCTGCATCTTTACGGTGTGGATCACACCCTGACGGAGGGGCTGACGGTCGATGCGCAGAACCGGCTGTGCCGCCTCGACCGCCATTTCTACGACGACGGGCAGCCGGCCGTTGCACGTCCGATCTATGTCAATGCCACGCTGCCGCCCGTCCCCTATACGATGGCTTCCTATATGGCGGAGCTTGCCGAGTTGTTCCGCGGCCACGAGGTGCTGCGTGCCTATGCCGACCGGCTCGGCGCACGGATCGTCAACCATACGCGCGGTTCGATGATCGACGCCTATGAACGGGCCGAAGCCTCTGCTCCTGCCGGCCTGTCCGATATGGAGCCGAAGCATTGAGACGGTTCTCTTGGGGAATGGTGTGTATGGAGGCGTGCGGCCGCATGGACCCCCCCCCTCAAATCTTAAACATTACGGTAACACGATCTGCTTCGGGATGGTCACTGCAGCATCCCGAAGTCGGATATGAGATGCGGTTGCAGCGCCTCTCGCAGATCGGAATGCGAACAGCCGTCCTCTTTGGAAATGCGCGTGCCGGCTGACGGTCGGCCGCTTCAGAGCTGCCGGCTGCGGGCTATTACCTCTGCCAGCGCAAAATCTTCGGGATAGTCGATGTCGAGCCCTTCAATGCGATCGACGACGGCCGCGTAGGGGTGGCTGCCGATCCGTTGGTGCAGGCCGCGCCACACCTCGCGCCGGAAGATGAAGAAGGCGCTTGTCTCGACATAGACCGGTTCAATCTCCTGCGTGCGCGGAATCGCCTTGAGCGAGTAGTTCAGCGGCTGCCCCTTGAACCAGGCGAAGGTTTGCAGCCGTTCGGCGCTGAAGGCCGAGTCGTATCCTTCGTCGGTCACCTTGCGGAGCGCGTCGGCGATCGTTGCGGGCCGGATGAAGGGCGATGTGGCGTGTGCCAGAACATAGATGTCGGCATCGACCTCGGCGGTGAAGGCGTCGTAGATCTCGCAGCCGAGCGTTTCATTGCGGTCCAGGCGCGTGTCTCGGCGTAGAAAACGCACGCCTTCGGGCAGGTAGGGGCGGACGGTGTCGTCGCTGCAATAGACATAGACCTCGTCGATGGCCGGCACCTGACACAGCGTCTTCAGAATATGACACAACAGAGGCTCTCCGCCCAGCATCCGGAGATTCTTGCCCTCCACGCGCTGGCTGTTGAGCCGAATAGGTACGAATGCAACGACTTTCATGGCGTCCTGTTCTTTATTTTATTGTCGGAGTGTCCGATCTTTCAACCGTTGTCCGTCAGCGGATGATTCCCTCCCTGCAATCGGATTTCCCTTTCTCTTTTTTTGCTGTTCGTTTGCCGAAACGACAGTTTGTCAGCCGTTTCTACGTGTTTTGCCCAATATGCGACTTGTATCCCTCCCTGCCGGCGGAGTTATTGCACCAACAGGTTGCAGCCCCGGATGTCGCTGTTGGCGATGCGGCCTTCGATCTCGAACGTGCCGTCACGATGCAGCCGTCCGGTGTCCTGCGTCTGGATGAAGGCGCACGAATAGCGGTTTGCAAGATCGATGATGTCGATCCCGCCCCGTTGCTCCTCCTGCAGCCGGTCGAAGGGGTCGTTGATGTCGCGGATGAGAATCCGCATCCATGCCGGCGTGCGGAAGCGCCCGTCGCCGTCGGAGTAGGCCTGCGACGTCAGCTCCGCCATGCCGTATTCCGAGTGGATCTTTTCGACGCCGAAGGCCGTGCAGAGAATGCGGTGGAACTCGGCCTTGGGAAGCTCCTCGCGCCGTCCCTTCATGCCGCCCGTCTCCATGACGACCGTATCGTGCAGCTTCGGGGCGTAGCGTTCCGCCAGATCCCACAGAGCGTAGCTTACCCCCAACAGGATCTTGGGCTTCGGGTCGCGGGCCATGTCGGCGAGCAGCCGTTCATAATCGTCGAGGTAGAACCCGCCCGATCCGCACTGCCCAATCAGCCGGTCGGCCATATAGACGAGCGACGACCCTTCGCGCTGGAGGTAGTTGGGCAGCAGTCCGTAGAGGCTCCATCGAGCGGGATCGCCGTAGAAACGGCGGAATGCGGCGGTAAAGGACGCTTCATAGAGCGCCGTCGAGGCCATCATGTGGCGTGAGGCGACGGTGTGTCCCGTATTGCTCGATGTGAAGACGATCTGGGGCGCCGCATCGCCGCAATAGACGTCGCGCCACTTGAAGAGCTCGATGGGCAGGCAGGGAATCTCTTTCGAACGCGATACGCCCGCCGGATCGATGCCGATCTCGGCGAGGTACTCCTTATAGACCGCACAACGGTCGGCCTGGAAGCGGAACAACTCCAGCGCGGCCGCCTCGAAAGCGGCGGCGGAGTCGATCGAGAATATCTCTTCAGTGGTTCTCATGCGGAGACAAAGATAAGCATAATTCCGGTATGGATGAATTCGAAAGCGGATGATTGTTGTTGTGACGGTCCGCTTTGCCGTCCGAGCGTTCCGGAAACTCCCGACGACCGGCTGCAACTCCTGCCGGACGGGGATGCGTGTGCGGTGGAGATGATACACAAAGATAACAATGGCCGAAAGAGCGGTTTTGTCACCCTTTCGGCCATTTGTCCTATGCTTGCCGGTGTGAAACCGGTCCTGTGCGGAGGCTACTTCTTGCTCTTCGGTGCGAGCACCATCGTCATCTTCTTGCCGTCGAGCTTGGGCATCGACTCCACCTTGGCCAACTCCTCCAGATCGGTGGCGAAGCGCAGCAGCAGAATCTCACCCTGCTCCTTGAAGATGATCGAACGACCCCGGAAGAAGACGTAAGCCTTGACCTTCGCTCCCTCCTTCAGGAAGTTCTGCGCATGCTTCAACTTGAAATTGTAGTCGTGATCGTCCGTCTGAGGTCCGAAACGGATCTCCTTGATGACCACCTTTACCTGCTTGGCCTTGATCTCCTTGGCCTTCTTCTTCTGCTGGTAGAGGAACTTCTGGTAGTCGGCGATGCGGCAGACGGGAGGATCGGCCTTGGGTGAAATTTCAATCAAGTCGAGCTCCATCTCATCAGCCATGCGCAAGGCATCGCGCGTTGACATGACGGTCGGTTGTTCGATGTTCTCTCCCACCACACGCACCTGCGGCGCCGTGATCTCGTTGTTGATGCGATGGGGATTCTCCTTGACCGGAGGCCGGCGCATGCCGCGCGGTCCCGATGACGGATTCCCGTTCCCTGGTTTATTCCCCGAGCCAGCGGGTCTCGGAGTGAATGGACGTGTTGTGTTTATGGCAGTGTCCTCCTAATTTGGTTAATAATCTGTTTTCTCTCTAACGTTACCTTTCGGTGTGTCGCTCTTCCGGCCATACCGACCTTCGGGGTTCTTTCTTGTCCGTCCGGGCAGGTTCTTCTTCCCGATCCTGCGCAACCCGACGGTGTCGGAGCGTGCTGTTTACTTTTTCACCCCCCCCCTCCGGTCGTGCATGAGAGACATCTCTCTCGTCACCTGTGCCGAACGGCCCATATGCGCCTTCCGGCCAACAACGGGTGTGACCCCGTTATGCTACTTCTTGAGCTTGTTGGCTTCCATTTCGGCCTTGACCAGCGCCAGCATGTGATCCTTGTACTGCTCGAGCGTCATCTGACCCTTGTCGCCTTCACCCTGTACGCGGATCGAAACCGTACCTTCGGCCTCCTCCTTCTCGCCCACGATGATCAGGTAGGGGATACGCTTGAGCTCGTTGTCGCGGATCTTGCGGCCGATCTTTTCGTTGCGGTCATCGACCTGTGCGCGGATATCGAACTGGTTGAGGTAATCCGACACCTTGTGCGCGTAGTCGTTGTACTTCTCCGAGATCGGCAGTACGACCACCTGGTCGGGAGCCAGCCACAACGGAAGTTTGCCGCCGGTATGCTCCAACAATACTGCCACAAATCGCTCCATCGAACCGAACGGTGCACGGTGGATCATGATCGGGCGGTGGAGCTTGTCGTCGGCGCCCTTGTAGGTCAGATCGAAGCGTTCGGGCAGGTTGTAGTCCACCTGGATGGTTCCCAACTGCCATTTGCGGCCGATGGCGTCGCGCACCATGAAGTCGAGTTTCGGCCCGTAGAAGGCTGCCTCGCCATATTCGATCGTGGTCTTCAGCCCTTTGGCTTTCGTAGCCTCGATGATGGCGTTCTCGGCCTTCTCCCAGTTCTCGTCCGAGCCGATGTACTTCTCGCGGTTGTTCTTGTCGCGCAGCGAGATCTGGGCCGTATAGTTGTCGAACTTCAGCGTGCGGAAGATGTAGAGGATGATGTCGATCACCTTCTCGAACTCGTCGAGCAGCTGGTCGGGCCGCACGAACATGTGGGCATCGTCCTGCGTGAAGCCGCGGACACGTGTCAGTCCGTGCAGTTCACCCGTCTGCTCGTAACGATAGAACGTACCGAACTCCGCCAGACGCAGCGGCAGATCCTTGTACGAACGGGGCTTGACGCGGTAGATCTCGCAGTGGTGCGGGCAGTTCATCGGTTTGAGCAGGTACTCCTCGCCTTCAACGGGCGTATGGATCGGCTGGAACGAGTCCTTGCCGTATTTTGCGTAGTGACCCGATGTGACATAGAGCTCCTTGTTGCCGATATGGGGCGTGATGACCTGTTGATATCCGTACTCTTTCTGTACCGAGCGCAGGAACTGCTCCAGCCGGTCGCGCAACGCGGCGCCTTTGGGCAGCCACAACGGGAGACCTGCGCCTACACGGGGCGAGAAGGCAAAGAGTTCCAGCTCCTTGCCCAGCTTGCGGTGGTCGCGCTTGCGCGCCTCCTCCAGCATGGCGAGGTATTCGTCGAGCATCGACTTCTTGGGGAACGAGATGCCGTAGATGCGGGTCAGCATCTGCCGCTTCTCGTCGCCGCGCCAGTAGGCGCCGGCTACCGATGTCAGCTTGATCGCCTTGATGAGTCCCGTGTTGGGAATATGCGGACCCCGGCAGAGGTCGGTAAAGTTGCCGTTCGTATAGAATGAGATGGTGCCGTCCTCAAGCGCCTCGATGAGCTCGACCTTGTAGGGATCGCCCTTCTCGGTGAACTCCTTGAGCGCCTCGGCCTTGGGTACCTCCCGACGGATGAGCGGCTCCTTCTGGCGGGCCAGCTCCACCATCTTCGCTTCGATTTTCGGAAGGTCGGATTCGGTGATCGTCACCGGTGAATCCACATCGTAGTAGAATCCGTTTTCGATGGCCGGTCCGATGCCGAACTTGATGCCCGGGTAGAGCGCTTCGAGCGCCTCGGCCAGCAGGTGCGACGAAGTGTGCCAGAAGGCGTGTTTGCCCTCTTCGTCCTCCCACTTGTAGAACTTCACGGTGGCATCTTCATCGATGGGGCGCGACAGATCGACCGTCGTGCCGTTTACCGAAGCCGCCAGAGAGTCCGCAGCTAAACGAGGGCTGATGCTCTCGGCGATCTGGTAGGCAGTAGTCCCTTTGGCGAACTCCTTTACGCTGCCGTCGGGGAATGTAATTTTGATCATTACTTTTTGTATTAGTTTGTTTGTCGGGCCGTTCGGTGCTTCCACAATTACGAGACGGAATTCACCTCCGGGTTGCCGTTATCGGTTGCAAAGTTATAATAAACTTCTATTAGTCGGTATCTTTCGGGCTCTTTTTCCTGAGAAAAAGCATCGGATGGAGCATCTGTCCCGTTTATGCTCTTTTCCGGAAGGCGTCCCACAGCCGGTAGAGACAGAACAGAACGGCCGCAGCCGCGACGCCGAGCGTAACGACCATGTCACCGTGCGTACAATACCTTATGAGGGTCAGAATCAGCACCGTAACCCACAACGCAAGGAACATCCACGCTACCTTGCGCTTGATCGTGAGAAAATCATCCTGCTTCGGAGCCATGGGCGCAGCGTGTCAGGCCTTTTCGTTTTTCGCTTCGGGAAGGTCGTGTGCCGATGTATCGCGTCCCTTTTCGCGTTCGAAATGTTGCAGCGGGTCTGCCGACATTTCGGCCCAGCGACGGCGGTTCTCGACAATATCGGCCGCCATGTAGATGGCGTTTCGCAACGACTGCGGATCGGCCAGATCCTTTCCTGCGATGTCGTAGGCCACGCCGTGGTCAGGCGACGTGCGCACGCGGTCCAGCCCGGCCGTGACATTCACACCGTCGGGTGAGAGCGTTTTGAAGGGCGCAAGTCCCTGATCGTGATACATGGCAAGTACGGCGTCGTAACGTGCGTAGTTGCCGCTGGCAAAGAATCCGTCGGCAGGGAAGGGCCCGAAGGCGAGGATGCCGCGTTGATAGCAGTCGTTGATGGCGGGGCGGATCGTCTCCTCTTCTTCATGACCCAGCAGTCCGCCGTCTCCGGCATGGGGATTGAGGGCCAGTACGGCAATACGGGGTCTGACCACCCCGAAATCACTCGTCAGAGAGCGGTTGAGCCGGTCGATGGCGGCGACAATCTTCTCCTGTGAGATCGCTGCGGCAACCTCCGCAAGCGGCAGATGCGTGGTGACAAGTCCTACGCGCAGCCGTTCGCTGCACATGAGCATGATGGGTTCGCCTCCGAGCTCTGCGGCCAGATACTCGGTGTGACCCGTATAGTGGAAGTCGTCGCACTGAGCCGTCTGTTTGTCAATGGGAGCGGTGACAAGGGCGTCGAGCGACCCCTCCTTGAGGTCGTGCATGGCGCATTGGAGCGCATCGACCGCAGCACGGCCGCCTTCGGCCGATGCTTCGCCCGGGGTGACGCGAATCTCCTTCTGTCCGCAGGCGACCAGATTGACCCGTCCGCGCCGGGCATCCCGGACGGAGCCGATGATATTGAACTGAAACTCTTCGAGCCCGGCGATGCGGTTGCGATAGAAGGCTGCGACGCTGGGCGAGCCGTAAATAACGGGTGTAACGAGCTCTGCGAGCCGGTTGTCGGCGAAGGTCTTGAGAATAATCTCCCAGCCGATACCGTTGGTGTCTCCCTGAGTAATTCCTATTTTGAGTCTGTTGTCTGCCATGATTCGAGTTGCTTTATCGAACAAAGTTAGGATTTTTTTTGCAGAAACGAAAACGTGCTGCGGCAATTTTGCCGCTTGTCGGGAGATGAAGCGCCGGTCGGGATGGATCCGGATGTTCGGTTTGTTGTCCGATGTCGGATCCGTATCCGGTCGTCGTGTCGATTCTGCTGCGGATTGCTGGTTGGGACCGGTGTCCTTGGACGTTCATCCGTATCGGGGTCGATTTGTCCGATACGGAAGATCGGACGGGGACGGATTGCATCGCCGGACGGTCGTGAGTTTTTCCCGCAGAAAAACGATTTTCCAGTGTTTGTGTTCGATGTGTGTCGCCGGTGCCGTCCGGTGCGATTTACTTCCCGGATGCGGAAGATTTGCCGGCATGCGGTTTTGGCGGGTATATGCCGTTCATACGGCGGCGGAACTCCGCACAGACGATGCCGGTGGCCATTGCGACGTTGAGCGACTCGGTGGCATGCCGGTCGGCAGGGTAGGGCGGAATGAAGAGTTTGCGGGTTACCTGTGCCGCGCAAGCGGGCGTCACGCCGCGACCTTCGTTGCCCATCAGGATGATCCCCGTCGGCGAAAGTTCCGTCTCATAGAGGTTGTCACCTTCGAGGAACGTTCCGTAGATCGGCGTGCCGGCAGCCCGTTCGGTTGCGAGCCATGCCGCCAGGTCGCAGTAATGGACCCGTACACGGAGGATGGCCCCCATCGTGGCTTGCACGACCTTGGGATTGAAACAGTCGGCCGTTGCTTCGGAACAGAGGATGTCGCCGACGCCGAACCAGTCGGCCAGGCGGATGATCGTCCCCAGATTGCCGGGGTTCTGGATGTCGTCAAGCGCCAGTACGAGCGATTGCCGCAGCCGTCCGGTGTCGGGCGTGCGGTGGGGAATCTCCACTACGGCCAACGAGTCGCTCGGAGTCTTCAGCAGCGAGAGCCGCTCCATCTCCTTTGCGGAAGCCGTCGTAACCTCCGGACCGGTGAAGACGCCTTCACGGGTGTAGATGCGGCGGATGCGGAACGACGAGGCGCGCAGTTCGCCGATGAGTTTCGCTCCTTCGGCAACGAAGAGACCCGTTTCGGTGCGGGCGCGTTTGTCCGCCAGCGAGCGGACGAGTTGGATTTCGGATCGGGTGATCATCGGCAGGGTTGTTTTTCGATGGCGAAGGTGCGGCCCTCTTCGGCCAGTTCGCTGGCAGGGAAGATCGCCCGCGCCTCCTCCAACAAGGGTGCAAGATCTTTATATCGTGACGAAAAGTGCCCGATGACAAGCCGTCCGGCCCGTGCCTTGAGGGCGGCGCGTGCGGCGTCGGCCGTCGTGGAGTGGCCCCGTTCACGGGCCGTTTTGCGTTCGGCGGCGGCGTAGGTCGCTTCGTGATAGAGCAGATCCGCCCCTTCGACGAGCCGCGCGGCTTTGGCCGAGAAATTCGTGTCGGTCAGATAGGCATAGGATCGCGCCCGATAGGGCCGGTAGGTCAACGCGTCGTTCGGCAGCACCTCGCCGTTTGCAAGCGTCACCGCTTCGCCGCGCTTGGCCGCAACGATCTGTGCAATTGAGAGTCCGTACCGTTCGATGGCGGATTTATCGACTTTCAACGGCGACTCCTTCTCGCGCAGCCG
>CALUOX010000070.1 GCA_944322375.1 uncultured Alistipes sp.
GAAGCATACCCATCCGTGTGCACGGTGGTGTTCACGAACGGCATCGTAGTCGCCCGCCACGCGGATGCAGAGGTGGCTTTCGTTCTCGCCCAGTTCGTATGCACGGCCGGCATGGTCGCGCAGCCATGTCAGTTCGAGGTGAAAGTTCGTTTCGCCGTCGCCCAGATTGACGAGAATGAAACTGCCGTCGGCAGCCTCCTGGCGTTTGATCTCGGTGAGCCCCAGCGCGTCGCGGTAGAAGGCGATGCTCCGGTCGAGGTCGGTGACGTTGATGTTGAAGTGGTCGAATCTTCCTTTGATCTCCATGATTGTGTCGTTTGTGTCGGCAGGCTTTCGCCTGTACGGGTTTCTGTTGTGTTGTCGAAGCGGCCCGGACGCTGCGGCATCCCTCTCCGTTTCGGGTGCAAAGGTAACCAAAAAAAGAAAATATTTCACGTTGTGCCGGATCGCTCTCTTCTCTTTTGCCGTGGGCCGACGGCCCGGATTCCACATCTGGATGGATGCGGGTGGTTGAGGATGGAACAAAGCCAAGGGCGTGACGGGTTATATGGCAGGATATGTTACAGGCGGGAACTTGCAGGTAGGAGCGGAATTCGGAATGAAGTTTCCGAAATGCGGTGCGCGGTAAAAAAGAGAGAGACTGCCGCTTTTGGCAATCTCCCTCTTTCTTTTCGCGCGTTGCGGACCTTTTTATTTGGTCATGCGCTTCTCCTTGATGCGGGCCTTCTTACCCGTGAGGTTACGCAGGTAGTAGATACGTGCACGACGTACGACACCCACCTTGTTGACCTCGATGTGGTCGATGTGCGGAGAGTAGAGCGGGAAGATACGTTCAACACCCACGCCGTTCGAGATCTTGCGGATCGTGAACATTTTGGTCTTGCCCGAACCCTTGATCTGGATAACTACGCCGCGGAAGCTCTGCAAACGCTCCTTGTTACCCTCGACGATTTTGTAGGTTACGGTGATGGTGTCACCGGCCTTGAACTGGGGCACGTCGTTCTCGCCCTTGGCCCACATCTGCTCGTTGACGAGCTTCATGATTGCATCCTTGTTCATTGTGCAACAGCTGTTTAAGATTTCAACGCTCAACATTGCCGCTGTGCCGCCGCTACCATGCCGGACCCTTGTCCGATAATCCCGCGACAGGCCGTTCCGGTCGCCGCATCTGCTTCGTGCACCCTATGCAAGAGGTTGTTACGCTCCCTTTCGGGAGGGCAAAGGTAGCAAAAAATCCCAAATCCAACAATTCTCCCGAAGAAAATCGCCGGTATCGGGCGGATTTGTTCACTTCTTATTTTAAGTATGTCGGATTGTTTGCCGGATAAAGAGAGCCGTCATCTCCAAGTCGTATTGCGGCTGGCCATTTTGGAGACCGAACGTCATGTAGAGTAGAAGGGTTGATTGCTGAAAGACGATACGGCCCGGACAAACGTTTTGTCCAGGCCGCAGGATGAAAGCCCTCTGTTTGGCTTTGTCATGATGCCATGACAGGAATCTCGGGACGGGCAGTTATACGAACGGGTATTTCACCACTTCGGCACGCAGCAGCCGGCCGCGTACCTCGACGGCGATGACCGTCCCGACGGCAGCATATTCCGCCGCGACGTACCCCAGTCCGATACCTACCTTCAGACAGGGCGACATCGTTCCCGATGTGACGTGTCCGATTTCGACGCCCTCTGCCGTCTTGAGCGGATAGCCGTGACGCGGAATACCCCGGTCGATGAGCTTGAAACCGACGAGTTTGCGCTTGACGCCCTCGGCCTTGAGCCGCTCCATGCGGTCGCGGTCGATGAAATTCTTCCCGTCAACGAACTTGGTGATCCATCCCAGCCCGGCTTCGAGCGGCGACGTCGTGTCGTCGATGTCGTTGCCGTAGAGACAGAAGCCCTTTTCAAGACGCAACGTATCGCGGGCCCCCAGACCGATGTTCTTCAGCCCGAACTCCTTGCCGGCCTCCCACAGGGCTGCCCAAAGACGGTCGGCATCGGCGTTGTAGGCGTAGATCTCGCAGCCGCCGGCACCGGTATATCCCGTGATGGAGAGGATGGCGTCGCATCCCGCCACTTTCGTCTGCTCGAAGGTGTAGTAGGTCATCTCTTCAACGGGATGATCAACCATGCGCTGCACGATCCGCATGGCCAGCGGTCCCTGTACGGCCAGCTGGCAGATGTTGTCAGAAGCGTTCTCCAGCTCGACGCCCGGCCGCATGCCGAAGGCCTCGCCTTCGCGGCAGATGTGTGCCCAGTCCTTGTCGATGTTGGCGGCATTGACACAGAGCATGTACTTCTCGTCGGAGAACTTATAGACCAGAATGTCATCGACGATGCCTCCCCGTCCGTTCGGCATGCAGGAGTACTGCACCTTGCCGGGATAGAGCCTGGCGACGTCGTTGGTCGTGATGTGCTGCAGCAGGTCGTAGGCTCGGGGTCCCTTGACCCAGATCTCGCCCATGTGGCTGACGTCGAAGACCCCGGCGCCTTGACGCACGGTCATGTGTTCGTCGTTGATGCCCGTAAATTCGATCGGCATGTCATACCCTGCGAACTCGGCCATTTTGGCGCCGGCCGCCACGTGGTATTTGTGAAAAGCTGTGGTTTTCATATGTTGTGTGTATGGATGTTTGACTTCAGCGGAGGCGCTATTCCCGACGCTTTACCCCCAGCCGCGGACAACGGTGGAACTCCTTCTCGCGGTCGAAAAGGTAACGGTAGGTGGTGTGAACCTTGTGGAGCGAGGCGCAGACGTAAGTCTGGATCATGCGGTTCATGACGGGATTGAAGTCGCCGATCCAGGCCAGCTCCATGGTCTTGTAGCGGCTCTGGTTCTCTTCGAGGAAGTGCCAGAACTTGGTCATGATGCCCGATTCGACCCCCTTGCCGTGAAATTCGGGCGTGATGCCGAAGATGATGCCGAAGATGCGGTCGCACGATTTGCGGACCTTGAGATCCCACAGGAGCTGCAACTTCTGCCACCAGCCGAACTTCCCGTTGAACTTCCCGATCAGCCGGTTGAGGTCGGGTACGGTGATGAAGAATCCGATGGGTTCGTCGTTGAAATAGGCGAAGACGATGATGTCGGGATCGATGATCGGCTTCAGGGAGCGCATGAGCTGTTGCGCCTGCTCCTTGTCCATGGGCTTGACTCCGGAGAACAGGGCCCATGCCTTGTTGTAGATGATCCGGAAGTTTTCGGCCGCCTCTTCGAGATTGTGCATGTCGATGTTTTCGAAGCGGTAGCCCGGTGTGGCCATGAGTCGCTCCGTGCGGGCGAAGATCTGTTTGTTCGCTTCGGAGTCGTTTACTCGCCAGATGTAGGTGTTCTGGTTGAAATAGTTCTTGAATCCGTACTTTTCGAAGAGCTCCTTGTAGTAGGGCGGATTGTAGGGGTTGCCGAAGAGCGGCTGGAACTCGTATCCTTCGACAAGAAGTCCCCACCACATGTCGCGGGGTCCGAAGTTGATCGGTCCGTCCATGGCCTCCATTCCCCGGCTTGCGAGCCACATGCGGGCGGCGTCGAACAACAGGTCGGCAACCTCCTGATCGTTGATCGCTTCGAAAAAGCCGCAGCCTCCGGTAGGCTGTTCCTCGATGGCTGCCTGCTCGCGGTTGTAGAATGCCGCGATGCGTCCGACGACGACCCCTCTGCGGTCGCGGACGATCCATCGGATCGCCTCGCCGTCGGCGAAGAGCGGGTTGGTGTTCGGGTCGAAGACCTTTTCAATATCGGTATCGAGGGGGCAGACCCAGTTGCGGTTGCCTTTGTAGATCCGTTTCGGAAGGTCGAGAAACTCCCGAACCAGTTGAGGAACGGTAACCTCTTGAAGCGTGTACTTTGCTTTGTTTGTCATTGGAAATGAATAAAGCATTGAATGATTTTACAAAGATACGATTTTTTCGTGATTCCGATCCTGTCGGTGCAGATTTCCATGCATGGGCGTTTGGGGGGCTTTGTGGGGGCGGCGCACTTTCCTGCATCCGTTCATCGTTGCGGCCGTTCGGCGACAGGAGGACGGTATCCGATTTGGATGTCGGAAGGGGCGTAGCCATGTTCATGAACCAAGTTTCGGGACAATTGCTTGCAGATACAGGGAAATTTTACGAATATTGCGTGTGGGTTGGCGGGAAACGGTTGTGAATCGGTTCGTGCCGGACCGTTAATTTTATATATAACTGTTATAACAGTCTGCGATATACACGTGGATCACGCTCTTTTTTGTTGCCGTCTCTCTGTCGGGTCATGCCTCTCCCGTATTGCCGCATGATGACCTTGAGGGCCAAGGTGCAGTTTGGAGCAGAAAATGTTTTATGCGAACAAGAAAATTATTCGGGTTAGCGGTATTGGCAGCATGTCTGCTTGGTGTCGCGGCATGCAACCGCGATGACGCTGCGTCGGATGGTCGCCCCGACGGTGGGGAAGAGCCTGAAAAAATTGAGTATGACTGGCAACTGGTCGGGGATTGGCGATTGAACGGCCCTTCGGGTTTCCAACAAGGCAGTGTCGCATCGACCCTTTCGCTGAAAGCCGACGGTTCGGGTTCGTCGGATGCGGGTTCTTTGCAATGGCATACCTCCGGCAATAAACTGACGATCAGTTTTGCCGACGGCTGCCAGCTGAACAGTCCGTACGCTGCCTACAGCGCGATGCTCTGTATTCCCGGTTATGCCGATTATGTGATGGATGTGCCGTTGGTGGGAAACTGGTATGCGGCGGATGCCGGCAAGGAGTTTTCCGGGACGGATTTCCTCTATTGGATCAAATGGAACGGCGATGTCGGTGCGTTCGATTTCGGCCCGGACGGTTATTGGAGATACGAAGCGTTGAAATGGAACCGCACCCGCGAGGGCGGG
Organism: uncultured Alistipes sp.; assembly: GCA_944322375.1. Lineage (GTDB taxonomy): Bacteria > Bacteroidota > Bacteroidia > Bacteroidales > Rikenellaceae > Alistipes. The sequence goes on from CALUOX010000070.1 coordinate 4,854, forward strand.
ATTCAGTTCAACCGGCAGAACAAGGTGCAGGAGCTGGTGTACGAGGTTGCTGACGGGATATTGTCGATCGAGGGGAAGGGGAAATATGTGGCTGCGTCGCCCTATATCGGACTGTGGAAGGCGGTGGATTCATCCGAAGGGTTGATTCAACCGCAGGATCCGGCCTTTTCTACGGTGGAGATCCAACGGAATTCCGATAAATTGTCTTTTGTCTGTAAATATCAGAGCAAAAGCAATCTGGATGGCAAGTACTATTCCTCCATTTACCAGACGGTGATGGAGGTGGCGTTCAACAGCCAGCAGCAGTTGTTTATCCTGCTGCCCAATGGCAGCGGCGATGCCAGTATCGTGTATTTCCGCTTCTACAACTCGGCAGAGCACAAAAAGGTCTATCTTGAACTGAGCCGGTCTGCAGATTTTGCCAATTATGTCCGGTATGAATATCAAACACAGGAGTAGTGTGAAACGTGCAGTTCTTTTTTTCGGATTGTTGGTCTTGCTGGCCGGCTGCGGCAAAGAGACCGATTTTTCGCTGGATGCGGGAGCTTCGGGCGGGTCGGACGAAACCGGCCCGGAGGAGACGCCGAAGAGCCGTGCGGTGCTGATTGAGGTGCAAAAGGATTGCAAGAGGGCTCAGATCTACGCCGAGCCGTTGTCGTCGAACGAATAAATCGGAGAGAGAGATGAAACTGAGAATTGTAATTTTGATAATGTGCGGCATTCTGCTGGTCGGCTGTGCCTCCATGCTGGGTGTAAAGAACAGCAAATATGTCTCTGAAAAGATTGAGATCGGTATGAGCAAGCGGGAATTTCTGAAACTTTTCGGCGATCCGTTTGCAAAGGAGATGCGGGTCGATTCCAACAATCGCCCTGTCGAACGTCTGCTGTATCAGGAGAGTCTCTATGATATGGCATGGTACACCCTGACGACGGCCTTTATCTTTCAAGACGGGAAACTGATCGGTCAGGAGGTCGTGGATAAGAAATATATGCCGAGACAAAACGGGAATTGCGACCATTGTCCCGCACATTGACGAGGCCGCTGGCGGGCAGGGAGGGGAAGTGACGTGTCCCGCTTCAGTCCCGCAGGGGAGATGGTTCGCAGAAAGTCATTCACACGAGAAGATAACGAATACGATGGAGAGCAATTGGGATGCACGGCCGCAGGAGACCGAACAGACGACCGTTTACCGTTTCATGAAACACCGGATCCACAAGATCCTGCTGATCTGCTGCAGCTATGACGGCTACATCCTCGAGGAGGACGGCCATATCGAGCAGCAGATCAACCGGGAGTATATCGATCTGAACATGTCGAACCCGCCGTCGCTGACACGGGTCAGCTCGACGGCGGAGGCGCTGGCGATACTTGAGGAGGATGACAGCTACGACTTTATCCTGACCATGTACAATGTCGGCGAACCCGATGTCTTCGAGTTCTCGAAGATCGTCAAGGAGCGCCATGCGCGGATTCCGGTGGTGCTGCTTACCAGTTTCTCGAAGGACATCTACCGCCGTATCGACGAGAAGGACGCATCGGGCATCGACTACATCTTCTCCTGGAGCGGCAACACCGATCTGATCATCGGTATCATCAAGCTGACCGAGGATATGATGAATGCCGAGGAGGATATCCTGACGGGCGGCGTGCAGGCGATCCTGCTTGTCGAGGACTCGGTGCGCTTCTATTCGACCTATCTGCCGGCGCTTTACAAACTTATTCTCCAGCAGAATACGGAGTTCCTGAAGGATGCCTTCAACGAGCAGCAGCAGGTGCTGCGCAAACGTGCTCGACCGAAGATCCTGCTGGCGACGAACTATGCCGATGCCGTGACGCTCTACGAAAAATACAAGCACAATCTGCTGGGGGTCATCTCGGACGTGGGATTCGTGCTGCACAAGGGTGATGCGCCATCGACCGAGAAGTTGGATGCAGGTATCGATCTCTGCCGGCTTATCAAGGCGGACAACCCGTTGATGCCGGTTCTGCTGCAGTCGTCGCAGACGGCCTTTGCCGAGCAGGCGCGGAAGCTCAATGCCGGATTCATTGCCAAAAATTCCAAGACACTGTTGCAGGAGCTGTCGGATTTCATCGATGCGGAGTTTGCGTTCGGCGACTTCCTGTTCAAGGATCTCAAAACGGGGGAGGTGATCGGCCGGGCCAAGGATCTGTACGAGATGCAGCAGCTCATAGCGACGATTCCGGAGGATGTCTTCGAGTACAATACGTCGCAGAACAACCTGTCGAAATGGCTCTATTCGCGGGGCCTTTTCCCGTTGGCGGCTTCGATCCGCCGGCTCAACGGCAGCCATTTCCGGACGACGCAGGAGCATCGGGATGCTCTGGTAACGCTCATCCGGGATTATCGGACGTTGTTGGGACAGGGCGTGGTGGCCCGGTTTTCGCCGGAGACCTATTCCGATGCGATCGCCTTCGCCCGTATCGGCGACGGTTCGCTGGGCGGCAAGGCGCGGGGACTGGCCTTCATGAACAGCATGCTGGTAAAACACAGCCAGTATGCGAAATACGAGAATGTGCGTGTCACGATCCCCCGTACGGTGGTCGTGGCGACCGATTATTTCGACACCTTCATCCGCAGCAACGGTCTGGAGTATGTGATCAGCGCGGACATGACCGACGAGGAGATCCTTTCGGAATTTGTCAGTTCGACGCTCCCTTATCAGCTGCGTGAGGCGTTGAAGGCCTATGTACGGACGGTGCGGGGACCGCTGGCGATTCGGTCGTCGTCGAAGCTGGAGGATTCGCACTACCAGCCCTTCGCCGGCATCTATTCGACCTATATGATCCCGTATGTCGCGGACAACGAGGACCGTATGCTGCGACTGCTGCAGAAGGCGATCAAGAGCGTCTATGCCTCGACCTATTTTGCCGCATCGAAGGCCTATGTGCAGTCGTCGCAGAACCTGATTGCGGAGGAGAAGATGGCGGTCGTGATCCAGGAGGTCTGCGGTACCGAGGAGAACGGGTTCTTCTTCCCGACGATCTCGGGTGTCGCACGGTCGATCAACTACTATCCGTTGGGCGACGAAACGCCCGAAGAGGGAATCTGCAACATAGCGCTTGGTCTGGGGAAACTGGTGGTCGATGGCGGTAAGACGCTGCGTTTCTCGCCCGCCTATCCGCAGAAGGTGCTGCAGACCTCGACGCCGGAGCTGGCCCTGCGTGATACGCAGAACGAGGTGCTGGCCCTCGATCTGCGGCCCGAAGCCTTCCGGACCTCGACCAACGATGCGGTCAACATCCGTCGTCTGAGTTTGACGGAGGTGGCGCCGATGCGCCAGACGCGGTTTGTCGCCTCGGTCTGGGACCGGAACAACGAACGGATCTCCGACTCGCCGATGGATGAAGGCCGAAAGGTCTTGACCTTCAACTCGGTTCTGAAATACAATACCTTCCCGCTGGCGGAGATCGTGCGCGATATTCTGCGCCTGGGAGCGGAAGAGATGCGCTGCCCCGTGGAGGTGGAGTTTGCGGTCAACATGGATGTGCCGTACGGCCAGCAGCGGATCTTCAACCTGCTGCAGATCCGGCCGATCATCGACAACAACGACAACCGGGCGCTTGACTGGAGCCGGATCCCCACCGACGATGCGCTGATCTATGCCGAGAGTGCATTGGGCGTGGGCAACATGTCCGACATCCGCGATATCGTCTATGTGCGTCCCGAGCGCTTCGATTCCCTCTCGACCGAACGGATCGTTGCCGAACTGGATGCGCTCAACGCCCGCATGCGGGAGGCGCGCTGCGGATATGTCCTTGTGGGTCCCGGCCGCTGGGGGTCGAGCGATCCCTTTCTGGGGATTCCGGTCAAGTGGCAGCACATCACCGAGGCGCGTGTGATTGTCGAATGCGGACTGGAACGGTTCCGTGTCGAGCCGAGCCAGGGTACGCACTTCTTTCAGAATGTCACGTCGCTGGGGGTCGGTTACCTGACGATCAATCCCTTTATGGGCGACGGCCGGTTCGATATCGAGTACCTTGACGCTCGGCCGGCATCCGAAGAGGGTGAATATCTGCGGCGTGTGACCTTCGACAAACCGTTGTGGGTCTATATCGACGGACGTTCGAATCGGGGCATCGTGCGCTTGATCCCGCCTGAAGGCATCGGCGACTGAACGCTGCATCATCCGGCCGGGGTTCCTGTCTTGCGACGCGCGGTGAACCGAAAAGTGAACTGCCGCGGGAGGGGAGGGAGACATGAAGAGAATGCGGCGGAGAGTTTGAGGGGCGGCGTGCGGCAAACAGCTTGAAAAAGGAGCGCCGTGGAGAGTCTGAAAGAAGAGCCCTGCGGAAGTCTGAAAAAGGAGAAATACCGCGGAGAGTCTGAGGAACGGCATGCAGCCAACCGCTTGAAAGAGGTGCGCTGCGGAGAGTCTGAAGGAAGAGTCCTGCGGAAGTTTGAAACAAGGAGAGATACGGCGGAGAGTTTGAAGAAGGGTGCAGCCAACCGCTTGAAAAAGTGTGCTGTGGAGGATCTGAACGAGTATTCCTGCGAGGAACTTGAAGAGATGCGGATGAGAGCCTGAAAATGGAACGGGAAGCATCCGTGCCTGATCGAATGTAATTAGTCATTGTCCTATGGCAGACAACTATCTGGAACGCCGGATGGAGGAGTATCGCTCCCAGCCATCGGCCGTTCGTCGTCCGGCCGCAATGTTGGAGCGGCTGTTGCGGAAGAACCGCAGCGTGCGAGGGTATGATCCCCGCTTTCTGGTGCGGGAGGATCAGCTCCGGCGGATCGTCTCCGTCTGTACGAAGATTCCGTCGGCCCGCAACCGTCAGCCGTTGCGTTTCCGGCTGGTGCTCGCCGGCGAGATGGCGCAGGTGCTGCCCCATCTCCGCATGGGTGCGGCCTTGCCGCAGCTGCATCTCCCGCTGCCGGGTACCGAACCGAATGCCTGTATAATCGTCTGTACGACGGTCCCCGAAGATCGGTGGGTCGATATCGACCTGGGCATTGCCGTGCAGAGCATGCTGCTTCAGGCCGTTGAGATCGGTCTGAACGGACTGTGTGTCGGCGCCTTCGATCGTGCGGCGATCCGGGAGGCATTCGCCCTGCCCTGTGAACCGGTTCTGATTCTCACGATCGGCAAGAGCGCCGAACGAATCGAATTGGTGGAGATCGGCGCGGAGGAGGATACGACCTATTACCGGAAGGAGGGTGTTCATTACGTTCCCAAGATTCGCCTTGAGGATCTGCTGCTTGGCGACGAATCCTCCGCAGGGAGAAAAAACGGTGACGATTTGTAAAAAAAAAGATGGGTGTGAATGATATTCTTTCGGGAAAAACGTTATATTTGTAACAATCGAAATCAATATCAAAAACCTATAAAAAAACATCGTCCTATGAACGTGAACAAACTTATGGCTGATCTCGAGCGCAGACACCCGGGTGAAAGCGAGTATTTGCAGGCCGTCCGTGAGGTTTTGATGACCGTAGAGGAGACCTACAACCAGCATCCTGAATTCGAGGCCAACAAGATTGCGGAGCGGATCGTGGAGCCCGACCGCAGTTTTACCTTCAAGGTCGTTTGGGTGGATGACCGGGGCGAGGTCCAGATCAATACGGGCTATCGTTTCCAGTTCAACAATGCCATCGGCCCCTACAAGGGCGGTTTGCGATTCCACCCGTCGGTCAATCCGTCGATTCTGAAGTTCCTCGGTTTCGAGCAGATCTTCAAGAATGCCCTGACGACCCTGCCGATGGGCGGTGCCAAGGGCGGTTCGGACTTCAACCCGAAGGGAAAATCGGATGCCGAGGTGATGCGTTTCTGCCAGGCCTTCATGGTCGAGCTGTGGCGCCATATCGGTCCGGAGACGGATGTCCCTGCGGGCGACATCGGCGTTGGCGGCCGTGAGATCGGTTACCTTTACGGCATGTATCGGAAACTGGCCCGCGAGAATACGGGTGTCCTGACGGGCAAGGGCATGACCTACGGCGGATCGTTGATCCGTCCCGAGGCAACGGGCTTCGGTGCCGTCTATTTCCTGCGCCAGATGCTCCAGAAGGCCGGTATGGATATCGCCGGACAGGTGATTGCCATCTCCGGCTTCGGCAACGTAGCCTGGGGCGTGGCGACCAAGGCGACGGAACTGGGCGCGAAGGTGGTCACGATTTCGGGCCCCGACGGCTACATTTACGATCCGGAGGGTCTCAACAAGGAGAAGATCGCCTACATGCTTGAATTGCGTGCTTCGAACAACGACGTCGTGGCTCCCTATGCGGAACGGTTCCCCGGATCGCAGTTCTTTGCGGGTCGCAAGCCCTGGGAGCGGAAGGTGGATATCGCGATGCCGTGCGCCACGCAGAACGAGTTGGATGGCGAAGATGCAAAACAGCTGATTGCCAATGGCGTGAAGGTCGTTGCCGAGGTTTCCAACATGGGCTGTCGTCCCGAGGCGATCGACGCCTTCATTGCTGCGAAGATCCCTTATGGACCGGGCAAGGCGGTCAATGCCGGCGGTGTGGCGACGTCGGGCCTGGAGATGAGCCAGAACGCCATGAAATACAACTGGACGGCCGAGGAGGTGGACAACCGTCTGCATCACATCATGTCGTCGATCCACCATGCCTGCCTGGAGTACGGAACCGAACCGGACGGCTACATCAACTACATGAAGGGAGCCAATATTGCGGGCTTCATGAAGGTTGCGAAGTCGATGGTCGAGCAGGGCGTATTGTAAACCCTGTTCCATTTTCCGGAAGGATGCGCATGCACTTCCGGAAGCCTGCATATTAGACAGCGATCGGGAACATCTCCCCCCCCCTGAGACGTTTCCGATCGCTTTTTCGTGTTGCGGCATATCGACATATGCATCTTCCCGGCCGGATCATCCGTTCCGGCAGCCACTCATGTTTACGGATCATCCGTTCCGGCAGCCACTTCGGTGCAGCGCAGTTCTTGCCAAAACAACAGAGGCCGCAGGCTTTATGCCTGCGGCCTTGAGAGAAGCGGTATTCGACCGCCTATTTCGTCGCTTCCGTACTTTTTTGTACGGGCGGAACCATCTTCTTCAACCGTCCGTACACGTAGATGAAGGCGGGTACCAGGAAGAGATCGGCCGCAATCCATGCAGTGGGGTCGCCGAAACATACGGCCAGATACCCGACGGCCGGAACAACCCACAGACTGACCACCGTCCGGGCAATCATCTCCGAGACGCCCGACAACATGGCGAGTTTGGTGTAGCCGGCACCCTGAATCGTGTATCGGAGGATGCAGAGCATCCCGAGCATCGGGAAGAAGTAGCTCGACACATGGAGGAAAAGCCGCGTGTCGGCCATGATCTCCGTCTCTGCGGGATCGATGAAGAGCCGTGCGAAGAGGTCGGCTCCGAAGAAGAGGACGAGGAATGCGAAGACGGCGTAGGCGATCATCATGCCGGCGCTGGCCTTGATGCCCTGCCAGATCCGTTCAGGCTTTACGGCTCCGTAGTTGTGGCCGGTATAGGTTGCCATGGCCATGCCGAGGCTCTCGAAGGGCGAGATGATGAACATCTTGACACGCACACCGGCCGTGAAGGCTGCCACGCAGGCCGAGCCCAATGCATTGTTGGCGCTTTGGAGCATGATGCTTCCGATGGCCGTGATGGAGAATTGAAGCCCCATCGGCACCCCGATGGCCAGCAGCGTGCGGGCATGCCGCGACCGGAAACGGCGTTCTTCGGCCGTGCTGCGGAGGACCTCGAAATGGCGGTACATGTAGATGTAGCAGAGCAATGCCGAAATGCCTTGGGCGACGACGGTCGCAATGGCGGCGCCGAGAACGCCCCATCCGAGCGTAAGGATGCAGAAGAGGTCGAGGGCGATGTTGAGGATGGCCGAGAAGAGCAGGAACCAGAACGGCGTGCGGCTGTCGCCCAATGCGCGGATGATGTTCGACAGCAGGTTGTAGAAGAAGGTGCAGGGGATGCCGATGAAGGTGACGAGCAGGTAGAGATAGGCGTTGTCGAAGATGTTTTCGGGTGTTCGCATGGCCCGCAGGATGTCGGCGCAGAAGATGCTGGTCAGCAGCGCCACCGAGATGGAGATCCCGACGGCCAGATGGAGCGCATTTGCAACGTAGCGTCGCATGTCTGCGTAGTCGAGCGCGCCGAACCGCTGTGCGACGGGGATTCCGAATCCGCAGCAGCAGCCGTTGCAGAACCCCAGGATGAGGAAGATGACCGAACTGCTGGCTCCGACGCCGGCCAGTGCGTCGATGCCGAGGAACCGGCCGACGATTGCGGCATCGACCAGTGAATAGGCCTGTTGGAGCAGGTTGCCCAACAGCAGCGGCAGGGTAAAGTTGAAAATCAGGGGCAGCGCCGGCCCCTCGGTCATCTGTTTGGATACAGCCATTTTGAGTTTCTGAGTCGCGGCAGGGATACGCAAAGTCGGGAATTGCGACAAGCAGAACCGTCGTTTTCGGATTCGGACCTGTCGAACCGGGGTATCAAAGCCGCGGCAAAGATACGCAAAGGAGTCGGAAGGTGTAACGGTGTCGGGCGAAATGCGGAAGAAAAAAGTTCCGGATGAAGCCATGACGCTTTATCCGGAACCTTTTGTCGTTATCGATTTTTCGGGCTGAATTTATGTTCCACCCTTTGACAACTTTCAGTTTTTGTACCTTTGGATGATGCTTTGAAACGAACGACAACCTTTATTCTTCGCAGCGGTTGTGGCGGCGTCCGATTGCACGGACTGCCTCGCCGCCCCAGGCTATGAGCGACGTGAGACCGATGATCCATGCCCACTCCTGCCATGTCAGCGGCACGGTGCGGAAGACCTCTCCGCCGAACTCGACGATGATCCACTGCCCGATGGTGATCAGGAGCAATACGACCAGGAATGTCCGGCAGCGCCCGATGCCGTGCAGGGCCGGATGGCCGGCTTCGAATCCCTTGGCGTTGAACAGATTCCAGAGTTGCAGGAAGACGAACGTCGTGAAGAAGACGGTCAGCTGTCTTATGGTGGGTTCTCCGGTCGTATAGAGCCACCAGCCGAGCATGCCGAGCAGGACTACCACGAAGATGGATCCGCAGGTGGCGATCGTGCGGATCATGGCGCGCGAGACGATGCTTTCGTCGCGGTGGCGGGGCCGTTCGCGCATCACCTCATGCTGGGGCGGCAGCGACGCCATCGCCATGGCGGCGAGTGTATCCATGATGATGTTGACCCAGAGGATCTGCGTCACGGTCAACGGCATCTCGGTCTCCATGAGCGACCCGGCCAGAAAGACGATGATTGCCGCGAAGTTGATCGTGAGCTGGAAGAGGATGAAGCGCTGGATGTTGCGATAGAGCGAGCGTCCCCAGAGTACGGCCGTTGCGATCGAGCGGAACGAGTCGTCGAGGAGCGTGATGTCGCTGGCATCCTTTGCGACGGAGGTGCCGGAGCCCATCGAGAGCCCGACGTTTGCGAAGTTGAGGGCCGGAGCGTCGTTCGTTCCGTCGCCCGTTACGGCAACCACTTCGCCCTGCTGCTGCAACAGCCGCACGAGCCGCTGCTTGTCGAGCGGCCGCGCACGCGAGAGAATCTTCAGGCGGCCGATGCGGGCAAGCAGCTCCTCGTCGCTGGCCGCTTCGAACTCCACGCCGGTCATCCGGTTGTCGTCGCCGTCCGTTGTGTCGTTCCACAATCCGATCTGTCGGGCGATCTCCGTCGCCGTTGCGGCCGTATCGCCCGTGACGATCTTGATGGCGATTCCGGCATTCATGCATTCGGCAACGGCTGCCGGCACCTCTTCCCGTACGGGGTCGGCGATGGCCGCGATGGCGGCAAGCCGCAACGGGTCCTGTACGTCGTCGATCCGCTCGGCGGTGGTTGCGACGGCGGCGAGTGCCAGCGTCCGCATGGCGCGGCGCTGCATGCCGAGGAGCTGCTCCTGCAGGTCTCCGGGCAGCGATGCCGCGTCGCAGCGGGCCGTGACGACTTCTGGGGCACCC
>CALUOX010000071.1 GCA_944322375.1 uncultured Alistipes sp.
AAGACGCCGCCGAAACACGGAGACACCTCCGAAACACAAGGCCCCGTCGAGATGCAGAGCGGCTCCGCCGAACTGCTCCTCTCCCCCGCAAAAAACACGGAACGAATCTTCAAACGCAAAACACTCCGCCAAAACACAAGGCCCCGTCGAGATGCAGAGCGGCCCCGCCGAACTGCACCCTACCAAAAAAAACACGGAACGAATCCCCAAACATAAAAACACCCCGACAAAACACAAGGCCCCGTCGAGATGCAGAGCGGCCCCGCCGAACTGCACCCTACCAAAAAAAACACGGAACGAATCTCCAAACATAAAAACACTCCGACAAAATACAAGACCTTGTCGGAATGCAAAACGGCTACCCGAAACGCGGAGGGTCCTGCCTAAATACAACATTCTGCCCCGTGCAAACCGGGCTGCCGAAATACAGAGACACCGCCGAAATACAAGGCCCAGTCAAGATGCAGAGCGGCTCCGCCGAACTGCGCCCTCCCCGCAAAAAACGCGGAACGAATCGTCCAAACATAAAACGCATCCCAAAGGACAAGACCAGATCGGCCGCGGCCTGCGTAACTCACAGAGAACAGCCATGTAACAAAAAGCATGTCCGGAAAAGTTCCAGGCTTGCTTTTTAATTTTTCACGGGTGTCGTTATTAAAAATTTGTAATATTTTATAAAAATTTATATTTTTACCGCCGGATAGATGTCGTCAACGTCACGGAATCCGACAACCCGTCCGACGGGAGTTGCGTTCAACTGCCACAGGTTCAGCACGGCAACTCCTGCATGAAACGGCAGCCGGACAACCTGACGGAACAACATCTCCAATGCGGTCGGGATTGCCCTGCGCAACCGGCCCCCCCGACGGACGTTCCACCGCAACGGAGCCACGACGACCGAATACACGAATACACGTACATAATCATTGTTTAACTCTAAACTGACAAGGTATGAAGAGACTTTTGCTATGGAGCCTTTGCGCATTGAGCGTCTGCATCGCCGGCTGTTCGAAAGACGATACGGAACCCCAGCCACAACCCGATCCCGAACTGACACTGGCACCCGACGAACCGATAGCCTTTACGGCTGAGGGCGGAAGTGTCGAGGTCACGGTGACGACCAACATGGAGAGCTGGACGGCCGTATCGGATCAGAGCTGGTGCAAGGTCGAGTCTTCCCAAAACAAATTCACGGTATCGGCCGACAAGAACACGCTGCTGGAACCGATGACCGCCGCAACGGTCACCGTTACGGCTGCTACGGGTGATCGCAGCATCAGCAAGACGTTGCAGGTCACGCAGGCTGCCGCCGTAAGGACCTACGTGGATCTGAGCAAGGAGGGAACCGCAAACTGCTACCTCGTTACGGAGGCCGGTGACTACAGCTTCGATGCGACGGTCCGCGGCAACGGCGCCACCACCGAGGGCCTTGACGCCCCGACGGCCGTAGCGGGCACCGAAGCCATGATCGTATGGCAAAGCGCCGCCAATCTGATTTCCGAGGTGCAACTCGTTGACGGCCGGATCAATTTCCACATTTCAGGGACGGGCAATGCCGTGCTTGCGGCGGTTGACGGTCCGATTCTGTGGAGCTGGCACATCTGGTATCCCGAGACGGAGGTCACGGCTCTGCACGCCAAAAGCGGATATGAGGTAATGAACCTGAACCTCGGTGCAATGACCGACAAGATCGGCGATGCAAAGAGTTACGGCATGCTCTACCAGTGGGGCCGCAAGGATCCCTTCCCTGCCGCTGCGACAACGACCGGAACGACGGAGACCGTCGGGGCAACCATCTATGACGGAAGCAACAAGGAGGTGACCATTCGGAACTCCTCGTGGTACGAGACATCGGACAATACGCTTGAATATGCCATTGCCAATCCGACGGTCTGCATCTCGAACATGGCGCAATTCTCCACCTCACGGGACTGGCTGCAGGCCGACCGGAGCAACGACGCTCTGTGGGGCAATCCCAAAGGCGGTGATAAGGACGAGAACAACGATCTGATCAACAAAGGGGCAAAATCCTTCTACGACCCCTGTCCCGCAGGATGGCGCGTACCGCCCGCCGACGTGTTCCTGCACCTCACGGCATCGGGCGGTTATGCGTGGGTGATCAGCGACTTCAACATCTACGACGTGAGCGGGGACGGTACGCTGTCGCTCGATGACTACAACTGCGGCTGGGTCTTCAACCTGGACGACAATACGACCTCCTACTTCCCGGCAGCAGCCCGTTTCGACGGTTCGTATGCCATGTTGATGGGCAGTGTCAGCGGCTTGTGGGGATCGTATTGGAGCAATGCACCTTCCCCTGGTCTGATGTTCCAGGGCGGAGCCTACTCCGTACTGTCATTCCAGGTCAAGGACCAGAACGGCAACGAGATGATCACGACCTCACCCTTCGGCGGCGGCGGACGGGCCGATGCCTATTCGGTTCGCTGCATCAGGGAGTAGCAACGTCTGTTGGACGAAAAAGAGGGCGGAGACTGCGGTTTCCGCCCCTTTTTCGTCCATTGCCGACGGTGCTCATCCGATACCGTGAGGCCTAAATATCTCTTGTCAAGCGGGATTGCCCGTCCTGCCGGGAGACAAAGAGTCGGGAAGGTTCACGCCCCTCAAGATAGTCGCACTTGAAGAGGTGGACGAAAAAGACGAACATCGCCAGAAGCAGCGGGCCGAAGATGACGCCCATGAATCCGAAGAGCGGCAGTCCGATGAGTACGCCGAGGATCGTGACGAGCGGGTGGATATCGGCCATCCGTTTCTGGAGCGCGAAACGCACGACGTTGTCCGACTGCGTAATGACAAGCACGCCGTATATTGTCAGTCCGAGTGCGGCACCCCAATGGTGCATCAGGGCAAGATAGAGCGCCGCAGGCACCCACACGAGTGCAGCGCCGACTACGGGCAGGACGGTTGCGAAGCAGGTGATCACGCCCCAGAAGAGGGCCCCGGGAACGCCGAAGAGCAGATAACCGATCCACGCGATGGAACCCTGAATGATGGCGATGAGCGGGATCCCTATGGCGTTCGAACGGACGATCATGTAGATTTCGTTCAGAACACTGCGAGCGACGGCGGCACGGAACGGGAGGAGTCCCCGGAAATAGTTCTCCATGCGGGGACCGCCGATCAGCATGAAGTAGAGGACAAACAGCAGGATGAGGATGTTCACGCCGAAGCTGAAGATTCCCTGCAGGAGATCCTTTCCGACCCTTGAAAGGGCGGAGACGAGTGCGGAGAGGTTTGCGTCCTGCAACAGATCGTATCCGCTCCGGTCCCGGATGAACGAAGCGAAATGGCGGAGCGGTTCGATCAGGGACTGGGGATCGAGCGTCACGCTCTGAATCTTGTCCACAAAGAGCCATACGACCAGCTGAAGGGGGATAAGGAAGCAGACGATCGCTTCAATCAGCAGCAGAAGAGCTGCCGGGCCCCGATGCCACCGGCGGCGGGTTGTCAGGTAACGCATCTGGCCGCGCAACAGGACATAAAGCGTCATTGCGCCCAGGAGTCCGCCCAGATAGGGCGTCAGTTCGATAAAGATTGCGAGTCCCAGCCCGAGGATGATGACAAACAGCGAATAACGCCAATACTGCTCCCGAACACTTTCCATCACGTACCGTTTGCTTCGGACGGTTGAAGAGCAAGGAACGTGCCGGAATCGGGCAAGCACGCAAGATCCGGTTTCGCGACGAGCGGCCCGTCATCGGGTTCCGGACACGACCGGCCAAGCAAGGGATCGCGACGATTGAAAGATACCGTCCAGCAGGAGGGATCCACACGAAGGAGGGGCAACCGATTCCGATGGAGCGGGTTCCGCCCCCTCCATTGACCTTCGACCCACACGTCCGCATGTCAGATTCTGGGATTCCGCTCCGTAAGGAACGCGAAGACCGAGCGGGCGATTTCCCGCCAGATATTCTGCTGACAGACCTCCCGATATTTCCAGCGGTCGAGATACATGTTTTTCACGATACGGAACCGTCTCGGCCAAGCACTGATCAGGGTATCATTCAGGTGCCGCCGCTCATACAGCGTATTGTACAGGACTCTGTCGGCAAGCGGGTCAAGCGCCGCATCGACCGGAAAGATATCCTCCTTCACCCCCAGGAACCGGACCGCAAGCAGGGTCAACACCTCGGCAAAACGCAGCAGCCCGTATTCATCCGCCACACGCCGGAACCACGTCCAATCGACCTCGCGGCCCTGCCGTTCGACAAACAGCGCCCAGTCGCACAGATGTCGCAGCGAAATTCCTTCGGTAAGGAAATGCAACAGCGCGTGTTTGGTCAGAAACAGTGCATTGAAATCCGCCGGCGGGGCCAAAAGATCCGTTCCGGAGATCGGGATGCAGGTCTGTTCGGAGAGGATCCGTTGCAGAAGACGCTCGAACTCCTTTGCGCGGCGGCTGCCGCGAACGGCGGTACAGAACTGATGGTTCTCGACCGTCAGTCCGCGAAACACGATATGGGAATGCTTGTAACTTTGAGCCTCGACCTGTGCACCGGCTGCGGCAGCGAGGGTGTTTCCACGTTCATAGTTGGCACCGAGGAAACAATCAATGTCGCCGCAGGGGCGGTGTTCGGGCCGCGGATAGAGGCGGCTGACGGCAAAACCCTTGAGCACGACCGTCCGGATGCCGGCTTTGGCGTAGATCCGTGCCAGCTCCATGGAGGTACGCCATTGGAAGTCATAGCGTTTTTCTATCCGTTCGACATTGTAGGCCCATTGCAGACGCAGAGCCCGGGGCGGCTGCAACCCGGCGGGCAGGCGGCATATGCCGTCCCACACGAAGGCCGACACGCCCTGCGACGATGCCATGGCATACAGATCCTGCCACGAAACCCCCTCGAGTTTCTGACATGGAATTTCCGTCTGCGTCTCCAAACCGGCACGCAACAATATTCCGAGAGATTCGATCGTCTCCATTTTATCTCCTGCGCTTTTTCACCTGGTTGCTGCAAAATCCTGCACGGCTGCCGTATGACATCCCTACCTCCACCATCCCTTTTCGGCAGCTCCCGACATCTATCAGCCGCCCGATTATCGGCGATAACAGCGATCCGCTCCACCTCCGCTCCGACCGAAACAACCGAAACAACCGAAACGGCCGGAACGACCGGAACAGCCAGGACGACCGGAACAGCCTTCAAGAAAAGCCGCTGACAGCCTCACCTTCTCCGCCATCCACCGCTCAGACAGTTCCGTCAGCCCCGTCAGACTCGTCAGTTCCGCCAGTTCCGTCAGCCCCAACAGCCTCGATAGCCCCATAGTCCCGACAGCCCCGCAACAGTCCGGAAAACCGGGATCCGTCCTCCGTGCCTGCACCTTTCGGAAGCCGGCGTTCACGAATTCCGCGCCCTGTCGAGAGATCGGCCCGACGACACGGGCGTCGTCATTGTCTCCACTCATTCACTGCATGCCGAGGTCCACGACCGATACCATGCGGCAAATCTGCCGATACCCTCTTTCAGCGAGGTCGAGGGAGAATACCCCACGGCCTGACGGAGTTTTGTCGTATCGGCATAGGTCGTATGAACATCTCCGGCCTGCATGGGCAGCATCCGCATGACGGCCTTGCGACCGAGCGTCTCCTCCAGCGTATGAATAAAGTCCATCAACTGCACGGGATGTCCGCAGCCGATATTGAACAGATCGGCCGGCACCTCACCCTGCGGAGCATGGGCCAACACCCGCACCGTTCCTTCGATGATATCGTCGATGTAGGTAAAGTCACGCGACAGATCGCCGTTGTTGAAGACCTTGATCGGCTCCCCGGCCAGGATGGCCTTCGAGAAGAGCATCGGAGCCATGTCTGGACGCCCCCAGGGGCCATAGACGGTAAAAAACCGCAATCCGGTGGAGGGTACTCCGTAAAGTTTGGCATAGACATGCGCCATGAGTTCATCGGCCTTCTTCGTCGCGGCATAGAGCGAGACGGGGTGATCGACACGATCCTCCTCCGAGAAGGGCACCTTCGTGTTGCCGCCGTAAACGGAGCTCGACGAGGCATAGAGCAGATGTCCGACGGGATAATGCCGGCAGCATTCAAGCAGATTGACAAACCCCACGACGTTGCTGTCGATATAGGCATAGGGATTTTCGAGCGAATAACGCACCCCGGCCTGTGCCGCCAGATTGACTACGGCCGTAAAATGCTCCCCGGCAAAGAGCTGCTGCAACGCTTCGCGCTCTTCGAGCGCCAGCTTCACGAAACGATAACCCGCATGTTTCACACTCCGGACCACACGACCATCGGCGACCTCCGCCTCGGGAATACCGGCTTCACGCAGCCGGGCGTACTTCAGCCGCACGTCGTAATAATCGTTGATGCAGTCCAGACCCACCACTTCATGCCCCTCGGCCAACAGGCGGTTGATCAGATGGAAGCCGATGAATCCGGCGGCTCCCGTTACAAGAATCTTCATTATTTTCCAATCGCTTTATAGACAAACCCTTCGGCTGCAAGTTCCGCCTTGTCGTAGATGTTCCGGCCATCGACGATCAGCGGATTGCGCATCACGCGGCGCAGGAGCGACCACGACGGCACCCGGAACTGTTTCCATTCGGTCAGCAGCACCAGCGCATCGGCATCGACCGCCGCATCGTACATCTCCCGGCAATAGGTCACCGCATCGCCGACCCTGCGTCGGCACTCCTCCATCGCCACCGGATCGAAGACCTTCACGACGGCTCCGGCCCGTACCAGACGGTCGATCACCACCAGAGCCGGAGCTTCGCGCATGTCATCCGTTTCGGGTTTGAAGGCCAGGCCCCACAGCGCAATCGTGCGTCCGCGCAGGTCGCCCAACTCCGCAACGAGTTTCTCGACGACGACCTCCTTCTGCCGTTCGTTGACCGCCTCAACCGCCTCGATGACCCCCATCGTATAGCCGTGTTCACGACCGGTGCGGGCCAGAGCCTTGACATCCTTCGGGAAGCAGGAGCCGCCATATCCGCATCCGGCATAGAGGAACTTGCTACCGATACGGGCATCGGCACCGATGCCCTTGCGGACCATATCGACATCGGCACCCACGCGATCGCAGAGGTTGGCGATGTCGTTCATGAACGAGATGCGGGTCGCCAACATGGCGTTGGCGGCATACTTGGTCATCTCGGCCGACGGAATATCCATGAAGTAGATCCGGTAGTTGTTGATCTGGAAGGGGCGGTAGAGCCGTTTCATCACCTGCTGCGCACGTTCGGACTCCGTACCGATCACAATGCGGTCGGGCGACATGAAATCCTTGATCGCGGCGCCTTCCTTCAGGAATTCGGGGTTCGACGCCACCTCGAACGGGATCTCGACACCCCGTTTCGCCAGTTCCTCCTCGATTGCGGCCTTCACCTTGCGGGCGGTACCGACCGGGACGGTCGATTTGGTTACCAGAATCGTATATTTGTTGATGTAGCGGCCGAACGTCCGTGCAACCTCCAGCACATAACGCAGGTCGGCCGATCCGTCCTCGTCGGGCGGCGTCCCGACCGCCGAAAAGACCACCTCGACACGATCGAGACACGTCGTCAGATCGGTCGTGAAGTGGAGCCGCCCGGCCTCGACATTGCGTTTGACGAGCTCATCGAGTCCCGGTTCATAGATCGGCACCTCGCCGGCCAGGAGCCGTCCGATCTTCTTTTCGTCGATATCGACACACGTGACATCGATACCCATCTCGGCAAAGCAGGCGCCCGAGACGAGACCCACATATCCTGTACCTACAATCGATATGTTCATCTTTTTCCCGTTTTATGCGACATACGGATAAACGTATGGAGTACAAAGGTAGGCAAATTATTCCAACAATTTTCAGCTTCGGCGCCTCCCCGCAACATTTTTACACGGAGAGCGGACGAAGCGGATATTTTCAGTTGCCGGAACAATTGTTTCCCCGTACTGTGGCTCCGCCCTGGATACTCCGCCCGGCACAGCCAGATCGAAAACTCCGTTTTCATTTGCCGCAGCCCCGACTTTCCGTACTTTGGCTCCGCCCTGGATACTCCATCCCGGCACAGCCAGATCGAAAACGCCGTTTTCACTTGCCGCGGCCCCCGACTTTCCGTACTTTGACTCCGCCCTGGATACTCCATCCCGGCACAGCCAGATCGAAAACTCCGTTTTCATTTGCCGCAGCCCCGACTTTCCATACTTTGGCTCTGCTCTGGGTACTCCGTCCCGGCAGAACCAAATCGAAAGCTCCGTTTTCATTTGCCGCAGCCCCGACTTTCCATACTTTGGCTCCGCCTTAGATACTCCGTCTCGGCAGAACCAGATCGAAAACGCTGTTTTCGTTTGTCTCTGCCCTCGACTTTCCGTACTTTGGCTCCGCCTTAGATACTCCGTCTCGGCAGAACCAAATCGAAAACGCTGTTTTCATTTGTCTCTGCCCTCGACTTTCCGTATCTTTGCCCGGCAATGAGCAGAATCGCAGACATACTGTCCGAATGGTACACCACCCGCGGCCGCGACCTTCCCTGGCGGCAGACTCGCGATCCCTATCGCATCTGGTTGTCGGAGGTCATCCTGCAACAGACCCTCATCGCCCAGGGAACGGATTATTACCTGCGTTTTCTCGCGCGCTTTGCTGATGTTACGGCCCTTGCCGCCGCATCCGAAGACGAGGTGCTGAAGCTGTGGCAGGGACTGGGTTATTACAGCCGCGCCCGCAACCTCCGCGCCGCCGCGCAGCAGGTCGTCGAACGTCACGGCGGGGTCTTCCCGACCGACTATGCCGACGTGCGGGCGCTCAAGGGAGTCGGCGACTACACGGCGGCGGCCATCTGTTCCTTCGCCTGCGATGCACCGCTGGCCGTCGTCGACGGCAATGTCTATCGCGTGCTCTCCCGTCTGTTCGACATCGACCTGCCCATCGATACGGCCGAGGGCCGCAAGGCTTTCGCGGAACTTGCACAACAGCAGCTCGACAAACGGCAGCCGGCACGTTACAATCAGGCAATCATGGATTTCGGGGCGTTGCAGTGTACGCCGGCCAATCCCGCCTGCGGCACCTGTCCGCTGCAGGCGCAGTGCCTTGCCCGCGCGGCCGGAACGGTGGGCGCACGTCCCGTCAAACAGGGAAAGACCCGCGTGCGCAATCGTTATCTGAACTACCTGCACCTCTGCTGTGAGGGTCGCATCGCGCTGTTGCGCCGTCCAGAAGGCGACATCTGGCAGGGGCTCTACGACCTGCCCTGCATCGAAAGCGGGCACCTGCTCGACTTCGCGGAGCTGTGCGGCACCGAATCGTTCCACAAGCTCCTCGACGGCTGCGACTGTCGTTTGCACCGCACGCTCCGCATGCCCAAGCACCAGCTCTCGCATCAGACGCTCCATGCCGTTTACCACCGGCTTGAGTTGGACCGTTGGCCCGCCGCTGCCGGACAATGGCGGCTCACGACACCGGAAGCACTCGGCGACTACGCCCTGCCGCGCCTGCTGGACCGCTATTTTTCAACCGACGCCGAACCGACTCTCCCGCTGGAATAAACGACCGACTCAACGGCACCCTCCGAGCGGCAGGCGGCAAATGACAGAAGCCGTTTCTTCCCACCGGAGGGGCTTCACTGCGATGATCGGTCCGAACCACCCTCAAACAACAATCCGGAACCCAACGGGTCTTCCCAATGATTCCGGATCTCTCTTACGCTGTCCGAGAGCCACAGGCCTCCGCCGGTTATTCGCCGTTCTTGGACGATGCAGCCGATTGGGCCGAAGCCGTTGCAACTGTTCCGTCCGTCGGTTTTCCGCCACGACGGTGCCGGCGTCCGCCGCGATGCCGACGCCGTTTTGCACTGCCGGAACCGCCCTCGGCAGAGACGGCCGCTCCACCCGCCGAAGAGGATGATGCAGGCGAAGGCACGGCAGTTTCCACCTTTGCTGCCGGATTCCTTTCGGCCGACGGCGTCGAAGTTGCCGATTCAGAGCGTCCGTCCCGCCTGCCGCCTCTGCGGCGTTCGCCGTCACGTCCCCGACCTTTGCCGCCACGCCCTTTCGAACGGCCGCGACCACGCCCGCCCTCCGAAGCGGCAGGTGCATATTCGGGCCCCGCGCCCAACTTTTCGGGCATGGGCAGTTTTTCGACCTCCCGTTCCATGAATTCCTCGATACGGTGGAACTTGCCCTGCTCCTTTTCGTTGACGAAGGTCAAGGCACGGCCCGTGGCACTCGCACGCGCCGTGCGGCCGATGCGGTGGATGTAATCCTCCGGATCGTGCGGCACATCGTAATTGATCACCACGCCGATATCCTCGATATCGATACCGCGGGCCACGATGTCGGTGGCAACCAGCAGGTCGATCTTGCCGTTCTTGAAATCGAGCATCACCTCCTCGCGCTTGGCCTGTTCGAGATCCGAATGCATCGCCGCAGCATTGAGGTGCATGCGTTTGAAGGCATAGACCAGCTCCTTGACCTTGAGCTTCGACGACGAGAAGACGATCGTCTTCGTATCGAGCGGCTTGGAGAACAGTTCCTTGATCAGACCCAGTTTCTGCGTCTCATAGCAGATGTACGCCCCCTGCTCGATCGCTTCGTTGGGTTTCGACACGGCGATGTTGATCTCGGCGGGCTTGCGGAGAATCTGTTTGGCCAGTTCGCGGATCTTGGGCGGCAGCGTCGCCGAGAACATCAACGTCTGCCGCTCTTCGGGCAGCCGGCGCACGATAGTCATGATGTCGTCGAAGAAGCCCATGTCGAGCATGCGGTCGGCCTCGTCCAGCACGAAATACTTCACATGCGAAAGATCCACGCCGCTGTTTTGCAGGTGGGCGATCAGACGTCCCGGTGTGGCGATCACCACATCGGCACCGCGCAGCATGCCCTGTTTCTGCTGCTCCCAGCCGCGGCCGTCACCGCCGCCATAGACCACCGTCGTCGAGACGGGCATGTAGTACGAAAAGCCCTGCAGCTGCGTGTCGATCTGCATCGCCAGCTCGCGCGTGGGGACCACCACGAGCGTCTTCACCACATTGTCCTTGTTGCCTTCGACCAGCAGCTTGTTGAGCAGCGGCAGCGTATAGGCCGCCGTTTTGCCCGTACCGGTCTGGGCGCAGGCGATCAGATCGCGTCCTTCGAGGATCACCGGAATGGTTGCCTCCTGCACGGGAGTCATCTCCTCGAAATTCATGTCATAGAGGCCGTCGAGGACCTCGTCTTCAAAGTCTATTTCATCAAATCTCATACGCAAATCAATTGAAAAACATCTGCCGTCGGAGAGCGGTACCGACACTCCGACGGACTTCGCCGCAACGGTCTGCCGCATGATTACGGCAAAAGCACTCATCCGGAAGGGTTATTTGACCTCCTCGCCGAAAAGCGTCGCCGACGAACACCCCGTAATGCGCACCCGGACATAGTCGCCGACCCCGTGCGTACCCCGATCAAAGACCACCACCTTGTTCTGCGACGTGCGTCCCGACAGCTGTGCGTCGCTGCGCTTGGAACGGCCCTCGACCAACACCTCGAACTCGCGGCCCACGTCGCGACGGTTCGACGCTTCGGAGAGTTCGTTCTGCAGGGCGATGATCTCCGACAGACGGCGCGTCTTCACCTCGTCAGGGACATCATCGGGCAGGTGTTTTGCCGCAAAGGTTCCGGGACGCTCCGAATACTTGAACATGTAGGCGAACTCATACCCCACTTCCCGCATGAGCGAGAGCGTCGCGGCATGATCCTCCTCCGTCTCGCCGCAGAAGCCGGCGATCAGATCGGTCGTAATGGCGCAATCGGGCAGATAACGGCGGATGGCCGCCACGCGGTCCAGATACCATTCGCGCGTATATTTGCGGTTCATGCGGCGCAGCACTTCGGTCGATCCCGACTGGGCCGGCAGATGGATCGCGCGGCAGATGTTCGGGCGCGAAGCCATCGCCTCCAGCAGCGCATCGCTCATGTCTTTGGGATGCGACGTGGCGAAACGCACGCGCAGCATCGGCGAGACATCGGCCACACGCACCAGCAGCTCCGGAAACCCGACATCGCCGAAACGGTACGAATTGACGTTCTGACCCAGCAGCGTCACCTCACGGTAACCGTTCGCCACGAGCGTCCGCACCTCCCCGACGACCGTCTGCGGATCGCGGCTGCGCTCCACGCCCCGCGTGTAGGGCACGACGCAATAGGAGCAATAGTTGTTGCATCCGCGCATGATGGCCACGAAAGCGCTTACGCCGCTGCGGTCGAGCCGCACGGGCGCGATTTCGGCATAGGTCTCCTCGCGCGACAGCAGCACGTTGATTCCCTTCCCGCCGGCACCGGCTTCACGAACCAGTTTCGGCAGGTCGCGATAGGCGTCGGGGCCCGCCACGATGTCCACCGCATCGTCCCCCTCGACCAGTCGCTCCTTGAGCCGCTCGGCCATGCAGCCGATGATGCCGATCAACAGTCCCGGACGGCGGCGGCGCAGGCCGGGCAGCTCGGCCAGACGGCCCCAGATGCGCTGCTCGGCATTGTCCCGGATGGAACAGGTGTTGATCAGAACGACATCCGCCTCCTGAAGGTTGTCGGTGTAGAACCAGCCCTCCTGCTGCATGATCGAGACGACGATCTCCGTATCGCCGACATTCATCTGACAGCCGTAGGTCTCTATGAAAAGTTTTTTACCCTGCCCTTGCAACGGGCGCAGTGAATTGATCTCCAATTTTCCGTTCAATTAACAATTGCAAAATAGCCAAACGGGTGAAATACGCATGCAGGCGCGGGACAGCTACATCATCAATCCACGTCACGCATGCGGGCGCGGAAAACTACCCGACCGCCTGTACGGTATCGTCATCCGGGAACTGCTTGAACCCTTCGCCGAAGGTTTCGTAGGCGTCCGTCACGACCATGAAGGCATGGGGATCGATCTCCCGCACCTTGTTCTGCACCAGATGGACCTCCTTGCGGCTCACCACCACGAAGATCATCTCCTTCTCCTGTTCGGTGTACATGCCCTTGGACTTGATATAGGTGCCGCTGCGGTCGAGATCCTCGATGATGAAACGACGCAGTTCGTCGTGATGGTCGCGGCTGATGATGAAGAGCAGCTTGTCGTAGGACGCCCCGTCGATCACATAGGCGATCACGCGCGAGGAGACGTAGATCGTGATGAGCGAATAGAACGACAGGAGCCAGCTGCCGGTCGCCTCGCGGCCGGCATTGCTGCCCACGCCGAAGCCGATGACCAGCAGTCCCGACAGTACGACACAGGAATCGGCGAGCAGCATGCCCGACGAGAATTTCATCTTGGCGAATTTCTGCAGATACATCGCAATGATGTCCGTACCGCCGGTTGTCGCCTGATTCCGCAGGACGATGCCCAATCCCAGACCGATGGTCACGGCTCCCAGCAGCGAAGCGAGCATCAGATCGTTCGACAGGTTGATAACCCCGCCGAAGAGCTGGGACGGATCGAGCGCTTCGAGCGCCTCCTCGGTCGGGAATGCGAGCCACGACAGGAGGTTGATGAACCCCGGTGTGAGACAGGCCGCGAAGAGCGTCCGGCCGCCGAACTGCCGGCCGAAAACGATGATGGCGCTGATGAGCAGCGGCACATCGATCATGTAGCCGAACGTACCGACCTGAATCGACGGGAAGATGTTGTGCAGGACAATGCCCAGACCATATACACCGCCGGGAACGATGTTATAGGGGCTCACAAAATAGGCGTACCCTGCCGCCATGATCATGCACCCCATGACGATGGAACACATCGAACGCCACCAAGCGAAAGTCCCGACCGGTTCGAGAAGCGTCTTTATCTTCTTCATAATGGAAAAACCGTTATCACTTCACTCCGCCGCACATCCGCCGGAAGACCGTTCCGGTCGAAGGGGCGGCCTGTTCGGCCGTTGCGCCGAAGGAAAATCATGCAAAAATAGCATTTTCCCGACAAATTTCATTCACCGGCCGTCATATTTCGCAAAAAAGGCCTCTATTCGCGAAAAATTGTTATATTTGCAGATAGATTGGGGTATTTTTGAACGACACACCGTTATGATTCTGACATATTACTGCGCTGTATCCATGATCCTTATCGCCTACCTGCTGGGATCGGTTCCCAATGCGGTATGGATCGGCAAGAAGTACTACGGCATCGACATCCGCGAACACGGCAGCCGCAACGCCGGCACGACCAACATGCTGCGCGTATTGGGCCGCCGCGCCGCCCTGCCTGTTTTCGTGCTCGACGTGCTCAAGGGCTTTGTCGCGGTAGCCCTGCTGGGATTGCTCAAATACGACGACAACATCTCCGTTGTCTGGCTCATCAATCTGAAAATCATAGCCGTCTTTGCCGCCGTTCTCGGACATATCTTCCCCGTATTCGCCCATTTCAAGGGCGGGAAAGGCGTTGCCACGCTTGTGGGAGCGGTCCTCGGCATCCATCCCATCACGGTCCTGCTCTGCTTCGGCGTCTGGTTCGTCGTGCTGATGATCACCCATTATGTATCGCTGGCATCGATGATCGGCGGTTGTTGTTTTCCGATCTTCGTTCTGCTTTCGCCCAAGATCAACCATTCGGTGCCGCTCATCATTTTCTCGTTCGTCATCGCGGGGCTGCTCATCTGGACGCACCGCAAAAACATCGAACGGCTGAAGAACGGCACGGAATCGAAGACCTACATCTGGCGGCCGGTGCGATCCGAAGGGAAAAGCCGCCCCCAAAC
>CALUOX010000072.1 GCA_944322375.1 uncultured Alistipes sp.
GGGATCGTCAAAAGGAGCGGAAAACGGAACAGGCGCGAAAAAAGCGTATTCTGGATGGCTCCCAGCGCGTTGACCGGAATCAACAGGAAAAGCACCGGCGCAATTTGCACCAGGACGGGCTCTCCGTAAAAGGCCGCCACCCACGGAAAGATCGCCACCAGCAGGAGATAGACGATCCACGATACGACGATATTGAAGAGGAAAACCGACTTGTAGTCGCACGGATCGGGATCGCTCTTGCGGATGAGCATCTGCGAAAAGCCGCTGTCAACGACGACCAGCGCCAGCGACGTGAAGAAGGTCATCAGCGCCATGACGCCCACGTCGTCGGGCATGAGCAGCCGGGCCACGACGATGCTCACAACCATCTGCAGGAGGATCGTTCCGATCTTCTCGCTCAGGCTCCACGCCACGCCGCTTGCAACCTTGTTGCGCAACTCTCCGCCCATCCGCGTCCGGTTTTTACCGCAGCATGCGCATGCGGTGTTCCTCATTGCGGCGGCGGATGTCGCCGATGGTTCCGATCTCGATATACGAAGCACCGCGCACGGCGCCGAAGCTGCCGCCGATAATCACGACCATATCGTCATCCTTGAGCTCCTGATACTTCAGATTGATGAAATCCATCGCATCGGAGAGGAAATGGTAGGAATCCTCCTCGCTTTTGCTGCGCAGGATGGGCATGACGCCGTACGAGAGTCCCAGCAGGCGCTGCGCCTGCAACGTATAGCAGACGGCAATGACGATCTTCGTCGGCCGGAATGCCGCAATATAGCGTCCCGTGCGTCCGGTCTGCGTATCGAGCAGGATCGCCTGAATGGGCAGGTTTGTCGAGGCGCGGACCGCCGAACGGGCGATCTGGGCCGTCACTTCATGGTTGACCGACACCATGTGGATGTCGATGAAGGGGGTCGAGCAGGCCTCGTCGCGTTCGATGGCCTTGGCGATGCGGGCCATCGTCTCGACCGATTCGACGGGATAGGCTCCCGAGGCCGTCTCGTCGCTGAGCATCACGGCATCGACCCGTTCATAGATGGCGCTGGCCACGTCGCTCACCTCGGCGCGCGTCGGACGCGGCGAACTGACCATCGAGTAGAGCATCTGCGTGGCGATGATGACCGGACGCTTGGCCGCAATACACTTGTCCACGATCATGCGCTGCGTGATGGGGATCACCTCGGCCGGCAGTTCGACACCCAGGTCGCCGCGTGCGACCATGACGCCGTACGACGCTTCGATGATCTCGTCGATATTGTCGATTCCCTCCTGGTTCTCGATCTTGGAGATGATCTTTATATTGCTGTGGCGAGCATCGAGGATCTCCTGCACGGCCCGCACATCGCGGGCGCTGCGCACAAACGAATGCGCGATGAAATCGATGTCGTTGTCAACGGCCCACTCAATATACCGACGGTCCTTCTCCGTCACCGACGGCAGGGCGATCGAGACGTTGGGGACATTGACGCTCTTGCGCGAACGCAACGTACAGTCGCGCATCACGCGGCAGGTCAGCTCTTCGTCGCTCTTCGTCTCGACATGCAGCTCCATCTCGCCGTCGGCGATCAGGATCGTCGCTCCGACAGGCACGTCACCGACGATGTGTTCGACATTCATGTAGATCGTTTCGCGTGTCGAGGGGATATCCTCGCGCACATTTGTACCGCGCACCTTCACGCTGTCGCCCGCCGCGAACCGTATTCCGTCGGGATAGGCGTCGGCCATCCGTGTCACACGGATTTCGGGGCCCTTCGTATCGAGCATGACAGGGATCGATTTCGAGACGCTCCGCACCACCCGCACGATCTCGGCGGCATTTTCCAGCGAAGCGTGCGCCGAATTGATCCGCACGATATTCATTCCGGCCTTATAAAGGCTGCGCACCAGATCCTCCGTACAACGTTGGGCGGAGAGCGTAGCAACTATTTTCGTTCGTTTGATCATATACAGTTTTTCTTGTTCGATAATTTTCCGTTAAAAACAATCCGGCAACACCAGAACGGCCGGACCGTCCTTCGTCCCGATTCGAGCCGATTCCCGATTCCTCCCCGATCCAATTCCAGTCCGTCCCGGTCCAATTCCAGTCCGTCCCGGTCCAATTCGAGCCTGTCCCAATTCGACATGCCGCACCTTCCGCACGCCGGCCGCTGCAACCTTCGCTGCACAGCCCCGTCGCACCATCTTCGTCGCACCATCTTGTTGCACCGCCTCGGCACAACCTGCCCGTCCCGGCACCGCTTCGACAACTCGCGCGCCTTTCCGAGACAGAATCTGCTGGCCGCAGCTCCGTTCCGCCCGACAAAAGCAACGTCGAACTACCTGCACTCAATTCTCCGCAGGCTGCAAAAGCAGTGCCTCGATACCGAGCCGATAGGAGTCGAGGCCGAATCCCATGATCGACCCCCGCACCACAGGTGCCAGCAGCGAAACATGCCGGAACTCTTCGCGTGCAAGGATCGAGGAGATATGCACCTCCACAACAGGCGTCGAGACGGCCGCCACGGCATCGCGCAACGCCACCGACGTATGGGTATAGCCGCCGGCATTGAACACCACGCCGTCGTATTTACCTTCGGAGCGGTGCAGCGCATCGATCAGCTCGCCTTCGATATTCGACTGGAAATACTCCAACCCGACATCAGGGAAGACTTCCCGCAAACGGGAGAGGTAGTCGTCGAACGTGACCGAACCATAGACCGCGACGTCGCGCCGCCCCTGCAGGTTGAGATTGGGGCCGTTGAGAATCAGCATCTTCATCTTCATCCATATTGGGATCCGGATCGACCGGCGGCAGAGACATACACCGTCTCTGACAGCCGGCTGCGCGGGGCATTCCGGATCGGGATTTATTCGTTGGCAAAGATACGCTTTTTCCGGAAATTTCCCGCTTTTCGGCACGTCGGCCTTTCTGGTTCCGACACCGGGAAGAGAGATCCTCCCGCCAGGCCGCCCGACCCACAACGACAAGATATTTCGATGCGGAAGGCCAAGCATCGTGGAAAAGCGTTATCTTTGTTCCATGACGGAATTCGAACTCATCGCCCGCATCGGGCAACTTATCAACGACCTCCCGCGCAACGGTTTCGAGGCGCCGGGCGACGACTGCACGGTGCTCGGCATCGGAAACGGCGAATCACTGCTCTTCACGAGCGATCTGCTGACCGAGGGCATCCATTTCCTGCGTGCGGCGACACCGCCCTACGAACTGGGGCGCAAGGCGCTGGCAGTCAACCTGAGCGACGTTGCGGCCATGGGCGGACGGGCCGTTGCCACACTGCTGTCGATTGCGCTGCCGGCCGACACGCCCGACAGCTGGGCGGAAGATTTTCTGCGCGGCTACCGCGACCTGTCGCAGGAAGAGGGGGTGATGCTTGCCGGCGGCGACACGACCTCGTCACAACGGGACATCTCACTCAACGTAACGGTGATCGGACGGGCTTCCGACCGTCACATCAAACGTCGCAGCGACGCTCGGGCGGGCGACATCATCGTCGCGGGGGGAGAACTCGGCGCATCGGGAGCCGGACTGCGCGACCTGCTGGCAGGCCGGTACGACACCGCCAATGCCCGCATCCACAACGCCCCGCAAGCGCAGACGGCCGAAGGACTTTGGCTGGGCGGACACCCCGAAGTACACGCCATGATCGATCTGTCGGACGGTCTGGCCTCCGATCTGCGGCACATCCTCGCGCTGTCGCATGTCGGGGCACGTATCGACGTCGAACGGCTTCCGGTTGCCGCCGGAGCCGACACGGCAACGGCCGTCACGGGCGGCGAGGACTACAAACTGCTCTTCACCGTGGCATCGGAAGCCCTGCCGGAGCTCTGCCATGCCTTCGAAGCCCGCTTCGGGCGACAGCTCTACCCCATCGGCGCCATTACCGCCGACAACACGGGCGAGATCGTCTGGCTCGATCGCGGAGACCGCATCACCCCCGACTGGCACGGATACGAACACCGGGTCTGACACACACGCCACAGGCCTCAGGGACGCTTTTGCATCTTTCACCGATGCACCCGCAGCACGACAGGGACGAACCTCTTCTCTTCGCGTTCAAACTCAACACCGTCGATCTCCCTGCGGGCCGTCACCGCCGAAAAGAAAAGTTCCCCCGGGTACGGAGATATTCCATAAAAAAACGTACCTTTGCTTGACTTTTTTCACAACCGTACCGAAACAACACAAAACGCCCGTAAAACGGAGATGTAGATATGGAGAAAACCGTAACACTGAACGACAGGACCTTCAAGGTGATGATTCCGGCCGAAAAGATCGACCGTGCCGTTGCCGCCGTTGCACAACGCATCAATGCCGACTACGGCGACAAGGAGCGGCCGCTCTTCGTAGGGGTGCTCAACGGTGCGTTCATGTTCATGAGCGACCTGATCAAGAAGATCGACTTCAACTGTGAAATTTCGTTTGTCAAGTTGGCCTCCTATGCCGGCACCGAATCGACGGGCAATGTCGAGTGCCTGGTAGGTCTGAACAACGACATTGCGGGGCGGCATGTGATCATCGTGGAGGACATCGTCGATACGGGTCGGAGCATCGCGCACATGTACACCGACCTGCAACGCCGCAACCCGGCAAGCATCGAGGTCTGTACGCTCTTCTTCAAGCCGGACTCCTACTCCGAGCGGCTGCCGATCCGTTACCGTGCGCTTGAGATCGGCAACGAATTCATCGTGGGCTACGGGCTCGACTACGATCAGCTGGGCCGCAACCTCAAGGACATCTACGTCGTAACGGAGTAGTCCGAAAGTGTGGGGAGGGCCGCGCAGAGACAGATACGAGACGGAAGAGTCTGAACCTGTACAGAAATTGATATTAAGACGGAGAAGTCCGGGCCCGTACGGAGACCGATACAAAACGGAAGAGACTGGACCTGTACAGAGATTGAATTAAGACGGAGAGGTCCGAACCCGTACGGAGGTTGATAGAAAGACGGAAGAGTCCAAGTCCGCGCAGGGCCGATCAAGTGGAATGGCCGGATCGCGCAAAGGCCGAAAAAGCAGAGGGGCCTATAAAAGAGGACCTATAAAAAGCTGGACCTGCACACAACCGGCAAAAGCAGAAAGGCCCCAACCCAACCACCGGCAGAAACAGGAGCTTTTTTGTGAAAAAGGAGGACTGAAAAGACCATCCCATTTAACGAGCGCCCGAATCCGCCGACAAAACACCGCCCATCGGGAAGACCGGAGCAAAATTCCGGCGGAGTGAAACGGAAGGGCAGATGTTCGTCGCGAAGTATCTGCCTGAAGAAAAGACGACAAAATAAAAACAACAAGAACAATGATCGATACCGATCCTGCAATATTCGAAGGCGGCCGCAAGCTGCCGCTTGTAGAGGATTTCTATACGATCCAGGGCGAAGGATTCCATGCCGGCAAACCGGCCTATTTCATTCGTCTGGGAGGTTGCGACGTGGGATGCCGCTGGTGCGACGCCAAATACACGTGGAACGCCCGCCGTTATCCGCCGGTCGATGTGCAGGTTGTCATCGACCGGGCATTGGCCTGTCCCGCGCAGGCGATCGTCATCACGGGGGGCGAACCACTGCTCTATCCGCTCGACATCCTTACGCGGACACTGCACGAACGCGGTCTCCAGATCTTTCTTGAAACATCGGGATCGCGCCCCTTCAGCGGCTGCTTCGACTGGGTATGCCTCTCGCCGAAACGGCAACAGCCGCCATTGGAAGAGGCTTATGCCCGGGCCCACGAGCTGAAGGTCATCATCGAACGGGAGGACGACCTCGAATGGGCGGAGCAGAATGCGGCGCAGGTGGGCAAGGAGTGCCTGCTCTACCTGCAGCCCGAATGGAGCGTCTATGAACGGATCATGCCCCTGTTGGTAGGGTATGCCAAGGCGCATCCGCGCTGGAACATCTCGATCCAGACGCACAAATTCATGCACATTCCCTGATTGTCGCCATGAAAAGGGATCTCGGGCGCAAATTCTGGATCGGCATAGCGATGCTGGTCATCCTGCTGACGCTTCTGGCTGCCGGCAGGAATCTGATTCACGCCCTGAAGATCCGGGGTCAGATCAGGGAACTGGAGCAGGAGAAGGCGCTTTACGAGGAGAAGATCGCACGGGACAGCACGCTTATCGAACGGCTCAAGGAGGATGATTTTCTGGAGCAGTATGCCCGCGAGCACTACCACATGCAGCGCAAGGGCGAGAAGGTCTATATCATCAAATAGTCTTTCAGAAGTACGGGAGGGACAAAAACGCCCTTGGCAGAGATATGAAAACAGCGATTGCAACGTTCGATTCTGCCAATCGCTGTTTTATACTCTATCACCTTGAAAAGATTCTGCATACGTATTGCCCATATTGCATCTTTGCCGGTCAACCTGTCTCCGGCATCATTACCGTCAACAAGAAGCCGGCCGCAAAAGATTTGCGGCCGGCTTTGCTTTCCATTCAAACCGAGGGTTACACCAGTCCCGAAAAGCCCATGAAGGCCATGGCCAGAATACCGGCCGTGATCAAGGCAATGGGAGTGCCGCGGAATGCAACAGGCACATCCTCCATCTCGAGCCGCTCGCGGATACCGGCGAAGAGCACCAGCGCCAAAGCAAAGCCCAGGGCCGTCGAAACCGAATAGACGACGCTCTGCAACAGGGAATACTCCTTCTGGATCATCAGAATCGCAACACCCAGCACGGCGCAGTTGGTCGTGATGAGCGGCAGGAAGATACCCAGCGCCTGATAGAGCGACGGCGAGAGTTTCTTCAGGATGATCTCGACCATCTGCACCAGGGCGGCGATCACCAGGATGAAAACGATCGTCTGCATGTACTGGATCTGCAGCGGATCGAGGATAAAGATCTGTATCGACCACGCGACGACGGCCGTCAGCGCCATGACGAAGGTCACGGCGGCACCCATGCCCAGCGAAGTCTCCACCTTCGACGATACGCCCAGGAAGGGGCAGATACCGAGGAACTGAGCCAGTACGACGTTATTGACGAGGATGGCTCCGACTACGATTGCGAAATAGGATATCTGTTCCATGACTATTTCTTGGCCAATTTGTTAAACAAAACCATCAGGTAGCCCAGCACGAGGAACCCGCCGGGTGCGAGGATGAAGACGAGCGGCATGTAGTCGCCGATACCGAACGAATGGCCGAAGACCGAACCACTGCCCAGCAGCTCGCGGATCGTACCGATAACCGTCAGCGAAAGCGTGAAGCCCAGGCCGATGCCCAGACCGTCCAGCGCCGAATCGAAGGCGTTGTTTTTCGAAGCGAAGGCCTCGGCCCGTCCCAGAATGATGCAGTTGACGACGATCAGCGGGATAAAGACACCCAGCGTCGCGTAAAGCGCCGGCACGAAGGCCTGCATCAGCATCTGCACGACGGTCACGAACGAGGCGATCACGACGATGAAGGCCGGAATGCGCACCTTGTCCGGAATAAGGTTCTTGATGAGCGAGATGACGATGTTCGACAGAATCAGCACGGACATCGTCGCCACACCCATACCGAAACCGTTGGCGGCACTCGTCGTCGTTCCCAACGTGGGGCACATGCCGAGCACCAGTACGAATGTCGGATTCTCGCGGATAATGCCCTTGAGAATCAGTTTCAATTTATTCATGGTCGCCTCCTTTCCGGGCATCGTCGCCCATTTGTCCCGCAGCAGCCGTATCCTCCGAATCATCCGAGGTCCCGGCTGCGGCAGTCTTGGTTGCACCCGACGTTGCCGTAGCACCCGAAGCGCCGTCCCAGGCATCGCCGACAGTCTGTTTATAGGCGGCATACGCACGGGACATCGCATCAACATAGGCACGCGACGAGATCGTCGCAGCCGTCAGGGCGTCCACGTCGCCGCCATCCTTCTTTACCGAAAGTTTCATCTCACCCGGATCCTTGCCCTTGAAGCTGGCAAAGAGCGGATTGCCCTCCTCGGTCATCTTCGTACCCAGACCGGGCGTCTCCGACTGTTCGAGGACATTGACATTGAGCACCCGTCCCCCGGCATCGAAACCCACCATCAGCCGGATCAGGCCGTTGAAACCCTTCCTGGTCATGCTCTCGACGGCATAACCGACCACCTTGCCGTCCTTGCTGGCCGTATGCACCGCAACGGGCAGCTCGTCGATCGTAAGATCCGTCGTTTCCGTCTTGTCGAATGCCGGCAGGACCGCCTGCAGGGCCGCCTCCGTCGCTTTGGCCTTGGCTGCCGCGATCGGTTCGACGGTGATCATGTTCACATATCCCACGCCGGCCGAGGAGATCAACGTGATCGTAAAGAGTACGACCACCATGTTTTTCAGAGAACTTTTCATCCGTGCCTCCTATTTTTTCGCGCCGAAACGCTTGGGTTTGACATAACGGTTGATCAGGGGCACCGTCGCATTCATGAGCAGAATGGCGAACGACATACCCTCGGGATAGGATCCCCACAGACGGATGCACATCGTGATGACACCGATACCGATGCCGTAGATCACGCCGCCGCGAATCGTCATCGGTGAGGTCGAGTAGTCCGTCGCCATGTAAACGGCACCCAAAATGGCACCGCCGGCCAGCACGTGGAATGCGGGGAACTCATAGAGCATCGCACCGCCCGGACCGCGTCCGAGCGCTACGAGGAAGGCGAAAACCGCCATCGTGCCGAGGATCGTCACCGGGATGTGCCACGTGATGACGCGGCGCCACAACAGATAGACGAACCCGGCCAGCAGGGCCAGCGCCGCCACCTCACCCATCGAACCGGGGATCGAACCGAACAACATATCCTGATAATCCACCGCCGTGGCCGATACGGCGCCGAACTTGACGGCCGCCAACGGCGTAGCACCCGAAAAGGCGTCGGCAACGGCACCCGTCGGCTGCGGGAACGAGGTCATGTAGGAGGGATAGGCGATCAGCAGGAAGACACGTCCCACGAGCGCCGGATTGAAGGGGTTCTTGCCGAGGCCGCCGAAAGTCATCTTGCCGATGGCGATGGCGACAAAGGCTCCGATCACGACGATCCACCAGGGAATCGATGCCGGAAGGTTGAAGGCCAGCAGAACACCGGTCACCACCGCCGACAGGTTGCCGACGGTACAGCTTCCACGGAACAGGAAGCGCTGAATCAGATATTCGAACACCACGCAACACACTACCGACAACACGGTAACGGCCAATACGCTCCAGCCGAAGACCAGGGTCGAGACCACCAGTGCGGGCAGCAGTGCGATCACCACGTCACGCATGATCTTCGTCGTGGACTCCGCGCTGTGGACATGCGGCGACGGTGCGACAAAAAGTTGATTTGCCATAATCTATTTCCGTTTTTTGTTCTTCGGGTTATTTCCTGGGGGCATTGGCCGCAGCACGGGCGCGGATGATCCCCATTACACGTTGCTTGCCCTGACGGATGTAATCCAGCAGCGGCAGATCGGCCGGACAGGTAAACTGACAGCAGCCGCACTCGATGCAACTCGTCACCTCTTCGTTTTCGAGACGCTCCCACATCTGTTTGCGGGCGAGTTTCGAGATCAGATAGGGCTCCAGACCCATCGGGCAGGCCTGAACGCACTTGGCGCATTTGATGCAGGCGCTCTCGGGCGCGCGTCGTGCGCCGACACCGTTGAGCACCGTAATGCCCGAACAGCCCTTCGTCACGGGGCTGGCAAGATTGACCATCGCACGGCCCATCATCGGACCGCCGTTCAGGACCTTCACGTCGCCGTCGGGAAGCCCTCCGGCCGCTTCGAGCAGCGAGGCGACGGGCGTACCCATCCGCACAAGGAAGTTCGACGGTTTCTTCATTCCCCGACCCGTCACGGTCACGATCCGTTCGACGAGCGGTTTGCGCTTTTGTACGGCCTCATAGACGGCCACCGTCGTCGAGGCGTTGCAGACAACGGCTCCCACATCAATCGGCAACCCCGGAGGCGGCGGAACCTGACGACCCGTAATGGCAGCGATCAACTGCTTCTCACCGCCCTGCGGATAACGGACCTTCAACGGTACCACCTCCACTCCGGCATAATGTTTCGACAACTCACGCAGGAAGGCGATCGCATCGGGCTTGTTGTTTTCAATGCCGATATGGGCGCGTTTGACACCCAGCAGCCGCATCAGGATCGTGGCGCCGACCATCAGCTCTTCGCCCTTCTCCAGCATCGTGCGATGATCGGACGTAAGATAAGGTTCACACTCCACGCCGTTGATAATCAGATACTCTGCCTTCTTGCCGGCCGGTATCGACAGCTTTACGTGCGTCGGGAAGGTTGCACCGCCCATACCGACGACACCGGCCGCCTTGATCCGATCGAGGATCTCGGCCGGCGTAAGGTTGCATTCGCGCACCAGATCGTTCGACAGGTCGATGCCGGGAGCCCAATCGTCTCCCTCGCGTTTGATGGTAATCATCATCTGACGCACGCCCTGGCCATTGGGTTGCATGTCAACGGCCGTTACCGTACCCGACACGGGAGCATGAATATTGGCCGACATGAAACTTGCGGCTTCGGCGATGAGCTGTCCGACCAGCACCTTGTCGCCTTTGGCGACCTTCGCTACGGCCGGAGCGCCGATATGCTGCGACAGCGGCACCTGCGCCACATCGGGCAGCGCAAAACGCTCCACGGCCGCACCCCGCGACAATTTGTTATCCGACGGATGGACTCCGCCGATGGGAAATGTCTTCATATAGCTCTACTCCTTTGATTATTCACTCTTTTGCTCCGACGGCCGCGTCTTCGTCGCCGTGTCCTCCGCAACCGGCTTCACCGCTGTCGCAACTCCGGCTGCCGGACCCTTCTCCGCCGTTGTTGCCGCAGGCGCCGCCGCGGGTTTCGCCGCAGGCTGCTTCGGTTCCCGCGGCAGCGGATCCATGCCGACCAGACGGATGGCGCCCGTCGGACACTCGTTCACGCACTTACGGCACAACTTGCACTTCCGGGGATCGATGTAGGCGAGGTTGTTCTCGACGGTGATAGCTCCGAAAGCACAAACCTTTTCGCACTTGCCGCAGCCGATGCAGCCCGCCTTGCAGGCCTTCATCACGACGGCACCCTTGTCCTTCGAGACGCACGACACATAGACCGCACGATTCTTGGGCCACCGTTTGCGCAACTCGATGATTCCCTTCGGACAGGCCTTGACGCAGGCGCCGCAGGCCGTACACTTGTCGGGATCAACCACCGGAAGTCCCGTTTCGGGATCCATCGACAAGGCACCGAACTGGCAGGCTTTCACACAGTCGCCGAATCCCAGACAGCCGTATGCACAGCCTGTTTCACCGGCATAGAGCGATGCCGCAATGGCGCACGACTTTGCGCCGTCGAAACGATTCGTGCGAGGACGTTTGGCACAGCTGCCGCCGCAGCGGACCGTAGCGGTCTGCGCCTCCTTCTGCGGAGCCGACTTGCCCAGATAGTCGGCGCACCGCTTCATCGTATCGGCACCGCCTACCGGACAGTACAGCTCGGAAATATCCTCGCGTTTGACCAGCGCATCAGCCATTGCCCGACATCCGGCAAAACCGCAACCGCCGCAATTGGCACCGGGCAGCATCTTCTCCACCTCGTCGATACGCGGATCTTCCTCGACGCGGAACTTCTGCGCGACGACATAGAGAATGACAGCCGCCAACACGCCCAACACGCAAAGCGTCAGGATCGTATAAATCAATATTTCCATTATGGTTTATGAATTTTGAAGTGAATTTTCCGTTCCAGACGCCCGCGGCACAGATAGAGGCCCGCAAAATAGAGGGCCGTTGCCGCCAGGGCGGTCAACGCCGCCAGCCCGTCGGATGCACCGGCCGTCGTCGAGACGATCAGGGCACCTAACAAAACGACGAAAGGCATGATATAGGCCCAAAGGACCGCTGTCATGCCCATATTGCTTTCGATCGAGACGACGACCTCCTCACCCGGCACGAAAGCCGCGGCATCGGGAGTCGCAATCTCCACCCGTTTTCGTTTCGCCTCGCCCAGCCCGCAGGCATTGCGGGCATGGCACGCGGCACAGGCACTCTGTACCGTCAACTCCGCCTCCACGATGTCGCCGTTCACGCGCACCACCGTAGCCATATGTTCCACCGTCCGTGCCATCGCCGCCTAATCGCCGTACTTGTTCGTCAGCGGCAGGATACGTTCATGACCGAACGCGCAGGCCGAGAGCCGCAGCACGGGAGGGAATTGATAGCGCTTCTTCTCGTTGCGCATCAGCATCTGATGGATCTTCTCCACCACCTCGGCGTCGAACCCGGCATTGACAATCTCTTCGCGATGCTGTCCCTCTTCAATCATCCGGTAGAGAATTGCATCCACCACCTCGTAGGGCGGCAGAATGTCGCTGTCCTTCTGACCGGGATGCAGTTCCGACGACGGCTCCTTCGTCAGGATGCTTTCGGGGATAACATCCCCGTGTATCTTGTTGATATACCGGGCCAGATCGTACATCTCGCCCTTGTAGAGATCCCCCGTCACGCTGAACGCGCCTGCCGTATCGCCGTAGAGCGTACAGAAGCCCAGCGCATTTTCACTCTTGTTCGAGGAGTTGAGAAGGATATATCCGCACTTGTTCTGCAACGCCATCAGCATGATGGTCCGCAACCGCGCCTGAATGTTCTCTTCGGTAGCATCGAATGCCGTACCGCCAATGATCGGCTTCAACGTATCGACCACCGCCCGATAGGCCTCCGTAATGGGTACGACATCGTATTCGATTCCCAGATTCTCCGCCAGCTGCCGGGCATCGACCACGGAGTGGTCCGACGAGAACTGCGACGGCATGAGCAGTGCCTTGACATTCTCCCTGCCCAGGGCATCCACGGCAAGGCAGGCAACCACCGCCGAATCGATACCTCCCGACAGACCGATCGAAGCCTTGCGATAGCCGTTTTTCTCGAAATAGTCCCGCAGGCCGCAGACCGCAGCGGCATGTACCATACGAGTGCGGTCCTTGTAGGTGGTATAGGGCAGCGGAATGGGAGCATGTTCCGCCCGCGTATCGAAGATGGCGAAATCCTCCTCAAAACTCTTCATCAGCAGTTCGATCTGTCCGTCAGCGCCCATCACGGCCGAAGTGCCGTCATAAACGATCTCGGTCGAACCGCCGATCTGGTTGATAAGCATGATACGCTTTGACTCCACATAGGCTAGGTCGTGCATCAGATTGTAGCGGAACGTCATCATGCCCTTACCGAAACGCCGGGCATTGACGCTCAGGATCAGATCGACCGACTTGTCGAAATTCGACGTACGGCTCAGGTCATCGCCCACGATAACGGCAACCTTCTCCCCGCAGAGGGTGACGGTCTCGCACCCGCCGCCCGGGATGAGAAAGCCCATCTCGCGTCGGGCCGTAATGAAACGCTTGCTGATGTACCGCTGCACGGCACCCCGTTCGATAACGGCTGCGGCACTTACCGTACCCCGTTCCGTCAAGACCGGAACGCCTACGATAGCCGCGATATGGATACAATGCGAGGCGATCTCTTCGAGCGCCTCTTCGCAAAGTTCGATAAAGGTCGTTTTGCACAACAGATCCAGTGCGGGGGTACCGCTGATCGCCTGTTCGGCAAAGACTGCAAGATCGGCGCCTTCGGCCTTTGCCCGTTCGATGGCGCCGATAATTTTCAACTTGTTCCCTTCAATGTCGCCGATCGTGTAATTCAGCTGAGCTAAAGCGATTTTCATCTGTCAGGAATTTTGTTCTTCATTAATTTTTGAAAAGGTAACGATTATTTGGAGAAAACGTTCAGATTTCATCTGAAAATAGCGGAAGAAGAGAGAAAGTCGGGCTGAAAACTCCATCTGAACGGGGTTTGGATTCGAGTCGATTCCCCGCCGTGAATTCGATCTCCGCGACGGCAAAATGGGCGGATGGAGGAACGCGCGAAAAAGGTTCGGGGATCCGCCGCCACCCAGACAAGCGATCCGCCTTTCACCGCCGGGAAATCCACCTTTAGCCACCGGAGAATTCACCTTTCGCCGCCGGGAAATCCGCCTTTCACCGTCGGGAAGTCCGTCTTTCGTTGCCGGGAAGTCCATCTTCGCCATCGGGAAATCCGCCTTTTGCCCGAGAAATCTGCCTTTCGCTGTCAGCCAATCCCCCTTCCGCCTTCGGGAAATTCACCTTTCGCCGCCGGGAAATCCACCTTCGCCGCCGGGAAATTCACCTTCGCCGCCGGGAAATCATACAGGAGAAGGAGCAACAGGCAAGAAGAAGCAGGACGCAGGAAGAGAAGAGGGGAAGAAGTGGAAGGGAAAAGGGAAGGAGAGTGAGCGAGGGCGCTCCGAAGAAGAGGATGCTCCGGAAAGGGGCGCAAGGTATGGAAAAAACATGGAGAGGCGAGCGTCTCGGAGAGCAGAGAATACAGCGAGAAGAGGCCGCAGGGGGGGGGAAAAAAAACGAAACAGGGCGAACCAGGCAGCAGCGTCGCGGGAAAACAATGAGAAAAAGAGGGGGGGGGGGGGG
>CALUOX010000073.1 GCA_944322375.1 uncultured Alistipes sp.
CGCGCTGCAAGCGCAACGGCGTCTCGCCGGGCGACGTGCTGGATGTACTGGCCGGATACATCGGCGGCAACTACGCCTCGAACATGAACCGTTTCTCGAAGCTCTACCGCGTCATGGTGCAGGCATCGCCCGAGTTCCGTCTCGATACGGAGGCGCTGAACAACATGTTCGTGCGCAACGATACCGGCGAGATGTCGCCCATCAGCCAATACCTGACGCTGACGCGCGTCTATGGCGCCGAGACGCTGTCGCGCTTCAACCTCTTCTCGTCCATCACCGTGAACGGTACGCCGGCGACGGGTTACAGCTCCGGACAGGCGATTGCCGCCGTGCGCGAGGTGGCGGCCGAGACGCTGCCCGCCGGTTACGGTTTCGAGTTCGGCGGCATGTCGCGCGAGGAGGCTTCGACGGGAAATACCGCCGTGCTGGTCTTCGCCATCTGTGTGGTATTCATCTATCTGATCCTCTGCGCCCTCTACGAGAGCCTCTTCATCCCGATCGCCGTGATTCTCTCCGTACCCTTCGGTCTGGCCGGAAGTTTCCTCTTCGCCCGGATGTTCGGGCTGGAGAACAACATCTATCTCCAGACGGGTCTGATCATGCTGATCGGTCTGCTGGCCAAGACGGCCATTCTGCTGACGGAGTATGCCTCCGAACGCCGCCATCACGGCATGTCGATCGTGCAGGCCGCCGTCTCGGCCGCCAAGGTGCGTCTGCGTCCCATTCTGATGACCTCGCTGACGATGGTTTTCGGCATGTTGCCGCTGATGTTCGCTTCGGGTGTCGGCGCCAACGGGAATATCTCGATCGGTGTGGGTACCGTCGGCGGCATGTTGATCGGTACGGTTGCCCTGCTCTTCATCGTGCCGGTACTCTTTGTCGTCTTCCAGTCGCTGCAGGAGCGCCTGATGCCGGTGCGGGATCTTGCCGCCGAAGAACAGGAGTCCTCTGATCCATCGTAATGTACTGTATATGAAAAAGATAATAGTATTCTTGACTCTTTCGGTCCTGGCCGGAAGCTGTTCCGTCTATCGGAGCTACGAACGTCCCGATCTCCCTGTCGTTGACAGCCTGTATCGGACGCCGCAACCGGTTGCGGCTGCGGATACGGCCTCGCTGGCCGGCCTGTCGTGGCGCGAACTCTTCACCGACGAACCGTTGCAGCGGCTCATCGAAACGGGACTCGACAACAATACCGATCTGGAGGTGGCGCGGCTCAAGGTCACCGAGGCCGAGGCGTTGCTGCGTTCGTCGAAACTGGCCTATCTGCCTTCGGTGTCGCTTACGCCGCAGGGCTCGATCTCGCGGCCCGAAAACGCCGGAACGACCAAAAGCTACGACCTGGCGGCCGCAGCCGACTGGGAACTGGATATCTTCGGCCGGCTGACCAATGCCAAACGGGAGGCCAAAGCGGCGCTGGAGCAGAGCGAAGCTTACCGTCAGGCGGTGCAGACGCAGCTTGTGGCGACGATTGCCGACAGCTACTATACGTTGTTGATGCTGGACGAACAGGCCGCCATTACGCGCCGCACGGCCGAGAACTGGGCCGAGAACCTGCGGGTCATGCAGGCGCTCAAACGTGCGGGCCAAACCACACAGATGGCCGTAGCACAGACCGAAGCGAGCAAATTGAGCGTCGATGCCTCGGTGTTGACGCTTGAGCGGCAGATCAGCGAAGTGGAGAATTCGCTGTGCGCCCTGCTGGGAATGCCGTCACAGCGCATTGAGCGTTCGACGCTCGACGGACAGCGCTTCCCGCAGGAACTGGCAACGGGTGTGCCGCTGCAGCTTCTGCAGCGTCGTCCCGATGTCCGGCAGAGCGAGGCGGCCCTTGCCGGCGCCTTCTACGCCACCAATACGGCGCGTGCGGCCTTCTATCCGTCGATCACGTTGAGCGGTTCGGCCGGTTGGACCAACGCTGCGGGCGGGGCGATTTCGAATCCCGGTCAGTGGCTCCTGTCGGCCGTAGGATCGCTCGTACAACCGCTCTTCACGCGCGGTCAGAACGCCGCGGCATTGAAAGTCGCCAAGGCGCAGCAACAGGAGGCGCTGCTGGCTTTCCGGCAAAGTCTGCTCGACGCCGGCATGGAGGTGAACAACGCCCTGGTGCAGTGGCAGACGGCGCGTCAGCGTCTGACGCTCGACGAACAGCAGATCGCATCGCTGCGTTCGGCCGTCCGCAGTTCGGAGCTGCTCATGCAATACAGTTCGCAGAACTATCTTGAGGTGCTGACGGCGCGCCAAACCTTGTTGCAGGCCGAATTGTCGGCCGTCTCGGATCGTTTCGACGAGATACAGGGCGTTATCAATCTTTATCACGCATTGGGGGGTGGATATTGATTGTTGATCGTCCGGATACGGGGAGGGCGAAACGACGAAGCGGAAACTCTTTATTGAGTTTCCGCTTCGTCGTTTCTCAATTGCTGTTCGGCGGAGTTGCCGGGTGGAAAGTCCCGGCGGCCGCCGGAGCACCGTCCGGATCGGGATCAACCGGTTTGAACTGTCGCGGCAATCCGCCTGATCCGGTCGAAGATGTCGTGATGTTCCTCCCTTCCTCTCCTCCTTGGCCTGTTGCGATTCGCTTCCGATCAGTCGTCGTAGTCGGTCAGGAAGAAGTCCCGGTTGTCGAACGTCAGGTCGATTCCGTTGTTCAATTCGACCTCATAGGAGCGGCGGCCGTGTTTGATCTCCGACACGCTGCAGCCGGGGAAGTTCTCCGTGATATAGTTCCGGATGGGTTGCGGAACGATCTCCGATGGAACGGTGCCGAGTTTGCTCTCTATGGCTTTCCAGCTGCCGTTGCCGTGAAATTCGAGCTTCGTGGCATCCGTGAGGATCACCTTGTAGGTGACACGCAGATGTTCGAACTCCTTCTTGACGAGTGCTGGACGGCTGTCGGCGTAGTGCGCCGTCAGAAACTCCCGTGCCGGAGCGGGCAGCTGGTTGGCCGATACGGGACGATCGTAGTCGATCATCCATGCTCCGAAGAGCAGGATGCCGACTGCGATCACTCCAGCACCTGTTTTTATCATATGCCTGGTCTGCATGTATGGCGGAGATTAGTCATCGTAACCGATGATGTTGAACTGCTTGTCGAACTTGATCTCCAGACCGTTGGAGAGCTCCACCTCCCACGTGTAGGCGTTACGCTCGATCTTCTTGACATATTGTCCGGGGAAGTTGCTTTTGGCAACGGCATCGGCGATCTGCTGCGGAATGAGCGAAGCGGGGAGTGCACTGTATTTGCGCTCGATGCACGACCACTGGCCCTGAGAATCGAAGTCGATCTCGG
Organism: uncultured Alistipes sp.; assembly: GCA_944322375.1. GTDB lineage: Bacteria > Bacteroidota > Bacteroidia > Bacteroidales > Rikenellaceae > Alistipes. The sequence goes on from CALUOX010000073.1 coordinate 3,293, forward strand.
TGCGGTCGGTGTAGGTCACCTCGTATTCCGAACCGACGAACTTCGGATCCTCGACGACGAAGGCAACGGTCAGATCCTTGAAGTTCTGAGCGAGGAACTGTTGTGCAGCTGCAGGCAGCTGCTCGACGGTAATGGGGCGTTCACGGTCACCGGCCTTGGCCGATACAACGGTTGCGAACATCAGTGCGACGGCAAAAAAAATCTTTTTCATGGTCTTGGTGTTTTTAGTTTGTCTTTAGTTTGTTCTCTTGTTTATGGATTGTCCTTATCCGTGATGCAAAGGTTTAACCCGATTTTGAAACGAAATTGAATTTTTCGACCAATGCCTCACTTTTTTTCATTTTTTTGCAGCCGCACGGGAGTTTTCGGCAGGGCGTTTGACGGCTGGCATCGGGTTTGCAGGTGATAATCATGAATTTATCGAAAATGGAAGCAGGTCATGGCAACTCCCGAAAAAAAAACGTATATTTACGTCCGGTTGATGTCCGGCAGCCGTTGTCGTCCGACCGGACGGAATCGGGACGGGCGTATGGCGGAGTCGGTAAATCGGATGAGCATACAATTATAAATAAAATAAACCGAGATGATGAAACGTGGATTTTATGTGATGGCGGCGATTGCCTGGTCTGTTGCGGCAGCTCCTGCGGCCGATGCCTGCACGGGCATTACCCTTACGGCAAAGGATGGCGGCAGTGTCGTTGCCCGGACGATCGAGTGGGGCGGCAGTTTCCTGAACAGCAAATATGTGGTCGTGCCGCGCGGCTATACGCAACGCTCCTATACGCCGGACGGAGTCGATGGCATGACCTTCACGTCACAGTACGGCTATGTCGGACTGGCCGTCGAACAGGAGTCGTTCGTTGCCGAAGGTATCAATGAAGAGGGCCTTTCGGGCGGGCTGTTCTATTTCCCGGGCTACGGCGATTACGGCCCTTATCTTCCGGCCCGAAAGGCGTCGTCGATCGCCGATCTGCAACTTGTGGCGTGGGTGCTGGGCAGCTGCCGGACAATCGATGAGGTAAAGGCAGCCGTTGCAAAGGTCCATGTCGTTACGATAGACCCGCGCGCACAGACCGTCCATTGGCGTTTCACGGACCGCTCCGGACATCAGGTCGTGCTGGAGATCATCGACGGCGTGCCGCAGTTCCATGACAATGCGTTGGGTGTGTTGACCAACTCGCCCGATTTCGAGTGGCAGCTCACGAATCTCAACAACTATGTCAACCTCTATCCCGGTTCGGCCGCCGCGCACCGGATGGGTGGGATCGAACTGGCGGCATTCGGTGCCGGCAGCGGATTCCTCGGCATTCCGGGCGATGTGACACCGCCGTCGCGGTTCGTTCGTGCAGCGTTCTATCAGACGACGGCACCGCAGCAGGAGACCTCCCGGCAGAGTGTCATCCAGAGTTTCCATATCCTGAACAATTTCGACATTCCGATCGGCATCGAGTTCGCGGCGGGAGAGATGCCGGCCGACATGCCGAGTGCCACGCAATGGACTTCGGCGACCGACCTGTCGAATCTCGAAATCTACTACCGGACGATGTACGACAGCTCGATCCGTTGCATCGACCTCCGGACAATCGATTTCTCGAAGGTGAAGTATCGTGCGGAGCCGCTTGACGCGGAGCTGGAGCAGCCGGTCGTTCCAATCGTCATCCGCTGACGGCCGATTCCGAAAGGGATGGAACGGATGCCCGTGCAGCAACGGCTGGACGGTGTGCAGCGGGAAGGTCTCCATCCGGAGCGTGTCGGACGGATTCGGGTGCATGTCGTTCGAAAAGCGTCTTTCCCAAAATGCCGGAGTCGTCTCCGGTCGTTCTGTCCGGCGGTCTTGGGACCGTCGGACTTTTTTATCGTGCGGTCCGTCCGGCGGGAACGTTCCCGCCGACTTGTCATTCCCGATTTTTTTTACTACTTTTGTTCGCGATGCGCAAGTGGTTGATTCTATTGGTTGTCTTTCTGTCTCTCCATGCGGGTGGTGCGCTCCTGTCGTTGCCATGCCCGTGGGCGCAGCATCGGCAGTCGGACGCTGAAGTTTCCGCCTCCTGTGGAGATGTCGTTTCGCGTTGCGAAGTGTGCGTGGACCGGCGGCAGCAGTTGGAGCTGTTGACGGAATCAGCCTCCAATCCGGCCTACACCGAACCGACGAACCCACTTGCCTGTCACGTGCAGCGCCTCTCGGAGGCGTCGCCCGAGCACTCCCTGTTTCGATACACGGATGTCATTATTCGAGAGTATCGGGCCTCGATGCAGCGCTCCAGAGATTTCTCATCAGTTGTGTCGTTGCGTGCCGGACAACCGGTGGAACGTTATGTTCTGCGGTTGCGACGGCTGCTTATTTGATCTCTTTTGCTTCATGACGGTTTGTCCAGCAGGGCTGAACTACCGCATCGGCGGTCTTCCCGCCGGATGCCGCAGGACCGGCACGGCTTGTCGTGCGGCGGATCGTTCTTCGGAGAACAGAGTCTCCGGAGTGAAAAAACAATTGAAATCAATAAGTCAGCTTGAACAACCATGAATAAGAAACAATTTGCGGAGGCGCTTTATGCGCTTCCCGGAAAAAACGTAATTAAAGGACGCAAACCGTTTGTCGCACCGTTGCTTGTCGCCGTTGTCGGCCTCGTGCTGATTCTTTTCGGCGCGATGTTTGAACCGATCTCCGATCAGGCCGATCTGAAACTGACCTGCGTGTCACTCGGCGGCGTGATCTTTGTTGCCGGTGCTGTCGTGATGCTCCTCCGGCTCTCCGGCCGCGATGTCATGCCGGTTCTTGGCCGCAACCACGCTCCGTTGATCTGGACGGAACGGTATTATGCCAGAGAGCATGCCGCAGAGGTCGCCGACTGCATGGCGCATCGGAACTGGAGCCGTTTGAACGAGCTGCAGGCCGACCACGCCGCTCCCGTGCGGTTGATCGCCTATCGTACGGCCGACGACAGTTTCGTGGCTTGTCAGGCGTTCCTTTATGTGGAACTGGAGGAGCGTCCGTTGACCGATCTGCTCGTGGCCGATCGGAGCAGTGCGGAGGCGTAACCGGGCCGATGTGCCGCGAGCCTCGTGGCGGAGTGAACGTCCCTGTCCCGAACCGATGATCGACATATCGTTGTATGAAAACTTATGTTGCTGACCACTGAAAATATCATTCTGATCGGAGCCCTGCTGTTGCTGGTGTCGGTCTTTGCCGGAAAGGTCGCCTACCGTTTCGGTGCCCCCGCGCTGTTGCTCTTTCTGGCGGTGGGCATGCTCTTCGGCCTGCGTTTCATCTCCTTCAACTCGGCGCCGGTGGCGCAGTTCGTGGGAACGGTGGCTCTGAGCGTGATTCTCTTTTCGGGCGGTATGGATACCCGTTACCGGGCGATCCGTCCCGTTATCGGACCGGGTGTCGTGCTGGCGACCGTCGGCGTGGCCCTTACGGCACTCTTCGTCGCAGGGTTCGTTTATTTTGTCGCTCCCTGCTGCAATGCGCGGATGCCGTTCCTGCTGGCGCTGCTCTTTGCGGCGACGATGTCTTCGACCGACTCCGCTTCGGTCTTCTCGATTCTGCGGAGCCGCAGGCAGGGCCTCTCCGAAAATCTGCGTCCCCTGCTGGAGCTGGAGAGCGGCAGCAACGATCCGATGGCCTATATCCTGACCATTCTGCTGGTCGGTCTTCTGACCCCCGGAGAGACGTTGAGTGTCGGCATGAGCCTCCTCCTTTTTGTCGTGGGCATGACGCTCGGCGTGGCGGCCGGGTACGGGTTCGGACGTCTCGCCGTCTGGACAATCAACCGCATCAATATCGACAACCAGTCGCTCTATGCCGTACTGTTGCTGGCATTCGTCTTCCTGACCTTCTCCGTGACGGATCTTCTGCGCGGAAACGGCTATCTGGCCGTCTATGTCGCAGGACTTGTCGTCGGGAACTATCCGATCGTCCACAAACGTACGCTCGGCGCCTTCTTCGACGGCTTCACCTGGCTTTTTCAGGTGATACTCTTCGTGACGCTGGGGCTGTTGGTCAATGCCGGGGAGTTGCTTCAGCCCGAGGTGCTGCTGTTGGGCGGATTGACGGCCGTCTTCATGATTGTCGTGGCCCGACCTGCCGCCGTCTTCCTTTCGCTGCTGCCCTTCCGGAAACTCTCCACCCGTGCACGGCTCTATGTCTCTTGGGTTGGGTTGCGCGGTGCCGTGCCAATTATCTTTGCAACCTATCCCGTGGTGGCGGGTGTCGAGGGTTCCGGATTGCTCTTCAATATCGTCTTCTTCGTGACGCTGTTGTCGCTCGTCGTGCAGGGCACGACCGTAAGCCGCATGGCCGAGTGGCTCGGACTGGCCTATCCCGAACGCGAGCGGATCTTCAACGACGAGGTGATGAACCGCATGATCGACGATGCGACGACCGAGGTGACCGTCACCGAATCGATGCTCGAAGCGGGACACCACCTGCGGGATATCTCCCTGCCGACGGCGACGCTTGTCGTCATGGTGGCACGCGACGGTTCGTTCTTCGTGCCGCGTGGCAATACGATCCTGCGTGTGGGCGACAAACTGCTTGTCGTGACCGAGAACAAGTCCGAAGTGAAGTCCGTCGTGCGGTCGCACGAACGGTAGCCGCTTCGATGAAGAAAAGCGGAGCCGGTCCGTTTTTGTTCGTTGCACGGCCAGCTTCGTTCGATGATGTCCCGATCACGGCAGTGTACAGAAAGACGGCCGCAAGACCTTTCAAAAAGTCTTGCGGCCGTCGCTTTTTGTGTCGGTTGGAGGCACATTCCTCCGGGTTCATTCCTCCGGGTTCATTCCTCCGGGTTCATTCCCCGGCTCATTCTTCCGGCTTCATTCCTCCAGATCTTATTCCTTCGGTCCCTCCCCGACGGTTCTCCGCCTCGCGGAAACGGTCTTGCGGAACGGTTGTCAGACCCTCCGAAATGGGTCGTGTGCAACCGGCGGTTCATCCTTCGGCTATTTGATGGTCCACGTCTCACCCGAATGCAGCAGCTCGTCCATCGTGCGGATCGGATTGGCCTTCTGCACCTCGGTGACCTGTTCGCGGACCTTGCTGTCATAGACGTAATCGTCTTCAACGTCACGGATCACACCGACGGCTACCGGGTAGTCGGGATACTTCATCGCTGCCAGCATCAGATGCAGCGACGTATCGCGTTCATGCGCGTCGTGCGTGAGAATGCGGTCGAGCGTATAGCCGTCCTCTCCGACGGTGACCACCTTCAGCCGTCCGTTTTCACGCACCAGTCCCTTCTGCCTGTCTGCACCGAAGAGCATCTTCTCGCCGTGCCGCAGCAGAATCGTCCGCTCGGCCCGCGTAGCCTTGTCGGCCGCGAAGTCTGCATGGGTCTTATTGTTGAATATCACGCAGTTGACGAGACATTCGACAATCGACATCCCCTTGTGGCGCGCCGCTGCAACCAGGCATTGCTTTGTCAACTCCACCTCGGCGTCGATCGTGCGGGCAAAGAACGTTCCCTTCGCGCCGATGACCAACTCGCCCGGATTGAACGGCTTTTCGATCGTTCCATAGGGCGACGTCTTGGTGATCTTGCCCAGTTTGGTCGTGGGCGAGTACTGTCCTTTCGTCAGACCGTAGATCTCGTTGTTGAAGAGCAGGCAGTTGAGGTCCACGTTGCGCCGGATGGCGTGGATGAAGTGGTTGCCGCCGATGGCCAGCGAGTCGCCGTCACCCGTGCAGACCCAGACGCTCAGGTCGGGATTGGCGACCTTCACGCCCGTTGCTACGGCGTTGGCGCGTCCGTGGATCGTGTGGAACCCGAACGTCTTCATGTAGTAGATGAAACGTGACGAACAGCCGATGCCCGATACGAATACGAAACGGTTGTGCGGGGTGTCGAGCGCATCGGCCACCTCCGGCATGGCCCGCTGCACGGCGTTGAGAATGGCGTGGTCGCCGCAGCCCGGGCACCACTTGACCTGTTGGTCCGACTTGAAGTCGGCCGGTGTATAGTTGTATGCTGCCATGATTTACTCCTCCAATAGACGATTGAATTCGGACGTAAGCTCCACCGTGGTGAAGGGAAGCCCTTCGCATTTGTTGTACTGTTCGAAACGGAACTCCTGGAAATGTTGCCGCAGGTATCCGGCCATCTGTCCTTCGTTGAGTTCGCAGACCACGATGCGGCGGAATCCACGAAGGATCTCCCGCACACCCTTTGGCAGCGGGTTGATGTAGTTGAAGTGGCAGAGCGAGATGCGTTTCCCCTGCTCCTGCAACGCCTCGACGGCGCTTTGCAGATGGCCGCGTGTGCCGCCCCAGCCGATGACCAGCAGATCGCCTTCCTGCTCGCCGATGACCTCCTGACGGGGCAGATCCTCCACGACGGCTGCCACCTTGGCGGCACGTGTGAGCACCATCTCCTGATGGTTCTCCGGATCGTAGGAGATGCAACCCTTCAGATGGTCCTTTTCCAGACCGCCGATGCGGTGTTCGAGTCCCGCCTTGCCCGGAAAGGCCCAGCCCCGGACATGGCGTGCGTCACGTGCATAGGGCATGAAGGGTTCTCCTTCGGGATGGGGCTCGACGATGGGCGGGCAGATGGCGGGGTAGTCGCTCATCTGCGGGATGCGCCACGGCTGGGAACCGTTGGCGATGAATCCGTCGGTCAGCAGAATGACCGGCGTCATGTGTTCCATGGCGATCTTGCCCGCCTCGAAGGCGAAGCGGAAGCAGTCGCCGGGTGTCGAGGCAGCGATAACCACCACCGGGCACTCTCCGTTACGGCCGTAGAGCGCCTGCTGCAGGTCGCTTTGTTCGGTCTTGGTCGGGAGTCCCGTCGAAGGTCCGCCGCGCTGTACGTCAACCACCACAAGCGGCAGTTCGGCCATGACGGCCAGACCCAGCGCTTCACTCTTGAGCGACAGTCCCGGTCCGGAGGTCGTCGTTACGGCGAAATCACCCGCAAAGGCGGCGCCGATGGCCGTACAGATGCCTGCTATTTCATCTTCGGCCTGCACGGTCTTGACTCCTAACTCCTTGTGCTTCGCCAACTCTTCGAGGATCACCGTGGCGGGGGTAATGGGGTAGGAGCCGCAGAAGAGCGGTAGCCCGGCTTTCTCCGCTGCTGCCATCAGGCCCCACGCTGTTGCCACATTGCCGTTGATCGAGCGGTAGGTGCCCTTTTCAAGCGGCGCCGCAGCTACCGTATAGGTGTTGGCGAACTGATGGGTGTTGGCTGCAAAGTTGTATCCGGCATCGATGGCCCGTTTGTTCGCCTCGGCGACAAGCGGGTTCTTGCGTGCGAATTTCGAATCGAGATAGCTCTTGGCGTGATCTTCCGGCCGCTGGAAGAGATAGAAGCAGATTCCCAGGGCGAACATGTTCTTGCACTTGATCACCGACTTGTTGTCCAGATCCATGCCCTTGAGCGCCTCCCGTGTCATCGAGGTGATGCCCGGCACCACAAGGTTGTATCCTTCAAGGCCGAGTTCGGAGACGGGATCGTCGGTTGTGAAACCGGCCTTGCGGAGATTCTCTTCGGTGAATGCGTCGCCATCGACGATGATCGTAGCTCCGGCCTTGAGCCATTTGCGGTTGGCCTTGAGCGCGGCGGGATTCATGGCGACCAGCACGTCGCAGTAGTCGCCCGGATTGATGATGCGTCGGGCGCCGAAATGCACCTGAAATCCCGACACGCCGGCAACGGTGCCTTGCGGCGCGCGAATTTCGGCGGGGTAGTCGGGGAACGTCGAGATGCCGTTTCCCATGAGCGCCGAAGTGTCCGAAAATAACGTACCCGTGAGCTGCATTCCGTCGCCCGAATCGCCCGAAAAACGAATGACGACATCCTGAAGCTCTTGTACCTGACTCTGATTCATCGCTTGAGGTTATTGTGGATTAGCTGACACGTCGCACCGACATCCGTTTGCCGGGACGGTTCGTCGGGCGAAGCGGGGCGGCCGGAGCGTGTGGCGGGCTTGGGCCCGACCGGAGACAAAGTTATGAAAAAAATCTCAGAAACGGCATTTCGTTGTCGCTTTTTCGTATTTCGGGGCTGTTGCCTGTGTGAATCCGCTGTTCGGGCTGTTCGGCATGTGCGGGTGTCGGGCATGCTGCGGGAGAAGGTTTCTTGCCGGTTGTCGGACATGCTGTGGGACATGCTTCTGACAGTCTGTTGCCCCGTATTCGTGCCTGGAACCGTTGCGGCGGGAAGGTTTCGGACAAACGGGCCTGATGTTGATTCATATTATTCTGATAACCAGCTGTATGAAACTTTCTTCCTGTATGCCGCATATGGATAATTCTGCAAAATTCTTGTCTGTCTGGAGAAAAAGTCCTACCTTGTAAATCCGATTTTGCGCCAAGGTCCGCATCCGGAGTACTTCGGATGAGTGAGAATGACCCGTTGTGCGTCTTTCGGTTTCATTTATTTTTTTTATTATTAACCCAAAATTAGTTCTTCATGAAAAAGGCCTCTTTTCTGACACTGTCGCTGGGTTTGGTTCTCCTGTTCCTTGCAGCCTGCAAGAAAGACAGTACGGATGAACCGCAGCTTTCCAATGTGGTTACGCAATTCGAATCCTCCACCATGCCCGAGGTCATACCCGGCAAAGGAGGTGAATACACGCTGACGTTTGCGACGCAAACGGTAACCCGAACGCTCGATCCCGTTTTTGAACCGTGGAGTTACCGACTGACGCTCGGTAACGAACCGGGTCAGGCAATCGCGGTCAGAAAACCGACGACAACGATTACGGTTGTTGTTCCGGCCAATCGCAGTACAAATTCGCGGGCCGTTGCCGTTGAGGTGTGCTTCGGCGCTGAGAATACGGCCTGGACGAAGGTGGTGGAGGCGACGCAGGAGGCGGCGCTCACCGACTATCAGGTTACGGAGTTCGGTTCGACGAATATCCCCGAATCGATCCCGTACACGGGCGGCGATTATGAATTGCTCTTCGACCTTTCGATCGAGACCCGGGCTGCGGAGCCGCAGTTCATCCCCTGGCAATATCGGGTAACGGTTGGCGAGACGCTGATCAGCGATGCCATTGTGGTAAACGAACCGACCGAGAAGATCGAGATACATGTCGATGCCAACTATTCGGAAAAGGAGCGTGCCGTCACGATCGAGACTTCGGACCTCTCCGAGAATGCTGTCTGGACCAGAATTGTCGAAGCCACGCAGCAGGCGGCCCTCGAACAGGTCGGCGGTTTCTATTGGGCGAAGGGCAACGTTGCGTTGCGCGACGGCCGTTTCGTGCTGACGGAAAAACCCTCCGATCCCGGATTGTTCTTCCGTCACGGCAGCGCCTACGGCGTTCGGTCCGATGAGCAGACGTACAGCGGTACGGCCTATACGCCCGATCCCGTGCAGATCAAGCTGACCGATATACCGACCGGAACCGATGCCGATCCCTGTCGGCTTGTTGACAAGGGGCTGCGTACGCCGACGTATGCCGAGTTGAGTGCGCTGTTCAATTTCGAGGATCTGGAGAATGTCGCCGTGATGGATGGTATCAACGGTATGGGCTATGTCGGTTCTTCGTTGTTCCTGCCTTTCGGCGGTGTGCTCAATGTCGAGAGCGGTGCGGTTGCCGGTCGTTCCGAGTACGGCGGTTACTGGGGCCTTGGCAGCAATACGCTCGGTGACGGTGTCATCTACTCGTTGAATTCCCTCTACTCGCTTGTCGATTACGATCTTGTCGGAACCAACATGGCGATGGTGCGTTGTGTGCGTGACATCCGTCAGCCGAAATACCTTTCGCATACGCCTGCCCAGGTTCCCGGCTACGAGGCCTTTACCTTGACGGTCGAGACCGATCCGGGCGATTTCTCCTCTTACGAGGTTCTGGCCGAGGGCGATGACGGCGAGGTGCTGTTCGACGAGGCAACGGCGCAGCAGCCGAAGGTCGAGCTGGAGGTGCCGGCCAACGAGTCGAAGACCGAGCGTCGTTTCCGGCTCTTTGTCAACCGGATCGATACGGGTGTGGAGCTTGTGCAGCCCGCCATGTCGGATTACGTCCATTATGTGTCGCACACCCCTTCGTCGGCCGACTATCAGGCCTTTACGTTGACGGTACGCTGTGACAGTGACCGCGATGCCTTTACGGTGACGATCAAGGGCAGTGACGGCCTGGAGTTGTCGCAGACGGGATCGAAGGAGAATCTGACCCTTGCATTCGCCATTCCGGAGAATACGGGGGCCGGGCGCACCCTGTCGATCTGGATCGACGGCGTGGATACGGGCAAGAGTGTGACCCAGGAGGCCAAACCGACCATCAATCCCCTGATGGTGGAGTGGAGCGAGGGCTATCTGACCGTCAAGGACGGTGCATATGTCTTTGCGGCGCCGCAGGAGCGCGGACTCTACTTCAAGCATCGCAGCAGGTACGGTTTTGCCCTTGCCGATCCGATCGGCAGCTCGTCGCAATATCCCGGCGTGGCATACGGACCCGAGGAGACAACGATCGCCTATGATGCGATTCCGGCGGGTGAGGTCGATCCCTGTTCGCTGGTTGCCCCGGCCGGAACGTGGCGCATGCCCTCGTCCGAAGAGTGGCAGGATCTGCTGGACAAGACGACGGCCGACAATGCTGCGAGATCCCTTGCATACGGAGATCAGACCTTCTATTTCACGCCGGCAGGTCTGTGGACGACAAAAGTCATGAGTGCCACGTCGGTCTATGTCTGGTCTGCTACGCCGCATGCGACCAAGGAGGATATGTACCAGTATCTGATGTGGGTGTCAGCCCCGAAAGTTGCTACCGGAACATCGCAGGACTATTCCATGATGGTACGGTGTGTCCGCAACAGATAGCCGCTCCGCAGAGCCGTAAACGAAGGCCCCTTTGCTGCGGAGCATCGATGCAGGGAGGGAACGTCGCTTGCGGTATGCGCTGAATGGATTGAAACGGAGCGCTCCGACAACCAATCGGTTGCCGGAGCGCTTCACTTTTGTCACGATTGCATGTGTTGTGGAGAGGTCCAGGAAGCGCGGTCTCTACAAATGCACGGTGAGGTCCCGGCTGACGGGGATTTCCGGCCGGTCGTATGACCGGCAGTCGCTGCTTTGCGGGAGTTCCTGGGGGGGGAGCAGACTCGGTCTTCGACGGAGACGAGATGCCTCATGGCCTCATGGCCTCATGGCCTCATGACCTCATG
>CALUOX010000074.1 GCA_944322375.1 uncultured Alistipes sp.
CCAAAGGGAGCAGTTCCAGATAAACCGTAACATCCTCCCGCGTCGGAGTAAATGACGCCCCGCGGATGATTCCGCAAAATTCACACGTATCGGAAAATTTATTCAACAACCGACATGAAGAGACTGATTCTTGTTTTCACCCTGTTGTGCACCCTCTTCGCCGCACGGGCCGACGAAGGGATGTGGCTACCCTGCCTGATTGCCGACCGCATCGACGACATGCGGGCAAAGGGATTCCGGCTCACGGCCGACGATATCTACTCGATCAACCAGGCATCGATGAAGGATGCCGTCGTGCTCTTCAACGGCGGCTGCACGGGCGAACTGATCTCGCCGGAGGGGCTGCTGCTGACCAACCACCACTGCGGCTACGGAGCCATCCAGAGTCACTCGACCGTCGAGCACGACTATCTGACCAATGGGTTCTGGGCCCGTTCCCGCGCCGAGGAGCTGCCCAATGACCGTCTGTGGGTACGGTTTCTCGTCCGCATGGAGGAGGTAACCGACCGCCTGGCCGCGGGCGAAAGCGCAGAGTCGATCCGCAAGGAGGCGGAAGAGGGAGGACGCTACCGCACGGCCATCGAACAGATGTACTACGGCAATCAACAGTTTCTCTTCGTCTATGAACAGTTCGACGACGTGCGGCTCGTTGCGGCACCGCCCTCGTCGATCGGCAAATTCGGCGGCGACACCGACAACTGGATCTGGCCGCGGCATACGGGGGACTTTTCGCTCTTCCGCATCTATGCCGATGCCGACAACCGTCCGGCAAAATACAGCCCCGACAACGTACCATACCGCCCGGCGCGATTTTTCCCCATCTCCACGAAGGGGCTCGCCGAAGGCGACTTCACGATGATCTACGGATTCCCGGGCAACACGCAGCAATACGTCACGGCCGATGCCGTCGCCTACGTTGTCGAACGCTCCGACCCCATGAAGATCGACCTGCGGACCCGCCGGCTGGAGATCATCTCTGCCGCGCAGGAAGCCGATGCAGCCACACGCATCCGCTACGCCGCCAAACATGCCAACATCTCCAACTCCTGGAAGAAGTGGCAGGGCGAACTGCTGGGTCTGCAACGCCTCGGAACGGTGGAGAAGAAACGGGCCTACGAAGCCCGATTCGCAGAATGGGCCGCCGAAAAGCCGGAATATGCCCATCTGCTTGACTCCATGCATGCCGCCTATCTCAACGAGACGGAGGGATACTTCCTGCAGGAACTCTACAACGAAAGCGTGCGGGCCATCGAGCTGCTGTCGGTCGCAACGGCCATGAAACAGGCGGCGAAGAAGCTGCCGGAGGGATTTGAAGCCCAACTTGCGAAATTCTATCGGGACTACGACCCCTCCATCGACCGCAAGATCGCAAAGGCGCTGCTGCACGGACTCGAAGAGTACCATCCGCAACCCCTGCCGCAGGGCTATCTCGATGCGGTGAAGCGTTGCGGCGGGATCGATTCCTACGTCGATCAACTCTTCGACGCTTCGGCCTTCGGATCGTTCGAGAAGACGCAGGCGCTGCTGCGGGATACAACGGCACTCACCGCCGCAATCGCCCGGGAGCCCGTTCTGGAACTCGCCGAATGGTTCCCGCGCAAGCGTATTCCACGCAATCTGAGCAATCTGCCCGCCATCGAACGATGGTACAGGCCCTATCTGAAGGCGCTGCAGGAGTTCGATACCGAACGGGCCTTCTATCCCGACGCCAACCTCACGCTGCGCGTCGCCTACGGCACCATGAACGGATACTGGTACGCCGATGCCGTCTATCATCGCCCCCTTACAACCATCGACGGAATCATCGCCAAGGACGATCCCAATATCTACGACTACGATATTCCGCAACGGCTGCGCGACCTCTACGCCTCGAAGGATTACGGACCATGGTCCATCACGAAGGCCGACGGCTCCACAACCGTCCCCGTATGCTTCCTCGCCACCAACCACACGACGGGCGGCAACTCCGGATCCCCGGTCATCAATGCCCGGGGAGAGCTTGTCGGCATCAATTTCGACCGCACATGGCGTTCAACGATGAGCGATCTGGAGTTCGACCCGAATATCTGCCGCAACATCGCGGTCGATATCCGCTACGTACTCTTCGTCATCGACCGCATAGGAGGCGCCTCCGCGCTGTTGCAGGAGATGGATCTGCGCTGACCGGCCACAGGATCGAAGCGGGGCATGCAGGCGCCATTGTTCGCCTGCATGCCCCGCTTGCATACAAAGCAGGTAACGGAACGACCTCTCCGCACTCCCGCATACGCACACACCCAACCGCCGCCAAACCGACCGGTCCGACACCGTCGGCTGGAACTGAGCAGAACGGCACTGCAGCCGCTCGATACGACTCATCCGACCGGTTCCGTGTCGGAGAGGCGCAACGGTCCGTTGAGCAGTCGATCCAGCATCCGCACCGTATCGATCACCGTCTCCTGCAGCTCGGGAAGCTGCGAAACATCCTGACGCAGATAACTGGCATAAGTCGTATAGTTGATTCCGAAGATCCGGCGTGCATGGTTCTGCCACACCCGATGGTGCGAATAATAATGTTTTCCCTTCCGGTAATACATCCGATCCAGCGTCTGAACGGCCTTGATGCGGTACAGCAGATTATCCTCCCTGTTGGACATGGCAATATTTTTAGGTTGCAATACCCTGACAATGCAGATTTCGCGCCAGAACGACATTTTCCCGCGCAAATCTCCATCCCTTCCTCGAGAAAAGAATGGGTGCGAAGGCTCTGAAGACAAAAGAATCGGAGAAGTCCTGCAGGACTTCTCCGATTCAAAGCAGTCAGGCGACCGGTCAATTGTTGCGCATCAACTGCAACAGTGCCGTATTGGGCTTCTTGACAAGCAAATCCATCTTAGACTTGACGCTGAGCGGCGTACTGAGGAACGTGCTGCCCGGATAGGGACGCGACAACTGATCCAGATCATCCACCGAGCTGGGATAGGATGTCTTTGCTACCGTCATTTTCCCGGGACGGCCCTCGGCGTCATATGCAAGAGCAATGGTTTCAAGCGTTTGTCCCAATGCAGTTTCAAGTATCTTATAAACTGCGCCATTATTCTTAATATCATTGCTTGATGTCCAATATTCACCCTCATAGTTGGCATCATTGAAAATGGATACCAAAACATCTTCGCCCAATTCATCGTATGTGCCTCCACTCAATGCCGGCATAAAACGATACTCCACACAATCCGAACTGGGGGTAAATTCCACAATCAACATCGGTGTACCGATCTCCTGACCGTGATAACCATTGGAAGGAGTTGCTTTAATCTCGACGGAAGCATTACCTCGCTCTACAGGTTCGTTTCCTCCCGGCGTATTGCTGCCGCCCTGATCTTCCTTGGTCATCGTAAAGGTTTCCCAAGTCATGGGTCCAGGATTCCCTGCAGCATCGATACCTATTACTCCGACTACAATCTTTTCGCCCCAATCCAGAACGTATACTCCGACCTCCTGAACGCCCGATACGGCAGCTCCGGGATCGCCCATCAGAGCAGCATACAACTCTTCCTCCGAGGAGTCAAGAACAGTGTCATTATAGAATCCGTAATAGTATTTTGCCGCTACATCATTCGGCTTAAATACTACCGAGAAGACCGCCTTGCCGGCAAACTCGGGGTAAGAGAGCGCATACTTGTCTCCATCTTCGATAGTTTCTTCGATAGTTACGAGCGGTTCCGGACGGGTCGTCGTTGCATCAACTCTGAACAGACGTGTAAGTGCCTCAACTCCTCCCGTTGCCGACTTCTGGAGACCGAAAGCGAAGACGGTGTATTCGGTTCCCATCGTCAGCGATGAAGCCGTATAGGTCGATGCGCCCTTGCGGAGTTGTCCCGCAATCGCATCCCAGCCCTGCTTGTCAAGTGCTGCAAGCTGCTCATCCAGGAGATCGTAATCGCTCTTGCCGTTGACCTGCGAGCTCGGGACACTTGTCATGTAATAGAAAATCTGCGTATCCGAAGGCGTACATTTCACCGAAACCGACGTATCACCCGTGCTCAGCACCGACAGATCCAGTGAAGGACGCACGTCGTCAGCCGTTTTCACAGCCTCCGAACGGAAAAGTTGAGAGGTCGAAACACCCTTCTCCCAGTTGTAACCGAAAGCTACGACCGTATAGCTCGTGCTCGGATCGAGCTGTTCGAAGGTAAATGTCTTTTCACCCTGCTTCAGCGACGACTCGGCAAGGCTCTCCTTAACCATCGTGACGATCTCGTTGCTGTTCTTGTCAAGCAGAAGCGCCGTCTTGACTGCCACCGCACAATAGCTCGACTCGTTCAACGCAGGTGTTACCGTAACCGTCAGCGACGAATAGGTCACCGACATCGTACCGAAACGGAAGGTCTGGACCGAGGTTCCTTCGGCCGGAGTCTCAAGGAAAATCTCCGCAAAGTCCGAATCTCCGAGTTGGGAATCGGCCGCTGCAATCGTTTTTACACGCACCGTGTACCGCGTCGCAGCCGAAGCATCGTCAATCGTAAACAACGTTGCAGCCGTGCGCGTCTCAGGACGCACCTCCGTTGTATTGCCGTCGGCATCGGATTTGCTGACCGAATAGAGGTATTCCTCCGCTCCTTCCACGGCGTCCCACGCAATGGAGAACGACGCAGAAGTATTCTCCGTGACGGCAAGAACGGGTTTGGAAACAGTCGGGAAGCTCTGTTCTTCCACCGTGTCATCATTGCAACCCGCGAAGGAGAGCAACAGAGACGTCAAAAGGAAAAGTCCAAATTTCTTCATATCCATCTTTTATAATAATACGTTTCTACTCCGAAACTACACATGTTGAGTCCGGCAAATATACGAATTTTTACAGAATATGGCATTCTTTCGTTCAATATTATTTTTTCCCTGCGGGCTTCCCCGATCGGGCCGGGCACGGGATCCATCGCGGCCGGGAAGACGGCCGCATTTCCATGCCCGGGACAAAAGACTCTAAACCAGACGAATCGTCTCCGAACCGGGCAGCAACCGCATCGCCACGGGGTCAAACCCGCGCAGGAGGACAAGCCCCGGACGGCGTCCCGGTTCAAGACTTCCCATCGACTCCCCGATACCCAATGCGGCAGCTCCGCACGACGTAATCCAATGCAACCGCTCCGCCAGCGGGACCTCTTCGCCCAACAGCCGCAATTCATTCAACAACGACATCGAATCGTTCGCGGCCAGCGAATCCGTACCAATACAAATGTTCAGCCCGTTCCTCCGCAGCAGCTCCACCGGTGTCCGGCGACGAAAAAGATAACGGTCCGAACCGGGACAAAGACACCACCATACCGGTACGGTAAAGTGATCCATGACCCGGTCGATCACCTCCTGCGTAACGAGACAATTATGCACCACCAGGATCACCCGTCGGTCGCGCGGAACGCAAGCAATCAGCCGTTCCACGGCGGATACGTCATACGGTACGGGCTTCTGACCGTCTTGGGATGCGGGCCGTCCGGGCCCGGCTTCCGGATCGGAAGAGATCACCTCCTCTGTCGGGTTCAGGAAATGGATCATCAGCGGGGCCTCACCCGTCCGGCAGAGGCTCCGCAACAAGGTATCCGGCAGGGTTCGGGAGATGTAGATGCAAGGGGCAGACACGACCTCCGGATGGCGTGTCACACAATCGTGCAGTACCGCCGGATCACGTTGCAAACCGCCGAACTCCGCAAAGGTACGGTATAGGATCGGACTGCGGGTCTTTGTTTCGAAGGCGTATTCCGTCGCGGCGACATCCCCGACGGCGGACACCCCGTCATGCCACATCCGGGCATCGGCAGCCGCGACGGCCCGCGCGCAGGCCTCCGTGCCGAGACGGGGGCGCAAACGTTCCAACTCCCGGACAAACGCCGCCAAACCGCAGCCGGGAGCGATCGTCCCCCGCAGACAGGAGAGTTCCAGATGACAGTGCGCATTGACCAATCCCGGCAGCAGCAGCCCCGCATGGAACTCCACACCGGCCTCCCGATCCAGCTCCCGCCAGGTATCGATTCCGACGATCGTGCCGTCCTCAGCGAGACTCACCACCGGTCGGGGCTGCAACCCCGAGGGTGTCAACAGATAGTGCGCGGCTATGCGTCGCAGCGACCGGGTTACAGAAATCATCGGCAAAAATCTTGAGATTCAACTGACGCCTGTACAGGCTGTCAACCGCCTCTTCGGCAAAGGGCATGTAGGTTACCTTTAAATTACGGATCATGGCGTGAGGCGCCTTGGGTTCCCGGTTCCGGATCTCGTAGATGTTGATCTTCAGGCAGGCAATACCCGTATCGGCCGTCATCTCCCTGCGGAACTGGGCCACGCGCCGCTGTGCCATGTAGCTCGGAGAGGCGTTCACACGTCGGCCGTCGGAGCGTTCAAACCACACCGAGGTGCGGATCTGCGTATTCCGGTCGAGCGAGTCGATCCGGTAGTCGAAGGTCACGGTGTAGTCCCCCGGGCGAATGCTGTCCACCTCGAAACGGAGACGGGAGGTATCCCGCAGACGGGTTATGCGGATCACCGAATCCGAAAGCAGCACCCGCTGCATGCTCCGCCGGGCGATATTGTCGATCGTATCCAGAATAGCCACCTCGTGGTCGTAATACTTCGACTCCTCGTCGAGCCGCGCGATCGCCTGCTCCACGACCTCGCTCAACCGGGCACTCTTGCGCTTGGAGAAATTACCGATCGTATATTGCACGTCGGCCGTCGTATACCCGTACCGGGCAAAGATCGGCTCGTAGATATTCATCGAGTCGAGCCGGATTCCCTCCTCCTGCATATAGGCATTCGTAAGATATGCATCGTGGAAGATCTGCGCCAGCTGGTCGTCGGGAATGATCTTGTATCCCGAGCAGGCCGTAAAGGCGGAAACCGCCAGCAGCTCCATTATGTACAACAAACGTTTCATGTTCCAATTCTGCTGTCGAGCCGGGACTCCGCATCCGGATCTCCGACCGACCATTTACCGTTATAGCGTCTTCTCGTTTCTTCTCTCACGACGAAAGATCCTCAGACGAGGCCTCGTCCATCAATCCTCCGTCCTTCTGTCCGACCGTCCAACCGTCCATTTACTCTTTTGACCGGTCATCCATTTGTTCCTCCGGCCGGCCACTCCATTTATTCCTTCGGCCAACCATCCATTTATTCCTCCGGCCAATCGTTTCACTTATTTCTCCGCCCAACCGTCCATTCATTCCTCCGGCCAATCATTCCATTTGTCGCTCCGACGGCCGTTTCACAACGTACCCAGATTGTCAATCAAGGCTCTGAATCAGATAATTACGACGTCAGGTCCGTTTCCGACTCTTTGCTTCCCTGCCGGTTTTTTCCTCTCTCCCGGCTCCGGTCTCCTTACGCTGCGCCCCCGGTCCTTTTCTCGCGGTCTCCGGCTCCTGTTTTCTCACCCCTCTTTTCGCCTCTCGCTCATCTTTCTTTTACTCTTTCTCGCGGCTCCATTTCCTCCTTCTGCTCTCATCCCCACTCCTCGTTCATCTTTCTCTCTGTTCCTCGTTCCTGTTTCTCACTGCCCCTCGTCCAAACGAACCGCAACGACATCCGTCGTACGCACCGCACGCCGGACCGTAACGGCCGTAATCGTACCGATCACCAGCGTAAAGGCAGCCACGACCGCCACAATGTCCCCGCCGCGCAGCAAAACAGGATAACTCTTCACCAGAAAACTGTCGGCCGGGATCTCTATCAGTCCGAAATGCTGCTGCAACAGGCACAATGCCACACCCAGCACAACCCCCGACAGGGCGCCCAGTCCCCCGACGAGCGCGCCCTCCCAATAAAAGATCCGCCGGATGAAACGGGTATCGGCCCCCATTGCGTAAAGCGTGACAAAAGAGGGGCGTTTGTCCAGAACCAGCATCACGACGGCCCCGACGATCGAGAACGAGGCGATGACAAGCACCAGAAACGACATCAGAAAGATACCCCATTTTTCATACTGCATGATCGTATAAAACGATGCGTTCAGCTCGTCACGGGTGCGCAGTTCGAACTCCGCGCCGACCAGCCCGGCAATCCGTCGTTTCACTTCGGCGACACGAGCCTCCTCCGCAACGCGGATCACGGCCATCGAAACCCGTCCGGGGGCGGTAAAAAGTTCCTGGGCAAGGCGCAGCGAGGTAAACAGATAACGGCTGTCGGTCTCGGCGTCGGCGGCATAGATGCCCGATACGTCCGCCTGCCGGCGTGTATAACCTTCGATCGGCAACAGCGACGAAAAGCCCGTGCGCCGCAACGCATACAGCACGGCATTCGACTCGCCGAGCGACCGCACGCCCAGTTCATAAGCAAGTCCCCGTCCCAGTACGACCTGATCCAGATCACCCAGGCGCACCCGGTATTCGCCGGCCGAGATACACTCCCCAACCGGGACCGTGGCGGAATAGGCGTCGTCCACGCCCCGCACCGACGCCAGCGCCTGCCGGTTCCGGTACTCCACCAACGCACTCTGTTCCAGGAGATACGAAACGGACGCCACACCCGGCACCCGACGCAGAGCCGCCGTATCGAGTGCCGTCACGACAAACGTTCCGCCCTCCCGCGCCGTAAGCGTCAGATCGGCATCGAAATGGGAATTCATCGACCGCACCAGCGCCGCAAAACCGTTGAAGACGGAGAGCAGGATGATCATCGCCGCAACCGGAACGGCGATGGAGACGACACTCACGCCGGCAATCACGTTGATCACCGCATGCGACTTCCGTGACAGGAAGTAACGTCGTGCGAACCATCCGGCGAGCATCCGCTTCATTCCGTCACTCCTTTCGCAACAGATGATCGATGTTGTCGATATACTCCAGCGAGTCGTCCAGGAAAAACTGGATCTCCGGAACAACCTTCAGCTGGTTGCGGATACGCTGTCCCAGGCTTCGCCGCAACATCCAGTTCTGTTTCTCCAGCATCTCCATGACCGCCGCACTCCGCTCGAACGGAAAGATGCTGACGTAAAACCGTGCATAGCTGAAGTCCGGCGAGACCCGCACGGCCGTCACCGTCGCCATCACGCCCCGCAACAGCCCGGCAGCCTCCTTTGAGAAGATATCCGCCATGTCGCGTTGGAACTGGCGTGCGATTTTCTGTTGTCTTGTCGAAACATTCTCTGTCATAGGTCACTACTCTTTTTTAGGACCGAAATTGAATCCCGCTTTCTGCTTCTCCCGCTTCGGAGGCTTGACACTCCACGACTTGAACTCGGGTGCAAAACGATAGGCGATCCCCACACGAATCATCATGTTGTCCATCGGCGATCGCTGCGGCGTGTACCAGAAGGGGTTCTCGGCCGTATTGTCCGTAACATTGTCGTAATATTTGCTGCGGTTGCGCAGCAGGTCCGAATAACCGAAATAGTAACGCACGCCGGCACTCAGCTCGTAACGCCCGAAAAGAAGGGCCACGCCTCCGCCGCCGGCCAGTCCATACCCCCAACGATTGTCCCGCGGCAGCTTGAACTCGTACTTGCCGCGCCAGGGCTCGACTCCGTTGTCGAGCGCCACCTCATTCTCATAGCTCGAATCGAAGTGGTACGACACGGTCAATGCCGCCTCCAGATAGACCCGCAGATGCCGGTTGGCAAGGTAGAAATGAGGCTGCCACACCAAAGGCATCGTAATCGAATTGAGTTTGCGCGTGTAGTAGCGGTAATCGGCTTCGTTCTCCGTGATCGACGCATAGGGTGCATAGGAGAAACCGCGCTGCAGCAGCTCCAGATCGACACCCACACAGCCGACGAAACGGGTCGCCGAGTAATAACGCCAGGAAAGACCCGCCGAATAGCGCCCGCCCACGGATCGGGTCTCCTGCTGGGGATTGAAACGCACCGTGCCCGTGCCGTACCCGCCCGAAATGCCGAGGGTGTGCTGTGCACGCACGCCCAAAGCCGCAAACAGGCCCGCTGCAACGAGGATTCCTCTCTTCCAATTCTTCATACCTCTCCTCTAAAACGTATTGCGCATGTTGCCCATCATGCCGCCCAGACCGCCCGAGCCGCTGCCGAAACCGCCGAAGCCCATCCCCGACGACTGCTGCTGCCCCTGCTGGTTCTGACCGTTGTTCTTGCGTTTCTGCTGCTCCTCCAGATATTTGGACAGCCGCTGCATCTCCTGCTGCTCAAGCTGTTCGATGAGCGTTTGCATCGTTATCGGCGCAAACAGGGTATTCATGTCGATGTCGAGCTCCACCTCCCAGTTCTTCTTCGTGGCAAAGGTCGATTCCCCCTCCGCATTGACATACATCTCCGCACGTTCGGGCTGGCGGCGCGCCACGAGATTGCCGGAGTCCCAGCGGCCGTTGCCGTTCATATCCTCGATTACGCGGATCCGGATCTCCCCTTCGGGAACATAGTCGAAACGAAGATCGCCCGTCGTAACATCGCGCCGCTCCTGCTGCAAGGCATTCGAACCGTTCAGTAACTGCACGACATACTTCGCCTCGGGGGTTTTCCCCGTGACATGCAGCTTGATGACGGCGAACTTTTCGGGATCCGCGACCGTATAGGAACCTTTCAACGAATCGTTCTGCTCGTTGGCGATATTCTCAAGGGCGCCGGGCGGGATGAAAAGCTCATACTTGCCGCCCACCCGCCAGTCGGACTTCAATCTCCAGATACGCATGTTCGACGTATCCTGCTCAAAGCGCACGCTCTCTGTCCGGGGTTCCGTCTCCCCCTCCATCGTACAGGTCAGACGCACCGAAAGCGAATCGAAACGCCGCAACGGATAATCGAACTCGAACTTCAGGTTGTCAAGGGGATTCACGTCTCCCGAAGCGGAATAGGTCACCTTGAAGGGATTGGGCTTCTTCGGCTCCTCCCAAGGCTCTCCGGCCGCCTCGGCACGTTTACGCTCCCGCTCGATCCGTTCCCGTTCCTTCTGCTCCTCCTTGCTCTCGATATAGCGCCAGGCCAGTTTCAGGTCCTCGGTCACCTCCTGCAATTGATTGATCGTATCGTGCTTGTAATAGGTTATCTGCCCCTTGATCGTATCGGGAAGCGTCTCCGACGGGACATCGAACCACAAGAACACCGTATCCCGTCCGACGGTCTGCGGATCCCAGATCACCTTCCCGGCGGGGATGCTGTCGAACTTCAACGCCGTCACTTTCGGATGCGCGGCACCGAAATAGAGAACCGCCTTGTGACGCGCCGGACGTTCCGACTGCTGCAGCGTCTGACGTTTGAACGCCTCGTCGGTAAACATCCGCATGAAGATCTGCGGATCGGCCGTCACGTAATGACGCATCGAATCGTACCAGACCGAAAAATCGGGCATCCGCGACGGATTGATCAACGTGTCGAGAAATCCCACCTTGTCGATCGACGGTTCGTACATCTGGTTGCCGTTCGTATCCTCGAAGGCATAGACCCGATAGGGGATCGGCTTGAGATTCTGCGCGATGAAGATTCCGTTGGTCTCCGCGCGGCCGATCACGGCCGGGGCATGATTGAACAGCGTCGAATCGTACTCCCGGGGTTCGGGAACGGAGTCCGCAATGTAAAAGTAGATGAACGATTTGCCGACACTGTCGGCCTTGTAGGCATCGACCGTATAGCCGGACATCACCATCGAATCGATCTCCGGACCCGTCGAGAAGACATAACGCATCGAATGGAGCGGATTGCCTTCGTTGTTGTCACAGATGGCGCTGCCGAAATTGAGCGCATAGGTCGTATTCTCCTTCAGCGTGTCGCGGATCTGGATGAGAATACCCTTGCCGCGCTGCGTGATCGTCGGTTTCTTCTTCATCTGCGGCGAGGTGAAGAACTCCTTCTGCTGGTCCTTGAGCTGGACGAATTCGTCAAACTCGACATAGATACGCCGTCCGGTGAAGTTGGTCGTAAAGTTGTCGGGCGTCATCATCGTGATGACCGGCGGCAGCGTATCCTTCGGACCGCCCGTCGGGGTCATGATCGTGGCACACCGCCACAGAAAGGCCGTGCAGAAGAACAGGACAAGCAGCCCCCGCCCCATCCATCCGACAAAACCCTGTTGTTGATCGGTTGTTCTCATCCTTCTGTTCCGTTATCGTCGTCCAACACAAGCATACGCCGACGTTCCCGCCGCACCCGTTCCACTCGCTGTTCCGGCGCCATCCTCGATATTGTCCTCCGTACCGCCACCGGGGGTTTCCGGCTCCTCCGTGCCGTCCTCCGGATTTTCAGGGTCGGTTACATCACCGTCGGGATTCCCGGGTTCAACCGTACCGCCGGGGGTTTCCGGTTCCTCCGTGCCGCCCTCCGGATTTTCCGGGTCGGTTACATCACCGTCGGGGTCCTCGGGATCAACCGTTCCGCCGGGATTCTCCGGCTCCTCCGGCGTTTCGGTATAGAACTCGTTGATCATCCGCCACGACCCGTCAACATACTTCTTCAACTCTTTCCACGGGCGGAAAATGACCGACGTATAGAGTTGCGGCAGATTCTCGCCCAGATCCTGCTGCCGATAGCCGTACAGTCTGTTCTCCGTATCGACCGCCACAATGATGACCGGCGAGGAGCTGACGTGCATCGAGAGCAGATCCATATCCACCGAATCGACACGTATCGCAACCCCGTTGACCGGAGCCACACCCCGCTCGCCGCTCCCCTTGCGCGTCAACACGCCATTGAGCGCATCCTCATACGATGCAATCGTCCAGGTCATCGTGTCGGCTTCGAAGGCGTGCGCCACGATCCCCGTTGCAGGAGCCAGTTCGCCGGACGACTCCGCCTGGACCCAACTCTTGAGGATCACGTCGGTTTCATACCCCACGCTTTTGAAACAGCCGCTCAGCATCAGAGCGAACAGATAGAGAATCGTACGTTTCATTCCGTTTTCCTTAATTTCCGTTTCCGCCGCCGGCGTCTCCGGAGCTCTTTTTCAGAGCCTCCCGCAACTCCTCCATCGTCCGCCCCGACACCGGATGGCGGCGATCACGCATCAATTCGCAGAGCGGAGCCAGCACGAACTCCCGTTCGGCAATGCCGGGATGCGGAATCGTCAGATCCGGCGTCGAAATCACGGCATCGTCATAAAACAGGATGTCGATATCGATCGGCCGCGAGACGTACCGCTGTCCCGTAGCGGCCTTCTCGATCGCTTCGGAGGCCCGGTTGCGTCCCAGATCGCGTTCGATGCGATGGATCTCGGTCAATACCTCCTCGGGCGAGAGATCCGTCGAGACCACGACGACCTGATTCGTAAACGGCTGTTCGGCGTCAAAACCCCACGGAGCACTGACATAACAGTGCGAGCATCGCAACACGGCGCCGATACGCTGGTTGATCAATTGCTGCGCACGCCGCAACCGATCCTTCATCTCTCCGATATTTCCTCCCGTCAACAATACCACCCGTGCCATTCTCTCTGCTTCCTCCTTTTCGGTCTTCCCGTTCCCGCTTCCCGCCCTCGCGTTTTTTATCTTATTATACCCGCATCCGCAGGCCCCGTTTTACCCGTTTTATTTTATGTTATGCCCGTTTACACCCGACTCTTTTTATGCCAGCCTCTGTGCCTGCCGACCGTTCTTTCGTCCGCCGGCCCGACCGATCGGGCAGCTCCGTTATTCTTTTTAATTCGGACCCGACTCTTTGCCGCCTGATTATTGCGGCCCTGCAAAAGGTTCGGACTCCGCCTTATTTGCGACGGATCTGCTTGCTGACGCTCAACGCAAAGTGCGTAAAGACGATCGTTGGATTGCCGTTCTGCTGAATCTGCCGCATCGCCCGCTCGATCTCGCCGAAAATCACCTCTACGTTTTCATTTCCGATGAACGGCGCAAACTTGCGACAGAAATCCGCCTCTTCGCCCCACAGATAACTGATGTCTCCCAGCCCCGCATGCATCATGTAACTCTCACGCAACAACCGCGCGGCATGACGCAGAAACATCCGCTGCTGTTCGCGCGACAACTGCGCCACCTCCTCGGCCCACGCGATGAGTTCAAGATGCCGGTCGTTGTAGCTTAACCGCATCAATGAACAGAAGAGCGAAAAACACTCGTGCGTCAATTCGTCGTCCGCACCGTCCAGCATCCGTCGCAGCAGCAGAT
>CALUOX010000075.1 GCA_944322375.1 uncultured Alistipes sp.
AATTGGCCGTCGTCGAAATTCACCACTTCATCGGGATTCTCCCCCTGTCTGACAACCTTGACGGTGCATTGCGCCGAGACGCTCGCATCGCTCTGCAGTCGGGCCGTGACGGTCGTCGTACCTACGGCGAGAGCCGTTACCAGACCGTTCTGATCGACCGTTGCCACGTTCGGATCCGCGCTCTCCCAGTGCAGTTTCGCCGCCATGGCGACCGTTTGCGGCTGGATGGTTGCCACCAGCTGCAGACTTTGTTCGACGGTTACCGTCACCTGTTGTTCCAACTCGATCGTGATGGTCAGATCGAGGTCTTCCTTTTTGCAGGCGGTCATTGCCACAAGCGACAAAAGCAATGCTGCAAGAATCTTTCTCATGATATCTCCGGAAATAGTTGTTTGTAACGTGATGTTCCTCTCCCGCTGCGGATCAGCGCAGATCTACGACCGATCCTGCGGCATAGCTGCCGCCCCGGCAAAGCTGGGTCTGCGTGCCGGAGGTGAGATCGAAGCGGTAGAAGTCGTAACTGAATGCATAGGGGCCGTCTCCCATGCCGGCGAAGGCCGTCGAGCCGTCGCTGCTCAGATCCAGCGCGCCGCTTGATCCGAGTGAGAGTCCCGTCTGAATGGTTGTGAGCGACTCCGTTGTCAGATCATACCGGTAGATGTTGGTCGAGCCGCCCATGAATCCGAAAGCCGTCGTGCCGTAGAAGGTCAGCCTCTTTCCGTCGGCCGAACAGCGGAGACTCGAACCGCCGGTGTACATGCCCGTGGCGTATGAGTTCAGCAGCACGCCGTCGAGCGGATACTCCTTTTCGACGGCAAACGTCCGACCGTTGATCTTCACGATTTTGGCGGAACTTCCCGCAACGGCGCTCATGCCTGTGGCTTCGGCACCTACGGCAACATAGAGCATGCTGTCGGGGCCTGCGGCGATTCCCACGACACTGCGATTCTCTCCGAACGACCCTGCAACGGTCGTTACGGCATCCGTGGCCGGATCCACCGCATAGACCTCCTCGGAGGTGATGCCGAAGAGCCGCTCTCCCACCCGCACCATCGGTTCGGGAACGTTTTTCGCAACGACGACATGCCGCACGATCTTCTTGTTTGCCAGATCGGCAACCATGAATCCGCCCGTTGAGGCGTTCATCGCACAGATGATGTAGGCTTTCGTGTCGTTGACTTTCGTGACGGTGTAGGGGGTTCCGCAATTGGGGAAGGTCTCCTTGTCGCCCGTTTCGTCGCCGAGTATCGTCTTTTTGTACTTCAGGGTCTGGGCGTCGGCGATGACCAGCGGGTTCGTGCCGTCGGCGGCAACGACATAGAGCTCCGAACCGAACCGGACGACCCGTTGGGGTATTGAGACATGTTCGATCGAAAGACCTTGTTCGGCCGTCGTATAGTCGTCGTTCAGTACCGTGACGGAACCCTCGCCCGTGATGGCGAGTATCTTGTCCCGGTAGGGGCCGTTGACGTTGATCACGAATGCCGAATCGAGCTTCTCGGCGGTCGCCGTATTGGTCAGTTCCACGCTGAGCGTATGGCTTCCCGACCACTCCGTATCGGAGAAGGTGCAGCTGTTTCCATCGACACCCTCGAGCTCGCTGGCATCGAGCGTCCAGCGGAACGCATCGGCATTCTTGCCGGTCACGGTGATGGTCAGGGGGGCGTCGGCGACAGCCAGGTCGATGCTGCCGTCAAAGGTTGCGCCGTTCGAGAGTTCGATCTTCTCGATTTTCGGGGGATTGGATTCCGGGCCGGAGGTTGTCGGACCTTCCGTCTCGTCCGATGCCTTGCTGCATCCTGCAACCGTTGCAAGGATTGCCGCACACAGGATAAATCTCTTCATGTTGCTGTAAATTTATAAATTAAACACAATTTATTCGGATTTCACAGCAACCGGAGTGCGGCGACAGAAGGAAAGACACTCTACAGACCCGTAAATCGCAGGCGTGTAAAATCCGATGCAGGCAGGTCTTCTGACTCGTCTCCGTTTCAGGGCCTTCCCGGTAACAGCAATACCAGTGGCATTATCCTGAAACGCTTTTCCCGGCATGACGTCGGAGTGATCTCCGGCATGCTCCGGCAGAGACATACAGCAGCGATTACTGTCGCCGATTCCCACGGCGTTCCCTCTTAGTTCCGGACCGTACTCCGCGGAGAGCGGTCCGGAAAACCTTGCGCTGCAAAGATACCGTTTTTTTCAATCCTGCAACAGCTTTTCCGGAATTTTATTCTCCGACGATTCCTCGGACGTTTCCTCCGGCGATTTCGGCGGCTGCTTCCCTTGACGATTGCGACTGTTACTTCCTTTGATGATTTCGGCGGCTGCTCCCTCCGAAAATTCCGCCAGTTGCCTCCTCTGACGATCACGCCAGCTGTATCCTCTGACAGTTCCACCAAATGCTTTTCCCGGCGATTCCGACGGTCCCACCCTTGACAATTTCAACATGTCCCTCCGTTCTCGATCTCCTCTCCGTTTTCGCTGCCGCCGCTGTTGCCGCTGTCGCCGTTGCTCCGGTGCGCGGCGGGTTGGCGGGTCGGCGGCGGACGGATCCAGAGGCTGCGCGGGGAGCCGGTTTGTGAATCTGTCGGCAAATGGTTACCTTTGCCGGCATCCCGATCCTGCGGATCCGGATGTTTCCATAGCGTATGATTCTGAACGGACAGTTGACAACAACCATGTTACGACGTGTTTTCATGCCGGTATTGCCGGCGGTTCTGTTGTTTCTCGGCGGTTGCGGTTCCCGTACCGCAACGACGATCGAGGAGTTTGACCGGGCGGTCTATGCACCGCGTTATGCTTCGGGTTTCGAAATTGTGGGTCGCGAGGGAAGTCGCAGTACGATTCTGCGGACGAAGACGTCGTGGCAGGGTGCGGGTGAAACCGCGACCGAGCTCTTCATCGCCCGTGACGGCGAAACGCCTCCGGCGGGCTTTACGGGCGAGGTGCTGGAGGACGACGCGAGGCGTATTGTCTGCATGTCATCGAGTTATGTGGCGATGCTCGATGCCGTTGGCGCCGTTGACCGGGTCGTGGGGGTCTCGGGCATCGACAACATCTCCAACGAATATGTCGCCGCGCACCGCGACCGTATCGGCGATGTGGGGTTCGACGGGAATGTCGATTATGAACGTCTGGTGGCATTGGCTCCCGACGTGGTGATGCTGTTCGGCGTAAACGGCGCCAGCGGCATGGAGCCGAAACTGCGGGAGTTGGGGATTCCTTTCGTCTATGTCGGAGAGTACCTCGAGGAGTCGCCTCTCGGGAAGGCCGAATGGCTGGTTGCGGCCGCCGAGATCGTCGGATTGCGCGCTGATGCCGAGCGGCGCTTTGCGGCGCTCCCGGAACGTTATGACTCCCTGCGGACCCGCGTGGCTGCCGCAGCGGCCGGTACCGCACGTCCCAGGGTGATGATCAATACCCCCTATGGCGGAGTCTGGTTCATGGCCTCGACCTCGAGCTACGTCGCACGGCTCATCGCCGATGCCGGCGGCGACTATCTCTATCGGGCGAACGACACGAACCGTTCGATGCCGATCGATCTTGAGGAGGCCTGTCTCCTGACATCGCAGGCCGACGTATGGCTCAATGTGGGGAGTGTCGCTTCGCTCGATGAACTCAAAACGCGGTATCCGCGTTTCGCCGATGTGCCTTGTGTAAGGAAAGGCGCGGTGTACAATTGCGACAAACGGCTGACGCCTCGTGGAGGGAACGACTACTGGGAGTCGGGGGTCCTTCGGCCCGATGTGGTACTGCACGATCTGATTGTCATCCTGCATCCCGAGGTGCTCGATGAATCCGACCGTACGCTCTGCTATTACCGGCAGCTCGAATGACTGCGCCCCGTTGCCGGAGGTTCTGCCGTTCCGGCCTTTTCGGCTGCACAAACAGGAGAGAGAACCCTGCCGGGGTTCTCTCTCCTGTTTGGCGCTTTGCTTCAGATCTTCAGCCGCGAAGCGGGGTGAAGGGTTCTTTGCGGTCCGTTTTCAGTTCGGCTGGTTGTTGATGCCTTCGTGTGCGGAGACGAGTCCGAGTTGCGTCTCGACGATGCGGTCGAGTTCGTAGTCGAGCGACTCTTCGTCCGCGTCGCGGTTGACCGTAAAGAGCTTCCCGGGCGACGAACAGTAGTGTACCGTGCTGAATGCATCGGAGCGGCCGATGATGACCGCATCAATAAGCTGTTCGCTGCGCGCCATCTGCTCGAAGAAGGCAAGTTGTTCCTCGTCGGTGGCCAGATGGGGCTGGAGCAGCAGCCTGTTCCCCTCGTTCAGGGCCTCGAACGAGCTGCATGTTTCAAAACCGTAGCGTTCGGCCAGTCGGAGTGCGTGCTCCCGAGGAATTCCATACAATACGATATTCATAAGCGTTCCATTGTTTGATGACCCGGAGACGGATCGCATGCGTGGATGTGTCGGCCTCCGGATTCCGATTTCCATTTTGATTCTTCAGCCTCGGAACCCCGGTGCGGGCGGTCTCAACCTTTGGTCACCGGCCCTGTGTCGGAACCGGAAACGTCTGCCTGCCGTACCTCGTCCCATCCTTACATGCGGATGGTTGGGTGCGTCGGGGTGCTTTGGTGCGTCGAACGGCTTGTCCGCGAGCCTTTTCGACATGGAAACGATCCGGCAGGTCTTCTGACTTGCTCCTCTTCCGAAGCCTTCCCGACCGTGTGGTCAGTGGCTGAGATGTCCGGAAGGTTCCGGAGGTTCACAGCAGCGGGCCTGTTCGGGATTTTCACCCGATTCCCTTTTCATCCCGTCGTTCGAAAAACGGACGGAACACCGGATCTTCGGAGACAAAGATAACCCTTCTTGTCGAATATGGCGAATTTTGCGGCACTTTTTTGTCGGCCGGTGGTGGCGAATCGTCCCGAAAGGGTTAATTTTGCACCATGCAAACCCGATTCCAATACCGTTACCGTACGGAGGAGCGGACCGTCTCCCTCCCTGTCGCCGATTACGTAGCCCGATTCCGTGATGCGGAGCGTTTCGAGGCCTGTTGCCGTGCATGCCCCGCCTATGGGCGGAGCTGGGCCTGCCCGCCCTTCGACTCCGATATGGAGGCCTGCCTGTCGGGATATGAAACGGCGCTGCTTGTTGCCGTGAAGATCTTTCCCGAGGAGTCGTCGCTTCCGCTCGGCGAGTCGCTCCGTCTCATCCGGCCCGAGCGGATGCGGCATGAACGGCAGCTGCTGATGCTGGAACGCCGCCATGGCGGAAGGGCGTTTGCCTATGCCGGTACCTGCCTCCATTGTCCAGAAGGTACATGTACTCGTCCCTCGGGGATGGCCTGCCGCCATCCCGAACTGGTCAGACCTTCGCTTGAGGCGTGCGGATTCGATCTCGGCCGCACGGTCTCGGAGCTTTTCGGTTTCGAACTGTTGTGGAGCAGGAACGGCTTGATCCCGCAATATCTGACGCTGGTCAGCGGATTTTTCCACAATGCCGGTTCCGTGGAGTGGGACACGGCGGGTGAAGTGCAAGAGTGACAGCGGACCGGGATTCGGCGAACGACTCCTTTTCGTTTCGTGTGGCGATCCGTCCCGGACGAAGGACTATTTGTCGCCGGTGCGGGTTTTCCATGACGTGCCGGGCTTTCTGCAATCAGTCGGTTTTTCCGTAGAGTGCGGGAATTTTCTGCAACGGGTCGGTTCCCCCGTAAAGGGGCAGGTGACCGGTCTGCTTTCGTAAAGCGTGGGAACCCATTACAATCGGAGACGGCCTGCCGTACCGTGTGAAACTCTTTCGTTGCCGGAGGAAAATTTCCGCGATGCGGGATTTTCCGCGAATTTTTTTTGGGGGGGGTGGTGAAAAGCGAGACGTGCGTCGAGAATCCTTGTCCGGATATTCTCAGCGCACGTCGTTCTGAAAAACGGTCGGGGACCAACCTTTCAACCTAAAACCGCTCCGAAGAGACTTTATACCACGATCCCCGACCGAATTCGGATGTACGATGAACCGGACACTGCCGGCCGTAGGGTTCCTCGCCGAACCCGTTTTTGAAGAGAGCGGGGGCCTCCACTGCGTCTGTCCATTCGGTTCGTCAGCTCTCGGCCGTGTCAGGCAACACCCCGCAACTCCCTGCATCACCTTTGACAGACCGGTGTTTCGCAAATCGGGCGATGGCGACCGCCCGCTTCGTATCCGCACTTGTCCGTCCGTTCCGACGTCCCGGCATCAGGGCATAAAAAAGCAAGGACGTATGAACGACCCCAACGGTCGGCCTCGCGAGCCTTGCACGGTAGCCATTCTTACGCCCAAGCCCGCTCCGACAACAGGTGTCGGAGCATGACAAGGGTTTCAGACAAATTTTATAACGTGCATAAACCTGCCATATCGCTATGACAGTCGCGAGTTTACCTTGGGCATAAAGGTTGTCTTAACCTTCAGATCCATCTGTTTCGGGAGGATCGACGCTGTGCCCGATCCTTTGTCCCGATTATGCTGCAAAGATAGTAAAAGTCGGGTGTGGAGACAAATGAAAACGGAGTTTTTGATCGGTTTTGCCGGAACGCTGCATTCGGGGCGCGGTCGGGAGTGGAGAATCGGTTGCGAAACGGCGCTTCGAGCATCGTTCGCAGGACGTGTGTGCCGGGTCGGAACCGCAGTTTGCCCGGCCGACAGGAGCCTGTTTCGGGGGAGGTCGGTTGTCGGGCGTTGTGTTTTTCGGGCCGAAAGGGGATTTGGGGTATATTTCCGTTGATCGGGGTAGTCGAATTTCCGACAAAAGAGTTATTTTTGCATGTGAATGGATCACCCTCAGGCAATTCTCTTCGTCCGCACGCTGCGCGCCGAAGGTCTCCGATCCGTTGCAAACGAATAAACAAACCTCAAACGCCCACGTTGCTATGTTACGAAGAATAAGACGGACTCTTGCCGTATTGTTTCTTGCCGCGGTCACGCTGCTGTTCCTCGACTTTACGGGAACGGTGCACGCCTGGCTTGGCTGGACGGCCAGGATTCAGTTCCTGCCGGCGCTGCTGGCACTGAACGTCGGAGTCATTCTGGGACTTCTTCTCCTGACGCTGCTCTTCGGCCGGGTCTATTGCTCGGTCATCTGCCCTTTGGGGGTCTTCCAGGATCTGGTCGCATGGCTCGGCGGCGTGCGGAAAAAGAAAAAATACAGATTCTCGTACTCTCCGGCCAAATCCATCCTGCGCTATGCCGTGTTGGCGGTGTTCGTCGTCGCGATTGTTGCGGGAATCGGCTCGCTGGTCGCGCTGCTGGCTCCCTACAGTGCTTACGGACGGATCGTGCAGAACCTCTTCGCTCCGCTCTGGGGCTGGGGGAACAATCTCCTCGCCTACTTCGCGGAGCGGGCCGACAGCTATGCATTCTATGAAACCGACGTGTGGCTCCGGAGCCTCCCGACCTTTCTGATTGCGGCGGTGACGCTGGCCGCACTGGTCGTCCTGGCGTGGCGGAACGGCCGCACCTACTGCAACACGATCTGCCCGGTCGGTACGATTCTGAGCTTCTTCTCCCGCTACGCGCTCTTCCGCCCGACGATCGACGCCGAAAAATGCCGCAACTGCACGCTTTGCGAACGGCGTTGCAAGGCTGCCTGCATCGACTCGAAACACCATGCGATCGACTACAGCCGCTGTGTGGTCTGCATGGATTGTATCGATGTCTGCAAGCACGATGCGCTGCATTACGAGTTCCGGTTCCGGTCTCACGGTGCGGCGGCTCCGGAAGAATCCGGCACGGCGAAAGCGGCAGCCGGTAGCGGAGAACGTGGATCGGGGCTGTCGCGGCGGCGTTTTCTGCTCGGCGCAGGGGCCCTGGTCGGTACGGCGCTGGTTCATGCGCAGGAGAAAAAGGTCGATGGCGGTCTTGCCGTGATCGAAAACAAGAAGGTGCCGAAACGGCAGACGCCGATCGTTCCTCCCGGAGCGGTGGGGCTCCGCCATCTCGCACGGCACTGCACGGCCTGCCAGCTGTGCGTGGCGGCCTGCCCCAACGGCGTGCTGCGGCCTTCGACCGATCCGCTGCGGCTGATGCAGCCCGAATCCTCCTACGAACGTGGATATTGCCGTCCCGAATGTACGAAGTGCTCGGAGGTCTGTCCGGCCGGAGCAATTCTCCGCATCACACCGGCCGAAAAGTCGGCCATACAGGTGGGGCATGCCGTATGGATCCGGAAAAACTGTGTCGTGCTGACCGACGGCGTGTCGTGCGGCAACTGTGCCCGCCATTGTCCCACGGGTGCGATTCAGATGGTTCCTTCCGATCCCGCGGACCCGAAATCGCCGCAGATACCGACGGTCAATACCGCCCGGTGTATCGGGTGCGGAGCCTGCGAGAACCTCTGCCCGGCCCGCCCCTTCAGTGCCATCTATGTCGAGGGACACGAGGAGCACAGTGAAATATAGAAACATAACGAAGGAGACAACCATGAAAAACAAGAGAGACAGGAAGACGATATCC
Source organism: uncultured Alistipes sp. (assembly GCA_944322375.1). Classification (GTDB taxonomy): domain Bacteria; phylum Bacteroidota; class Bacteroidia; order Bacteroidales; family Rikenellaceae; genus Alistipes. The sequence continues at coordinate 8,430 of CALUOX010000075.1, forward strand.
CGCCGAAATTTTCTCAAGGTCGCAGGCGCCGCAGGAGCCGCAATGGCCGGATTGACGTCCTGCGGCAAACGAAATGCGGCCTCATCCGCCACGACCTCCGAACCGGCCGCCGGTGAAGGAGCGATGACCCTCCGCACGTCACCGTCAACGGGTGATCGGGTCTCGTTGCTGGGTTTCGGCATGATGCGTCTTCCGTCGGTTGGAGGCCGCAGTGCGCGTGAGGGAAACGACGCGATCGATCAGGAGATGGTCAATGCCCTGGTGGATTATGCCCTTGCGCATGGTGTGAACTATTTCGATACGTCGCCGGCCTATTGCCAGGGACTGTCGGAGCGTGCTACGGGAATCGCTCTGAGCCGTCATCCCCGCGACAGCTATTTTATCGCCACGAAACTCTCGAACTTCGCCCCTTCGACCTGGAGCCGTGAAGCATCGATGGCGATGTATCGCAACTCGTTCCGTGAGCTGCAGGTCGATCATATCGACTATCTGTTGCTGCACGGAATCGGCATGGGCGGTATGGAGGCCTTTGAAACCCGATACATCCGCAACGGCATGCTCGATTTCCTGCTGGAGGAGCGTCGTGCCGGCCGTATCCGGAATCTTGGATTTTCGTACCACGGCGACGTCCGGGTGTTTGACCATCTGCTTGCCCACCACGATCGCTACAAATGGGATTTCGTGCAGATCCAGCTGAACTATCTCGACTGGAAGTATGCCAAGCAGATCAATTCGCGCAATACCGATGCGGAATATCTATATGGAGAGCTGTCGTCGCGCGGAATTCCGGCCATCATCATGGAGCCGTTGCTGGGCGGACGGTTGTCGAACGTTCCGCAGAACGTTGCCGCGCAGCTCAAACAGCGGGAGCCGGAAGAGAGTGTGGCCTCTTGGGCGTTCCGTTTTGCCGGGTCGTTCCCGGGGGTTCTGACCGTTCTGAGCGGCATGACGCGCATGGAGCATCTGCAGGACAATCTGCGGACCTTCTCGCCGCTCAAGCCGCTGACCGACGAGGAGTTTGCCTTCCTGCAACAGACGGCCACCATGATGATGCAGTTCGACACGATCCCCTGCAACGACTGCAAATATTGCATGCCCTGTCCGTATGGACTGGATATTCCGGCGATTCTTCTGCACTACAACAAGTGTCTGAATGAAGGGAATGTTACGGTCAGTGTCCGGGATGAGAACTATCGTCGGGCGCGCAGGGCCTATCTGGTCGGCTACGACCGCAGTGTTCCGAAGCTGCGGCAGGCGAACCATTGCATCGGCTGCAACCAGTGTTCGCCGCACTGCCCGCAGGGAATCGACATACCGAAGGAGATGCAGCGCATCGACCGCTATGTCGAGCAGCTCAAGCAGGAGACGCTCTGAGCCGACGGGTGTACACCCGTTGCAGTGCCCCCTCCCTGTTGGCGATCGGGCTGAAATTCTGAACGGGTTGTATTGGATCCGTGTGCTGTCGGGATGGTGCCGCGCTGAAGGAACTCCTTTGGCCCTTGACGAAGGAGCAACCCGACATCGGGCTGGCGAGCAGCTTGGAGATGTGGCTGGATGAGGTCTGTACATGGGTTGGAAGGTATGTTCAAACTCCTGTTCGGGCTCGGAAAGAGACCTTTTCTCAAAAAATGATCCAAAAAAGAGGAAAAATAGCCCAATTTGTTTTGAAAATAATTTAATAATATATATGTTTGCCGTTGAACAATTAACGGCAAAATGAAGCGGAGTATCCATACAAGTCATGTACGCAGGGAGTGGACATTGCTTGTCACGCTCGAATGTGCCGCTTCACGACAGTGCTGACGCCACGGGAGTTCTTCCCTTGTGGCGTTTTTTCTTTTTTTCCTCGTCCATACTGAATGCGAGACATTCGCCCCGTACGGGGAAAGTCGGGTCCGGTGTTGCCCTACCCAAATCACATTTATATAACTTAATTGCAGCTCTATGAAGAAAATTGAAGCTGTCGTCCGTCGAACAAGGTTCGAAGAGACGAAGGAGGCACTGTTGGAAAACGGTGTGGAGTGGTTCTCGTATGTCGATGTACGGGGATCGGGACATGCCCGGAATCGCCGGGTCTATCGAAACGTGATGTATGAGACGGATATCATCGAGCGGATGATGCTGATCCTCATCGTCCGGGACGAACTGTGCGACAAGGCGATCGATACGATCATCCGCACGGCGCGGACGGGTGAGATCGGCGACGGCCGGGTCTGGGTCTCCGACATCGACCACTATTACAGCATCCGCACGGGCCGTTGCGACGAGCAGATCAACCACAAGCGGACTCCCGAAGAGGTCGCCGCTGCCGCACACGCCGGGGAGAAAAAAGAGTAACGTGAAACAAAAGGTTAGGTTGAATTAAAACTCAGATTAGGTTATGGAGAACATTCTTGACACGACAACCCGCATTGAGGAACTGGTATCGGCGGTCGATACCGTATGGGTGCTGTTGGCAGCCATCCTGATTTTCATGATGCAGATGGGCTTCGCTTCGGTCGAAGCGGGATTCACGCGGTCGAAAAATACCGCCAATATCCTGATGAAGAATCTGCTGGACTTCTGCTTCGGAACAATTCTCTTCTGGCTCTTCGGCTTCCGGCTGATGTTCGGTGCCGATGCCTTTGCCGGGTTCCTGGCCAATCCCTTCGCGTTGGGCGACGTGATCCCCGACAATATCCCGGTAACGGCCTTCCTCATCTTCCAGACCATGTTCTGTGCCACGACGGCCACCATCGTATCGGGCGCCATGGCTGAACGGACGCAGTTCCGTGCCTACTTCGTCTATTGCATCTTCATCTCGGCGCTGATCTATCCGATCTCGGGTCACTGGGCCTGGGGCGGTGGCTGGCTTTCGGCACTCGGATTCCATGACTTTGCCGGTTCGGCCGTCGTGCACTCCGTCGGCGGATGGCTCTCGCTGGTCGGTGCCGCGCTGGTCGGCGCCCGTATCGGCAAATACAAGAACGGCAAACCCCGCGCCATTCTCGGCCACAACCTTACGATCGCCACGCTGGGCGTTTTCATCCTCTGGATCGGTTGGTTCGGATTCAATCCGGGCAGTACGGTAGGTATCGCCACGCCGGCCCTTCAGGAGAGCGCTTCGCTGGTCTTCATGAATACGAACCTCTCCGCAACAACCGGAGCTCTGGCGTCTCTGATCACGGCCTGGATCCGATACGGAAAACCGTCGCTGTCGCTTACGCTGAACGGCGTGCTGGCAGGTCTGGTCGGCATTACGGCCGGCTGTGATGCCGTAACTCCGGCCGGAGCAGCCATTATCGGTGTCATCTGCGGCGTCACCATGGTCTTCTCCGTCGAGTTCATCGATGCCGTTATCAAGGTCGATGATCCGGTGGGTGCAATCTCCGTCCATGGCGTATGCGGTTCACTGGGAACCATTCTGACCGGGTTGTTCGCCGCTGAGGGCGGTCTGTTCTATGGCGGCGGCTGGCACATGCTGGGCGTTCAGGTGCTTGGTGCCGTCGTATATGCCTTGTGGGCAATTGTCTGCGGACTGCTGTTGTTCCATGCAATCCGTCGCACGATCGGTCTGCGCGTTGACCGCCGTGTCGAAGAGGACGGTCTCGATTTCTACGAGCACGGTGAGACATCGTACAATATCTGATGCAACCGTGACGGAGCTTCCGTCCGTATCTTTCCACTTGATTATCTGATTCCATACACTCTTCGGACTCCGGCGTGAGTCGGAGTCCGAAGAGGAGGTTCTCTGAAGGACAAGTCTTCGTTGTTGTCGATCCCGTTGATCGACAACCGGACTTGTCATGCCCGTACGTAAACGACAAAAACAGACAAACATTAAAATCAATCGACCATGAAACACATTACGATAATCGGCACCATTGCCCTTCTCTGCCACACTTTCGCAATCTCTTCGGCCGAGGCCCAGAACTCTTCAGGCATTGCCGTCGATGGCGGCTGCGATATCACCAGCGCTTACATCTGGCGCGGAATTCATACAGCCGGACCCAGTCTGCAACCGACCATGTCGTTGAGCGCGGGCAATTTCTCCGTGTCGGCCTGGGGGTCGGTCGATTTCGCTTCGACCGACTACAAGGAGATGGATCTGACGCTGGCGTATGAGGCGGGTCCCGTGACACTCAGTCTGACGGATCTCTATTGGACGGGACATGCCGATGACCGCTATTTCTCGGTCGGAGCATCCTCTCCGCACCGCATCGAGGCCGGTATCGTCTGGGAACCCTCTCCCAAGGTCCCGTTGATCGTGTCGTGGTACACGATTCTGTTCGGTGCGGCGGACGTCAATGCGAAGGGAAAACGGGCCTATGCCTCCTATTTCGAGCTTGCCTGTCCGTTTGAGGTCGGCACCGTGGAGATGAAGGCGGGCGTCGGGATGGTCCCCTGGAACGCTGCGGCGACCTATGCGAGCGGCAATCGCGGTTTTTACGTACAGAATGTCTATGTGTCGGTTGGCAAAAGCTGGAACATTCCTGACATGCAGACGTTTACCTTCGGGTTGTTCACCCAGTTGATATGGAATCCGGCGCTGGAGGATGTCAATTTCGTGGAAGGAATCTCTCTGTGCATGTAACCGCGCAAGGATCGATTCCGGCTCGGCCTTCGGTGGAGGCGCAGGAGCGCTCCAGGTTGCCGTTGCGATAAATCTTTTATTAATAAAGGTGTCGGCTCTGTGCCGGCCCTTTTTTTTGTGGATGGAGTCAGAAAAGATTGCGAAAAACTTGAAAAAATGTTTGCAGATTCCGAAATTGTCATTACCTTTGCACCCGCAATCAGAAAAAACGACGGTTCTTGAGAATACAGACGGGGGCGACTCCGGAGCATATTGAAGGAAACGTGATCTGAATGCAAAAGTTCTTTTTGAAATCTTTGGTGGATTCGAAAAAAGGTTTTACCTTTGCATCCGCTTTCCGCTTCAAAAAAGAGAAGGTTGTGCCGAAGAGGCCGGGTTGAAAAACTCGAAAAAAATCTCTCCGAAATTTGGTGGATTCAAAAAAAGAATTTACCTTTGCACCACTTTCCGCTTCGAAAATGAGGCTGGAGGTTTTCAAAAACTGGTTCTTTGAATTACTGGTAAATTGAGAAAAAGTGTAGTATTTATCTGTCTTTTCCTTTAAGGAAAAAAGAAGTAGTCAGGACTCTAACAATACATTAATTTTTTTACAATGGAGAGTTTGATCCTGGCTCAGGATGAACGCTAGCGGCAGGCTTAACACATGCAAGTCGAGGGG
>CALUOX010000076.1 GCA_944322375.1 uncultured Alistipes sp.
TACTTCAAGGGGCTGCCCAACTTCAAGGAGACACGCCTGCGGCTCGTAACCCTCACCGATATTCCGGAACTGCTCGCCACGATCGACTCCATCGCCGACCGCTGGGGAGATTTCGATGTCTCGCAGGTCGTGCCGGCGCCGCTGTCGCACAACCTCTGACTCTTTGTTTCGCAAGCATCCGTCAATCAAACAGCGGACCGCACTCTGTACGGTCCGCTGTTTTTGCATTTGTCGGCATGTTCGGCTGAATCCGTCCTCTACGCCGGCCTACCGTTCAACCGAGAACCGGTATGTGCAATGGCTGTGATAGGTCTCGCCCGGGCGCAGGACAACCGACGGCCATTGAGGTTTGTTGGGCGAGTCGGGATAGTGCTGCGTTTCGAGGCAGACCGCCGTGCGATGTGCATACGGCACCCCGTTCTTACCCGTTACCGTTCCGTCGAGGAAATTGCCCACATAGATCTGTATGCCCGGTTCATCCGTATAGACATCAAGGGCAATGCCCGATACGGGCGATACAAGCCGTGCGGCACGCTGCGAGAGATCGCCGTTCGTTGCCAACACCCAGTTGTGATCGTAGCCGTGACCGTTGTGCAGCTGTTCATTGTCGGCATCGATCTCCGCACCGATCGCCTTCGCCCGCCGGAAATCGAACGGCGTACCCGCCACGGAGTCGATGCTTCCCGTCGTCATGAAGGTCGAATCGACCGGCGTATAGCACTCCGCATTGACCGTCAGCAGATTGTCGAGAATCGGATGCGAAGGATCACCCGACAGGTTGAAATAGGAGTGGTTCGTCATGTTGATGACTGTCGGACGGTCGCTCTGCGCCTCATAGGAGATCTCGATGGCGTTATCGTCCGTCAACCGATAGGTCACCTTCGCCGTCACGGCTCCGGGGAATCCGGCATCGCCGTCGGGCGAATGAAGCGTCAGTTCAAGGGTACGGCCATCAACCCGATGCGCCTCATAAACCTTGTACTGCCACCCGTCGGGACCGCCATGCAGGCAATGTCCGTAGTTGTTGACCGGCAGCCGCACCGTATCGCCGTCGAGGACGAACTGACCATGACCGATCCGGTTGGCATAACTGCCGATCGCCGCGCCGAAATCGGACGGGACATGAATATAGTCGTCGATGTTGTCGAAACCCAGCACCACGTCGCGCATCGTTCCCTCTCGGTCGGGAGCCATGACCGAAACGATCCGAGCTCCGAAGTTGGTCACACACACCTCCATGCCGGCATCGTTCGTCAACCGGTAAAGATCCGTCGGGCATCCGTTCACCGCTGCGCGGAAACGGGCGGGATCGAGTCCGGAGAGCGTTTTTTCCGCGGACGGAGCTCCGCAGGAGATCATCAGGGCTGCAATGCCGCACATTGCCAGCCGACTAAACAGCGTCTTTTTCATCTTCATTGTCATTCAGGTTTTCGTTTGTTGAGTTCAAGGTGTTGGAGATTCCGACGGAACCGGATTTCCGATCCGTTCGGAAGATGCTTCGCTGCCAATAGCCTCGGAAGAGTGAAGTACCGGCCGCGCCGGCGGCAACCGTCACCCGATACCCGGCAAACAGGCCGGAGTCCTCGTCGGGCCGCGTCGACGGACTCCAGGTTGTCCGGGTTTGCCTGAAGCGAAGCTGGGCTATTTGAGCACCCGTTCGATATAGGAGGTATAGTCCTTCACGACCGGCTCGTAGTCGTCATGTTCGAAGAGCGGCGACGAGATCAGAAAATCGGCTGTCGAACGGTTGATGGCCGTCGGGACATTGTAGAGCGTCGCAATCCGCAGCAGCGCCTTCACATCGACATCATGAGGCTGCGCCGACATCGGATCCCAGAAGAATATCAACGCACTGATCTGGCCATCGGCGATCATCGATCCGAGCTGCTGATCGCCACCCAACGGACCCGACTTGAGCAGGGTGATGTCGAACTGCGCCGTTGAATTTCCGCAACCGCGCTCCGTCAGCGTACGGGTCACCATCTTGCCGGTCGTACCCGTGCACACCAGATGCCGACGCAGAAGTGTCTCCCAGTTCCATTCGACCCATTCGGCCAGATCGCGTTTCATGTTGTCGTGCGCGACAAGCGCCACTTTCTTTTTCTGTTTCATAACGTTATGTTATTTTGGATCTTCGTACTCAGATTCCGGTTACGCCGGATGCGCCGCAAACGGCACAACGGCCTGCCGCTGCCGGAAAAGCAAAAGGCCGTCTGCCGGGATTCCGGCAGACGACCATTCTCCGATCACGGCGATCATGCTTCGGGTTCTTCTGGACGTTTGAACTCCGTAAAACCTGCACCGAGCAGGATGTTATACCACATGAAGACCTTCTTGATGTCCGACACATGCACCCGGTCACGATCATATTCCGGAAGCACCTCGGCAAAACTGGCCTTCAGCTTTTCGGGATCCTCCTTGTGGCTGATCGCCTCCTTGCCGCCCGTATGTTCATAAATCTTCGTGAAGACATCGGCCAACGGAATGTCGTCGCCTTCGGTAAAGATCGATATGTCAGTCAGGGCACTCACCTTCGCCGAGGCCGAAGCGTTCATGCGCCGGCCGTCGAGCAGCGACTCCACGATCACGCCGCGTGTCGATTGTGCCACATATTTATACAGGCCGGGTTGTCCCGAGATGGCCAGAATTTCCTTCAGTTCCATACTTTTTCAATTATAAGTTTGCACAAAGATACACAAAAAATCGGGTCGGCAAAGGCTTCTCCGCACCGAATTCAGGATCTTTTCACACTTCGGGCGCAGCCGTACCGGACTCCGCATCACGAACCGTATATTCCTGTACGTCGGAGGTCTCGTAATAGAAGTGCTGCGTGACCACTTCGATGACGAAACGGACCTTTTGATTGCCGCTTCCCGTGGCCGGTATTGTCGCCGTAAAATCACAGATCTCGCCGGCAACGGTCGAATGCACGGGAGTTGTCGAGTGGTAACTGTCCGCCGAATTGCTCCACTCCTCGCCCATTTCAGCCACCTGATAGGTCACCTGTGCCTGAAAAAGGCAATGGTCGTTTTTGATTTTCGCCGTCACCGTCACGTCATCCGTCGCATCGGGATAACGCGGCATATAATCGACCGTCGTAATCTCCGGCACGGAGCAAGCCTCCTGTTCGGACTCTTTCAGGCAACCGGAAAGCATCGTCGCAATCATGCCGATGGATAAAAAAACAAGCAGTTTCTTCATTTTTCAGTTATTATTGTTATTTATTGTTTTGATAGTACGATTCAAAATCCGGTTCCAGCCTGTTCTGACCGGCTTTGTCACTGTCTCTTCGTGGAGATCGGTCCGCCGGGCCGTTCTCTTCCTCCTGGACATTTTTCCTTCTGATTCGGACTTCTCTTCTCTTCCTCTTCCTCTCTTTTGTCCGTTTCTCGTTTCTCTTTACACTACACTCCTCTCTCCTTTATACTCTGCTCTCCTCTCTCCCGGCTATCCCGACCTCTCGCCCCCTTTCTTGGACCGGACTATCGATCAAGATGTACATCCAGTTGCGGGAAGGGGAAGTGCAAACCTTTCTCGGGAAGCTCGCGATAGAACCGTTCATTCATGTCAAAATAGACATCCCAATAGTCGGCCGTACGTACCCAGACCCGCGCGATCATGTTGATCGAACTGTCGGCCAGTTCCGAGAGCGCCACAAAGGGATTTGCCGGAGCTTCGGGCGCATGCAGGATGCGGGGATCCGCCTCGATCATGGAGATCATCGTCTGCTTGGCTACATCGACGTCATCACCGTATGCCAGCGAAATTTTCCAATCCACACGCCGCATCGTTTCGGCCGAGTAGTTGTTGACGATGGCGTTCGAGATCGACGAATTGGGAATATAGATGCGTTTGTTGTCGGTTGTCGTAATGACCGTCGAAAAGAGCTTGATCTCCTTGACCGTACCGGCCTGCCCCTGCGCCTCGATGTAGTCTCCGATACGGTAGGGATGGACGAACATGATCATCACGCCGCCGGCAAAATTCTGCAGCGTGCCGCTCAGCGCCATACCGATACCGAAGCCCGAAGCAGCCAGAATCGCCACGAGCGACGTGGTATTGAAGCCCAGCAATTGCACGACGATCAGGATCAGAATGGCATAAACCAGTCCCCGGACCAGACTCCGCAGGAACGAGCGGACCGAACGATCGACCTTTCGCCGTTCGAACGACAGATCCATCAGATGAATGATGTGATGGATGAGCCACCGTCCGAGGAAATAGATCAGCAGCGCGACGGCGATCTTCAGAATGACCCAGATCAACTGCCCGGTCATATCCTTGAGGAAGGTTTCGACATCGATCGATGTAAACTTCTCGACCACCTCTTTCCAATGCGCCTTCTGCACGCTGTCGGGCAAGATCAACTTCTCCGCCTCCAGAAAAAACTTCAACATCATTCGTTCGCCGATTTATAAATACAAAAGTAACCAAAATCTTCCAAAAAAACCATTAATTTTGCAGACATAACAGGAAACTTTCACCATGAACCCTCAGGTAGAGATCATACAGATCAACATCGCCGGCAAGGACCAGCCCGGACTTACGGCCTCACTGACAGACATTCTGGCACGGTACGACGCATTCATACTGGACATCGGACAGGCCAACATCCACCAGTCGCTCACATTGGGTCTTCTCATCAAGACGACATCCGACAAATCGGGTGCCATTATGAAGGAGCTGCTCTTCAAGGCTTCGGAATTGGGGATCAACATTCGCTTCACACCCATCAGCGAGGAGCACTATACGGCATGGGTGGGCATGCAGGGCAAGAACCGCTATATCATCACGCTGTTGGGCCGCAAGCTCACGGCCCGACATATCGCCGATGTTGCGGGCGTCGTCTCCCGTCAGGGGCTCAACATCGACGCCATCAAGCGTCTGACGGGTCGTGTACCGTTGCACGAAAGCGAACGGGCGCCCAAATCGTGCATCGAATTTTCGGTTCGCGGATCGCTCTCCGAAGAGGCGACGACCGACATACAGGAGCAGTTCATGGCGCTTTCGAACAACGGTGTTGACATCTCGTTCCAGCGCGACGACATCTACCGGCGCTGCCGGCGTCTGATCTGTTTCGACATGGACTCAACGCTCATCGAGACGGAGGTGATCGACGAGCTGGCCGAACGGGCGGGCGTAGGCGACAAGGTCCGGGCCATCACCGAGCGTGCCATGCGGGGCGAGATCGATTTCCGCGAGAGTTTCACCGAACGTGTCGCCCTGCTGAAGGGGCTCGACGTATCGGTCATGGAGGAGATCGCCCGCCACCTGCCCTTCACCGAAGGGCTGGAACGCATGATGACCATTCTCAAGCGCGTCGGATTCAAGACAGCCATTCTGTCGGGCGGATTCACCTACTTCGGCAACTACCTGCGGCAGCGTTTCGGATTCGACTATGTCTATGCCAATGAACTGGAGATCGCCGACGGACGTCTCACGGGACGCTGCATCGGCGAAATCGTCGATGGGCGGCGCAAAGCCGAACTGCTGCGTCTGCTGTGCCAGTTCGAGAACATCAACATCGCCCAGTCGATCGCTGTCGGCGACGGCGCCAACGACCTGCCCATGCTGTCGCTGGCCGGTCTGGGCATCGCCTTCCATGCGAAACCCAAGGTAAAGGCTACGGCCGGACAATCCATCTCGACGATCGGGCTGGACGGCATCCTCTACTTCCTCGGACTCAAGGATTCGTGGATCGAGCGCTGACGAAGGCAAGGCAATGATACGGCGGGCGGATATTGTGACGATTGCGGTCTGCATGTTGTCGGCGGGCTGCGGCGAGCGGTTCGCACAACCGGACGCTGCGGACGAGATTCCCGCGCCGAACATCACGTTTGCGGCGTTGCACGCCTTCTATCGCGGGGAACCGCTCCGCATCAGCGAGCCTGTCGTCGTAGGCGGGAGCGTTACGTCGAGCGACGAAGCGGGCAATTTCTACCGGACACTGCTCCTCGACGATGGAACGGGAGCCGCCGAGTTCCGCATCGCCGAATACAATCTTCATACGCTTTATGCTCCGGGGAGTTATCTGACCGCATCGCTGGAGGGTTGCGCATTGAGCGAGCGCAACGGCATTCTGCAAATCGGGCTTGTCTCCGAGGCATCGAGTCCCTACCCCACCGAATACATCGCCTCGCGCGAAATGCTCGACCGCATTCTGCATCGCAGCGGCGAGCGGAGACCGGTCGAACCGCTGCTGCTTTCGCTGTCGGAGTTGGACGAGTCGCTGTGCGGGCGGCTTGTCCGTATAGATGGCCTGCGGCTGATCATCGAGCCGGAGGAAACAGGTGAGACAACCCCGGTTTCGGACACCGGTTCGGATACGACGCCGGACGACTCTTCGACGTCGGAAAACGCCGTGACACCGGAACGATCCGATCTTCCGGACATGGCCGAGGCGGAGCCTGTCCCGACATGGGCGGGTTACCGGCTGTTTGCCGATCCGCAAGGAGGGATGATTGCCGTTTACACCAGCGGCTATGCCCGATTCGCCGACCGTGCCGTACCGACGGCGGCATGTTCACTCACGGGGATATTGGAATACGGCTCCGTCACGGGCTATGGCAAACGATTCATTCTTCAGATGCGCGATGAGGGCGACTGTTCATATTGAGCTGCTTGCCGCCATGCTCGCGCTGGCCGTTGCCGGAACGGGCTGCGACGGCAGACGCCTTGATTTCGAGAAGGGTGCGGAGGATGACGGATCGAAAGTCACGGGCGTGCAGAGCATCAGTGTTCTCAAGTCGCTCTACAACAGCGGCCCGACGCGTATTGTACAGGATCTGTCGATTCAGGGTTACATTGTAGCCAACGACGATTCCGGGGAGTTCTACAAGGAAGTGGTTGTCGAGGACGACACGGGCGGCATCGTGGTCAGCATCGATGACGATGCGTTGTATGCCGTATGTCCGCTGTTCTCGTTTGTGACGGTCAACTGCAGAGGGTTGGCGCTCGGCAGTGAAGGCGGGACGTTGATGCTGGGGATCTACCCTGCCGGCGAATATGTCGTCGATCGGATTCCGGCAGCCGAGCGGAACCGCTATCTCTCCGTCACGACAGCTGCAGCCCGCAGGGAACCGATTCTGCTGACGTTCGAAACTCTTGCGCCGCATCATATCAGCCGTTACGTCCGCTTCGACAATGTCCGTTTTGCCGACAGCGGCAAGACATGGTGCGATCGGAATCCCGAAACGGGCGAACCGGAAACCACCGACCGGACGCTGCTCGACCGCAATGGAACAGCGCTTACGGTTCGCACGGACCGACGTTGCGACTACGCCGGCAAACTGCTGCCGAAAGGGGAAGGGACACTTTGCGGAATCATCGAGTATTTCAACGGCGAATACCGGCTTCGGGTAACCAACCACGAAATCCTATTCGAAGAGTAGAACGGAACGATTGTTCGTCCATGCAATTCGCATTTGGCCGGATACAGGTTCGTTCATATATACAATAATCTATTGTATATATGATTTTATAATTCGAATAAAAAATTGCATCCGCGCGCCTGCCGTTAAATAATTCCGACGGAAATACAAGATAAAAAGCAGAGAAGCATTATTTTTGGGGAAACGAGGTATCGAGATCGATGATCTTGCCTTGTTGCGATACACCTTCGACCATTATCGAGTAATCTGCGGGCGCATCCGACGTGTAGAATTCGACCGTAGCGCGACCGAACTCATCCAATACGACCGAAGGATTCCAATAGAGCGTCGTGCGATAGTCCGGTACCATCGAACGACGCGCTTTTTCGGTCTCATAGGTTGGAGCATAGAACTCCGCGGGCGTCTGAAATCCCAGTGGGGTAAAGACGCTCATATCCGGTGAAGGAGCAGCGGCATATGCCTCAGCCAACGCCTTGCCTTTTTTCATCGTAATAGCAATAATTCCACCCCTTAAATTGGCCCCCCAAAGAGTAGACTGATTGCGATCGATCAGATCAATACGCGCCACCTGCTCAATCGGGTAGTACAAACAATCCGGAACATTATCGAAATTATCAAAATATTGTATGCCTCTTTTTTGTGAATATACGGGATCTTCCCTGTTCTGCTCTTTCGCAGATGGATTACTATTTTTGGGAGCCAGTCCTATTGACATATGCCCTTTATTCTTTTGAGATTGCCTTTGTATAGTCCACTCATCCATTTCGCCGTGGGCACTCTGACCAGACAACACACTGACCGTTTCCTCCAAACGGCCATCGACCATAAATGCCGGAGTATGACCTTTGTAATAAACTTGACGTCCCGTTACCTGCATACCCGGCATACGGCTGATAAAGTCAAGGATCGTCCCCGCACCCGCCTCCTTGATCTGCTCCGCATCCCACGACCGCGCAGCCAGACGATGCTCCGGAGCGTTCAAATCGATCCCGTCATCCGGACGTTTCGCCGTAACGACAACCGTATCGATCAGAATGTTGCGCATATCCGCCTGCCCTTTCCGTTCGATATACTGCCTTGCCTGTGCCACATATACCGGATCCGGCTCATACAGGCGCGGCAGCACCCGATATTCGGGGAAGGAATCGGGCGTAATGAGAATCCGCGCATCGGTAATCGTCCGGTTTCCGACCGTAGGCCGCAATACGAAAGTCGTGCTGTCGGGAAAATCGAAGCCGTTGAGCGCGAATGTTCCATCCTCCGCAATCGGACACGACGTTGCATAGCCGTTTTGCGGCACCAGCATCTGCATCGTATAGCGGTCGAGCTTTTTCTTCTTCCGCAACGGATTCGTGCGTTCGATGCGCCCCGTGATCTCCTGTCCCGCCTCCAAGGGGTAGTAAGGCTCCTGATACTGGTAACGCAACAGCTTCGGAACATCATACCGCCGCCATCCCTGTGTAAGCAGCAGTTCATCCAGCCCTGTCGCCCCATCGGCATTCTCCGGAGCAAAATACCAGTCGGGATCCTCGACCACACCCCGCAGCTCCGACGACAGCAGCAGTGTCGAATAGATACCGCCCGATGACGAGGGGGCCGAAGAACGGCGGTCGGTAACCGAAAGGGCAAAATTCCCCTGTGCGGGATGGCGTTTGTCGTCGAGAACCTCCACGTTGAGCACCACCTTCGAACGTTGGGCCATCGTGCCCGTCGTTTGCATCCGCACCTCCGACATCTCGTCCCGCCGGTTGAAGACCAGACGCTCGGACAGCGCCTCGCCCGTTGCACTCAGGAGCAGGATCTGGTACAATCCGCCCGGCAGCTCTTCGCGCAGGAAGGTCAACGATGCGACCTGCGGATCCCACTCCTTGTAATAACATTGCGTGCCGCAGCGGTGCACCAGCAGTTTCAACCCCTGCGCCCGCCAGCGCTTGGCCGAACGGACCGAAACCACGAACGACGTATCGTTGGGTTCCACGCGCAAAACGAACGTATAGTTGTTCGAGGCCGGAAGGGCGAAACGACGCGGCTTGCCGTTGTCGCGCCGGCACTCCGCCGTATATTTCCGGCCCGGCATCGGCGTAAACTCGAACGATCCCATGCCGGCATGGCGCGAGGCGAAGCGAGCCATGATGCGTCCCTTGTCATCGCGCACGACGCCCGACACCCGGCACGACAGGCCGTCGCTGCCCAGCGCCTTGAAGCCCACACGGCACGGCTGTCCGTCAATCAAATAGCCCCCTTCCGGGAAAAACGACACATCGAAGGCGTTGTCCGTTCTGCGGCGTTTCTTTTTCTCCGTTTCTTTGTAGGGATTCACCGAGATCGCTTTCGAAAAAAGATAGTCCCCGCCCTGGTTTCGCATATAGAGCGTATAGGCACAGAGTACGTACTCGGTATTCGACAGTGTGGCCGGCAAGGGCATATATCCCGCATAAATGCCGTTGCGCTGCAGGATCTTCACGCGCCGCACAAGCAGGTTGTCCTGCGTGCGAAGCTCCACATAGACATAACGGCTCACGGTCAGCGGCTCCAGCGTCGCGGCATCCACGCAGTGAGCCCGCAGCCATACCGTATCCCCCGCGATATAACTGTCGCGGTCTGTCGTAACGTGGATCTTCTCCTGCGGGAAGTTCCGGATCTGCTCCAGAAACGGATTCTTGTCGGCCCGGACGGGCAGGGCAAGAGCAAAGACCGCTACGATAAACAGGAGGGAGATAGAGGTGCTACAGCGGTTCATCTCTTTCGATTCTATCTATTGCTCCAAAAGTAAGCAAAAATTCCCCCCCCCTCCTAATTTTCAGACCATTTTTTATGTATCATACAGGGCGGAACACTATTTTTTCCGTTTTTTCATAAAAAAATCCGGCAACCGCATGGCTGCCGGACTCTTCCTGTACAATTCAGTCCCTTTACGGCCGACTCGACTGCTTATTGTATTTCCTGGCTGTTCACGCAAATTGCGCATACCTCCCGAAAGACGGGAAGCCGGCACATTATCGATCCACCGTTGCTGCAGCCTCCATGATCCCCTCGTTCATCGTCGGATGGGCATGGATCGTCCGCGCCAACTCTCGGGCCGTAGCTCCGAGACGGCAGGCAAGGGTCGGCTCCGCCAGCATCTCCGTGACGCTTGCACCGACCAGATGGGCGCCGATCAACTTCCTATCCGCATCGAACAGCAGTTTTACCATGCCGTCACGATCGCCCGACGCCGCAGCCTTGCCCGACGCCATGAACGAATAGCGGCCGACGCTGTATTCGATCCCGCGCTCGCGGGCCTGCTGCTCGGTCAACCCCACCGACGCCACCTCGGGCTGCGTGAAGACACACGACGGAATGGCCCCATAATCCACCGGTTCGGGATTCAGCCCGCAGATGGACTCGACACAGTGCAGCGCCTCGGCCGAAGCGACATGCGCCAGTGCCGGCCCCGCCACAATATCACCGATGGCATAGATACCGGCAGCATCGGTCCGGTAATGGGCATCGACAACCACCTTGTCACGCTCGATCCGCACGCCGAGAGCTTCGAGTCCCAGCTCCTCGATGTTCGACTTGATACCCGTCGCCGCCAGCACCTTTTCGGCCACAAGCTCCGCCGCGCCCTTCTTCCCTTCGACCGTGACGCGGCAACGGCCCTCCTCGACCGTTACGGCCTTGACCGCCGTCGAGGTCAGCACCGTGATCCGCTGCTTGCGGAAGGCACGTTCCATCGTCCGCGCGATCTCCTCGTCTTCGAGCGGCATCAGCTGCGGCAGGTACTCCACAACGGTCACCTGCACGCCCAGCATCGCATAGAACGTTGCAAATTCGCAACCGATGGCACCCGACCCGACGATAATCATCGATTCGGGCAGACGGGTCAGCTGCAAGGCGTCGCGCGACGTAAGGACATGTTCATGATCGACCGACAGTGCCGGCAGTTCACGCGGCCGCGACCCCGTCGCCAGAATGATGTGATCGGCCGAAACGACCGTTTCACCAACCGCTACCCTGCCTTCACCCAACAGACGCGCCGAGCCGCGCAGCACCTCGACACCATGCTTCGAGAAGAGGAATTCAACCCCTTTGCGCATCGTCTCGGCCACCGTCCGCGACCGTGCAACGATCCGTTCCATATCGGGTTTGGCCGCACCGTCGAGAGCAATACCATACGCATCGGCCGTCCGGCAATAGTGATAGACCTGCGCGTTTTTGAGCAGGGCCTTGGTCGGGATACAACCCCAGTTGAGGCATACGCCGCCCACCTCGGCACGCTCGACAACCGCCGTGCGGCGTCCCAGTTCGGCGGCACGAACCGCAGCAGCCATGCCGCCCGGTCCGCTGCCGACGATCAGAAATTCATAATGTTCCATCTCCGTATATTTCGGTATTCGGTTTGTCACTTCACCACCTTGAGGATCTCGCCGTTGTCGGCCGCAACGGCCCGCTGCCACTTCTCGTCATAGCCCGGGAAGAGCACTTCGTCGGGAATACCGCGGCCGTTGCCGTTCTCCTTGAACTTGCCGGGTTCGCTCTCGACCTTGACGTTGCCGTCGATATATTTCACCAGCATGTAGGCATCCATCCGCTGCCACAGCTCGAAAAGCTGCTGCGCCTTCGCAACCGAATAGTCCGTCACGAAATCAACCCTTGCCTTGCCGTCGAGCCGCCGGGCTTCGGCCGTCACGCGACGCACCTCTGCCAGCGCATCATTCTCCCACCTGTCGGCCGTGCGGCGCAGATCCGCCGCCATGAGATTGTAACGCAGATAGGCGAAATTCGTCACACGGTTGAACAGCCAGAACATCGAGGTCGGCGAGTACGACAGCATCGATCCGTTCTCCTCGCTCAGGCACTCCGGCACCCGATCAATCGAGCAGTAGATCGGCGTCAGGCACGACGTGGCGGCATCATCGACACCGAACCACAAAATACCCAGATCATCGCCCGCCGCGCGGCTTGCCTGTCCGACCATCCAGAAACCCGTCTGCTGCGTGGCCGTCGCGCGTTCGTTGACATACTCCACGCCATCGACCACGAACGACATCGGACGCCACCGGTACGGCAGGCCGTTACCGCCGGCACCGAGATCCCTGGTCATATCCATCGGCGTACCTTCGAAGTGGTCGCGCATGGCATCGAAGACCTCCTTCGGAGAGATCCGTTTCGAGGGTTTCACCCACAATGGCATCCGGTTGGCCCTGTTGTGACCCATCGCATAGTCCGTATAGGCGTCCATCCCATCGGCTACACGCCGGAAGAAGCTCCACACGCGCGCCTCACAGGCCCGCAGCGCCGAAAAATCGGCCGGAGCATAGGCATCGCAGAAGCTGAATTCCGCATCGGGACCCTCGTAATACCCCATCTCGCGGGCAAACGAAATCACATCCTCGCTATAGAGGCAATTCTCCGGATCGTCGAGCGGGAAGGTCGAGATGCGCGACTGGTTGGCATGACCCGATACATAGCCGTCGGGAATGCGACGTGCCACCCAGACGATACCGCGCCGGGCGTTGCCGCCCCGGCCGTCGGGAGCATACCCCTTGCCGATCGCCTCCATGATCCACGCCTCTTCGGGATCGGCGATCGAGAAGGACTCGCCCTCCGACACATACCCGTAGGTATCGGCCAGATCAACCATCACGCGGATCGCCTCTCGCGCCGTGCGGGCCCGCTGCAGCGTGATGTAGATCATCGATCCATAGTCCATGCGGCCCGTCGAATCGGCCAGTTCGCTGCGGCCGCCGAAGGTCGTCTCGGTGATGATGAGCGAGTGCTCGTTCATGTTGCCCACCGTAGAGGAGGGATGCGCTATCTGCGGGATGTCGCCCAGATAGCGCCCCGTATCCCATTCATACACGGACATCATCGTTCCGGGGAGATACCCTGCCGCCGGAGCGTTGAACTTGTAGAGACAGCCGTAAAGCGTATGCGAATCGGCCGAATAGCTTACCAGTGTGGTCGAATCGCTCGACGCACCCGGCGTCACGATAAAATTGGTG
>CALUOX010000077.1 GCA_944322375.1 uncultured Alistipes sp.
TATGCCCCCGATAGAGTCCCGCGACGATTTGCGGCAGGTCGCGCTCGACACGCGGCGTCGTGCCGCGTGCGCCGCTGCGCCGCCGTGCCAGATCGGCTTCGAAGTCTTCGACTGCCAGCGGCAGCCCGGCCGTTACGCCGTCGATCGTGACACCGACCTGCGCTCCGTGCGATTCGCCCCAGAGCGTGACGCGGAAAAGTGTACCGAAACTGTTCATGACGAATGTTCATTTGTGTGGACCCGCAGCCGTTCGAGATCCTCGAAGAATCCCGGATAGCTCTTGGCTACGGCTTCGGCATTTTCAATCGTGACGGCCCCCGTCGCCCGGAGTGCCGAGACGGCCATCGACATGGCGATGCGATGGTCGCCGTGGCTGGTCACGACGGCCGGACGGATCGCCCCGCCCCGGATGCGCATCGTATCATCCTGTGAAAGATCGATCTCGATACCGACCTTCGCATACTCCTCGCGGAGCGTCTCGGCACGGTCGCTCTCCTTGTGTGCAAGGCGCGAGGTGCCGGTGATGACGCTTTCGCCTTCGCAGGCTGCGGCGAGCGCCGCCAGGGGCGGAAAGAGATCGGGACACTGCGTGGCATCGAACTCGAAGGCCCGCAGCTCGCGGCGCCGGACCGTGATGCGGTCCGTCTCGTGAATCAGCTCTGCACCGGCACGCACCAAAGCCGTGCAGATGGCCGTGTCAGCCTGCTTCGACAGCAGCGGAACGTTCTGCAGCGTGACCTCGCCGGCGATGGCTCCGGCAACCAGCAGCGGTGCCGCAGCACTCCAGTCGCCCTCGATGCTGTAATCCGTCGGGCAATAGTGTTGTCCGCCTTCGATATAGAACTGGGTATATCCGTTGTGAAGGATTTCGACGCCGAAGCGGCGGGCCGTGTCGATTGTCATGTCGATGTAGGGAGTCGAAACGGCGCGGTGAACATGGAGCGTATATTCTCCTGCGGCAGCGGGCAGTGACAGCAGCAGTCCGGTAATAAACTGAGACGAAACCGAACCATCGACATCGACCGTTGCACTGTGCATCGGCCCGCAGATGTCGAAGGGGAGAAATCCGTCGTTGTCGTGCACCTCGACACCCAACTGGCGCAACGGTGCGATCATCATGGTCATCGGGCGCCGCAGCAGTGTCCCCCGTCCCTCGATGCGCAGCGGCACGCCGGCAAGTGCGGCAAGGGGTGTGAACAACCGTGTCGAGAGTCCCGACTCGCCGACATGCAGTACATGGCCGCGCGGTGTCAGAGCGCCCTTTATGCGAAGCGTATGGTTGTCGATAACGGTCACGTCGGCACCCAGTGCCTCGATGCAGCGCATGGCCGAACGGGTGTCGTCGCACAATTCGATGTTGCGCAGCGTCGATTCGCCGCAGGCCAGCAGGGCCGCGGCAAGCGCGCGTTGTGCGTAACTTTTTGAACAAGGGGGAGTGAGCGTGCCGCTGATCTCCCCCGGTAAAACGGATCTGTCCATAATCGTTTCGGGGTCTGTTGTCCAGACCTCGGCGTTGTAGCCTTTACTGTGTCGAATGTTTGTCCGGGCGGTGCGGATGCGTCCGCTGATCCCGCGTTGTCTCCTGCCTCGCCCCGCCCGATTCCGAAGATATCACTCTTCGGCGTCGCGCGGTGTCGGAGTTTCGCCGGTCGTCTCCGGAGTCTCGTTGCGCGGGGCGTTTGCCGTATCGGCAACCGGCTCGGCGGCCGGAGTTGTCGCGCCGGCGGGATTTGTCGCGTGGGTCGTCTCGTCGGCCTCGGTATTTTGTTGCCGCAGCCGGTCGATCGTGGGGCTGCGCCGCAGTTCGAAGTGTTTGCCGAGGTAGCGCTTGCGCACCTCGGGATCGGAGGCCAGCTCCTCGGGAGATCCCGCTTTGAGCACCCGCCCTTCATAGAGCAGGTAGGCCCGGTCGGTGATGGCCAGCGTCTCATCGACGTTGTGGTCGGTGATGATGACACCTATATTTTTATCCTTGAGTGTGGCGACGATCGACTGGATGTCCTCCACGGCGATGGGATCGACTCCGGCAAACGGCTCGTCGAGGAGAATGAAGGCGGGGTTGATGGCGACGGCACGGGCGATCTCGGTGCGACGGCGTTCGCCGCCCGACAACTGGATACCCATGCTTTTGCGAACCTTTTCGAGGCGGAACTCCTTGATGAGGGCCTCGACACGCTCTTCCTGATACTCTTTCGAGTAGTCGGTCATCTCCAGCACCGCACGGATGTTGTTCTCGACGCTCAGCCGGCGGAAGACGGATGCCTCCTGTGCGAGGTAACCCACACCCATCTGGGCGCGGCGATACACGGGCAGATCGGTCAGTTCGGAGACTTTGCCTTCATTGTCTTCAAGGAAGATTTTGCCTTCGTTGGGCTTGATGAGTCCTACGATCATATAGAAGGTTGTGGTCTTGCCGGCCCCGTTGGGCCCCAGAAGTCCGACGATTTCACCCTGGTTGACATCGATCGAGACGTGGTTGACTACGGTGCGGGACTTGTATTTCTTGACCAGTTCGCTTGTGTAGAGCCGCATTTTTCTCTTCATAAATTTTTACAAAGTTATGCTTTTTTCCGAAATATTTTTTATCTTTACCTAAAATTTCAAATCAAGGAGACAGTAAGCCCGATGAAGCAAATCGAAGATACTTTGTTGCGGGAAAAGCTGAAGGAATATTTCGGCTTTTCGTCGTTCAAAGGGAATCAAGAAGCTGTAATCCGCAATGTGCTTGAGGGAAAGGATACGTTCGTCCTGATGCCGACGGGTGGCGGCAAGTCGCTGTGTTACCAGTTGCCGGCGTTGTTGATGGACGGAGTGGCGATCGTCATCTCCCCCTTGATCGCGCTGATGAAGAATCAGGTGGATGCCATGCGGACGTTCTCGACCGAATCGGGCATCGCGCATTTCCTCAACTCCTCGTTGAACAAGACGGCCGTCACCCAGGTGCGGAACGACGTGCTGGCAGGCAAGACGAAACTGCTCTATTTTGCCCCCGAATCGTTGACCAAGGAGGACAACGTGGCCTTTCTGCGTAAAATCAAGATCTCGTTCTATGCCATCGACGAGGCGCACTGTATCTCGGAGTGGGGACATGACTTCCGCCCGGAGTACCGCCGTATCCGCCCGATCATCAACGAAATCGGTCCTGCGCCGTTGATCGCTCTGACGGCAACGGCGACGCCGAAGGTGCAGATGGACATTCAGAAGAATCTGGGAATGAGCGATGCTTCGGTCTTCAAGTCGTCGTTCAACCGTCCGAATCTCTATTATGAGATCCGACCCAAGGGGGATGTGGATCGGGACATTATCCGTTTCATCAAGCAGAAGGAGGGCCGCAGCGGTATTATCTACTGTCTGAGTCGCAAGAAGGTTGAGGAGCTCGCGGAGCTGTTGGTGGCAAACGGCATCAAGGCCTTGCCGTACCATGCCGGCATGGATGCCGCGACGCGCGTGAAGAACCAGGATGATTTTCTGATGGAGCGTGCGGATGTCATTGTGGCGACGATCGCCTTTGGAATGGGAATCGACAAGCCCGACGTGCGGTTTGTCATCCACTACGACATCCCCAAATCGCTGGAGGGATATTATCAGGAGACGGGCCGTGCGGGCCGTGACGGCGGCGAGGGGTATTGCCTGGCTTTTTACAGTTACAAGGATATCCAGAAGCTCGAAAAGTTCATGCAGGGCAAGCCCATCGCCGAACAGGAGATCGGGAAGTTGCTGCTGCAGGAGACGGTTTCGTATGCGGAGAGCTCGATGTGCCGCCGCAAGACGCTGCTGCACTATTTCGGCGAGGAATACACCAAAGAGAATTGCGGCAGTTGCGACAACTGCCTGCATCCGAAGCCGAAGATCGATGTGACGGCGTCGTTGAAGATGGCGCTGGAGGCGCTGCGGGATATCGGTGACAAGTTCAAGGTGGACCACCTGACGAACCTGTTGACGGGGCGTCTGACGGCGCAGATCAAGAGCTACGGGCATAACAAGTTGCGGTGGTTCGGTGCCGGCGAGGATCACGATGCAAGGTATTGGGGTGCCGTTGTGCGGCAGGCGCTGATCCTGGGAATGGTGGACAAGAATATCGAGAATTACGGTCTGTTGTCGATCAATGCGCGCGGTGAGGAGTATATCCGTGCACCTTATCCGGTGTTCATCACCCTCGATCACGATTACGATGCGGAGGAGCGGGAGGCTGAAACGGCGGCGCCGACGGGCGGACGCGGCGGTGTGGCGGATGAAGAGCTTTTCTCGATGTTGAAGGACCTCCGCAAGAAGGTTGCCAAGCAGCACAATCTGCCTCCGTTCGTCGTTTTTCAGGATCCGTCGCTCGAAGACATGTCGATTCAATATCCTGTGACGCTTGAAGAGATGCAGAACATCTCCGGCGTCGGAGTGGGCAAGGCGAAGAAGTTCGGTGCCGAGTTCATCAAGCTCATCAAGGCCTACGTCGAAGAGAAGGAGATCATCCGTCCGCAGGATATGGTAGTGAAGTCTGTGGGCAACAAGTCGGGCAACAAGATCTTCATTATCCAGTCAATCGACCGCAAGATGGATTTCGAAGATATAGCGCGGGCCAAGAATCTGGATTTCGATGAATTGCTTACGGAGATCGAGGGTATTGTCAATTCGGGGACGCGGCTCGATATCTCCTATTACATCAACCAGTTCATGGATGAGGAGAAGGCCGAAGACATCTATCTCTATTTCAAGGAGGATGCGGAGAGCGATTCGCTGGATGATGCCGTCGAGGAGCTGGGAGGCGATTACACCGAGGAGGAGATCCGTCTGGTGCGTATCAAGTTCATCTGCGAGCAGGGAAACTGATCCGTCTGCACTTCTGCGGCAGAAGGTGCAGTCTCTGCGAGCACGGTCAGATAACAGGGGAGCGAATCCATTGGATTCGCTCCCCTTGTGTGTTGGGCCCTGTCCGATGCAGCCTGTGCCCGTGCGGAAGGAACCGACCGATGTCATTTCGCCTGTGTGCGGTGGTTTTGTGCTCCGGGTTAGGTCATACGGTTGCAACAGGATGCGGATGCGTCCGTATCCCTGTTTTTACCTTGATGTCGGAACATGCCGATGTTGCTTTCCTTTTTTACGTGGTGGTTTTGTACGATGGTTTAGGTCTTGCGGTTGCTACAGCATGCGGCTGCGTCCGTATCTCTGTTTTCACCTTGATGTCGGAACATACCGATGTTGCTTTCCTTTTTTGCGCGGCGGTTTTGTACGATGGTTTAGGCCTTGCGGTTGCGAACGGGATGAGATGCATCCGTGTTCCTGCCGCAGCTTCGATCTTGACATCGGAACGTGCCGAATCGGGCTGACCGTTCCCGGACAACGTGCCTGCTTCTCCCTTTGAAATGGGATGAGGCCGGTCGGAGATGATCCTGTTTGCCGGCTGTGGACCGACTGCGGGCCTTCCCTCCCCGTCCCGTTGGAGCCGGTCCTGATTGCGACGGGGTGGCCCGTCGCGCTGCCGTCCCTTTGTCGGGCAGCGGTTCCGTATCGTCGCTCCGGCCGGAGGAAACGGTGTCGTGGCGCGTTATGCCCACAGCGGCTTGAGAACACCGAAGAAGAGCCAGGCGATGAGCAGCGTGACGACGATGTTGAATGCCTGTGCCGAGAGAAACGCCCACAGAATGCTGCGGTTCTCACGCGATACGATCTCCTTGAGGCGGGTTTCGAGACCCACGCAGACGAAAGCCAGCGAGAAGAAGAGCGTGCTGAACATCTTTGCGATGCGCGGCTCGACGAGCTTCCCGTTCTCGACGTGGAAGAGCCCGTGGCTCTGGCAGAGGCTGAAGACGAGCGACGCGGCGACGAACCCGATGATGAATTTCGGGAACTTCTCCCAGACGATTCCCAGTGAAGGACGCGAGGCGTGATCGGCTCCTGTGCGGCGTGTCGAGAGGTAGAGCGCAATGAAGAAGGCTACGACGCCGATGAGGACGTTTTGCGCCCCCTTGATGATGACGGCGTGCTGGTTGGCCAGTTCGCCGACGATGGCGCTCGATGCTGCTACGCCCGATGTGGTGTCGATGGTGCCGCCGATCCATGCGCCGGCCACCTCCTGCCGCACGGCGGGGTCGTCGATGAAGAGCGGCAGCACGGTCTCTGCGAGCCAGGGCATGAGGTAGATCATCGGCACGACGATGATGAGGATCAGCGAGACGATGTAGGAGAGTTTCCGGTCGTCGCCGCCGACAACGCGGGCCGTGGTGATGGCGGCCGAGACGCCGCAGATCGAGAGTCCGCTCGAGAGAATCATGGCCGTCGGCTGTTCGATGCCGCGCCGGCGCGAGAGACGGTATGCGAAGAACCAGACGATGGCGACGACGGCGCAGGCCTGCAGCAGTCCGAAGGCTCCGGACTTCATGACGTCGCTGAAGAGAATCGTGGCGCCGAGGCAGACGACGCCGATTTTGATGTAGTATTCGCTCTGTATGGCGGGTTTCATCCATTCGGGGATGTGGAAGAGGTTGCGGATGACGAGTCCGAAGATGACGGAGAAGAAGACCGATTCGAATCCGTAGTAGGCGACCTGTGGAATGGTCGCGACGAACTGCGCGGCGAGCGAGATGACGAAGACGGCCGCAAGGGAGGGCAGCAGACCTTTCGCGGACCGGCCGAGCAGCGCCCATCCCAGATAGAGAATGACGGCGACGATGAGAAAGAGTCCGAGGGTATCGATCCAACCCGCTGCCGAGGTGAAGTTTTTGGGCAGCGCGGGCAGCCACTGCGGGATGAGGGCTGCGGCGGCAAGGAGAAGAATGCTTGCGAAGGTGACGACCCAGTCTTCCGATCTGAGTGATGCGAGTGTGTTTTTCATGTTGGGTTATGCTAAGAATCGTTGTTGGCACAAAGATGCCGGTTTTTCGGCGGATTTTGCTACGTGTAAATACTGATTTTGCCGGCTGTCCGGCGAAAATTGACGCATGGCGGGGTGACGAGTGTCGATCTGTCCGACGGTTGCGAAACGAATTGCGGGCAAGTCATTCAGTCTGTTTGGTCCGGCACGGTTTTGTCGGTTCGGCGCCCGTTTCGGCAGTCTTGCACGATTGTTCAAGGACCAGACATGGTCCTGTTCTGTTTTTGCGCCGGACCTTTTGGTTCGTTATACGTCCCGTTCTCGAACGGTTCTTTCCTGTTCCGGCGTCCCTGCACGATTGTTCAAGGACCAGATATGGCCCTGTTCTGCCTTTTGCGCCGGTTCTTTTGGCTCGTTACGCGTTCCGCTCCCGAACGGTTCTCTCCCGTTCCGACGGCCCTGCACGATTGTTCAAGGACCAGACGTGGTCTTGTCCTGCCTTTTTTGCGCCGGTTCTTTGGGTTCGCTATACGTTCCGCTCCCGAACGGCTCTCTCCCGTTCCGGCGGTCCTGCATGATTGTTCAAGGACCAGATATGGCCCTGTTCTGCCTTTTGCGCCGGTTCTTTTGGTTCGTTACACGTTCCGCTTCCGAACGGCTCTCTCCCGTTCCGGCGCCGCGGTGCAGGTTGTTCAACGTGTCGTACCCGCAGCGCTTCGGGTGGGTATCGAATCCATTGTATGAACGTCCGGAAAAGAATTGCGGTACAATCCGCATGGACTCGGGCTGTCGGTGCATGGATCTGCGGATTGTTGTGCGGGACCGGTTGCCGGCGGCATAACCGACAGCATAAAAAGAGCCCCGCAAGGCAAAAAATCGCTCTGAAATCGTTACCTTTGCAGCAACGGGGCGGAGCGAACCGCCGCGATGCCGAAAACCGAATGCGGAATGGGTGAAGTCAGAGCGAAAAAATCCTTGGGTCAGCACTTTCTTGTGGACCTGAACATCGCACGCAAGATCTGCGATGCGTTGACGTGCGGCGATGCGGCTGCCCCCGGCCCCGTTCTGGAGGTCGGCTGCGGCATGGGAGTTCTTACGCAGTTCCTGCTGCAGCGTCCGGACATCGTGACGTGGGGTGCCGAGATCGATTCGGAGA
Source organism: uncultured Alistipes sp. (assembly GCA_944322375.1). GTDB lineage: Bacteria > Bacteroidota > Bacteroidia > Bacteroidales > Rikenellaceae > Alistipes. The sequence continues at coordinate 7,959 of CALUOX010000077.1, forward strand.
GCGTTGCCTATCTTCAGGAGCACTTTCCGTCGTTTACGCCGCGTCTGATCGCGGGCGATTTTCTGCAATTGGATCTGCGGGCGCATTTCCCCGACGGGTTGCGTGTGATCGGCAACTTCCCTTACAATATTTCGTCGCAGATCTTCTTCAAGGTGCTCGAAAACCGTGATCTGATCCCCGAATGCGTGGGGATGATTCAGCGCGAAGTGGCGCAGCGCATCGCCTCGGCGCCGGGATCGAAGGAGTACGGCATTCTCTCGGTGCTGCTGCAGGCGTGGTACGATATCGAGTATCTCTTCACGGTGGGGGAGAAGGTCTTCAATCCGCCGCCCAAGGTCAAGAGTGCCGTGATCCGTCTGCGCCGCAACGACGTCGCACGTCTCGATTGCGACGAAGGTCTCTTTGTCAAGGTTGTCAAGGCGTCGTTCGGGCAGCGCCGCAAGATGTTGCGCAATGCCTTGCGGTCCGCCTTCGGCGATTTCGGCGGCGCCGAACATCCCTTCTTTTCACAGCGTGCCGAACAGCTCCCCGTCGCGGATTTCGTCGCGCTCACGCAGTGGGTCTCGGCGCACTGCTCCCGTTGATTCCATTTTGGAAAGTGATAACTGCCGGTCTCATTCGGCATCTCCGACCGGAAATCCGATGCAACAGATTATCGGGGCCGCGCATTGTTGCGGCCCGTTCAATTCGTAGGGGTGCTTTGTGGATAATTATTCGCGGTCGATCGAGCCGTCGCCTGCAACGACGGTGACCAGATCCTCCTGCCGCAGGTATTTCGCCGCAAGGCGCCGAATGTCGTCCGGCGTGATCGAGCGGATGCTGCGGAGCGTCTTGCCGACCGTTGCGTTGGGCTGTCCGCAGAGAATGTTCTCAATTGTCACGTCCGCAATGCCGAACGGACCGTCGAGGATGCGCATCATCTCGCCCGTCATCATGTTGCGGACGATCTCCAGCTCCTGTTCCGGGACGGGTTCGGTGCGCAGCCGCTCGATCTCCCGATAGATCTCGTCGAGTGCCTGGCGGGTCGTGTCGCACGCCACCTGTGTGGCGACGGCCAGGTAACCGGCCTGCTCAAGGTTGACCATGGCGGCCAGTACACCATAAGTATAGCCGTGCTCTTCGCGCAGGTTCTGCATGAGGCGCGATCCGAAATACCCGCCCAGCACCATGGCCACGACCTGCATGCCGACATAATCGGGGTGGTTGCGGCCGAAGAGCACCCGTCCCACGCGGATCGATGACTGTACGGCTCCGGGGTGGGACACTTCGATGCGGTGGGTGACGTGTGCCGGCGGGAAGGCGGGTTCCGTCGTCTGCGGAGTGGCGGGCAGTGCGCCGGCAACGGCCGAAACGGCATCCAGCACATCGGTGCCGACCGCTCCGCTGCATACGACGAAGCAGTTGCCGGCGGTGTAATAGTCCCGATAAAATTCGAGCAGGTCTTCCCGCCGCAGGTCGTCGTATGCCGTTTCGGGCGAGGAGATGCCGTAAGGGTGTTCGGCCCCGAACAGCGCACGGGCAAAGGCTTCGCGGGCTTCGGTCTCGACCTTCATGCGTTCGATGCGGAGCCGTTGTTTGCGCTTTTCGCGGTAGGCGGCCACCTCTTCGTCGGGAAAGACCGGGTGCAGCAGCAGCTCTGCGGCGACGTCGAGCGTCTGCCGGAAGTATTTCGACAACGAGCAGAAGCTGATGTAAACGCAGTCTCGATCGACGTTCACATCGAAATAGGATCCGTAGAAGTCGAACTGTTCGGCGATTTGCTGTGCCGAGAGTTTGCGTGTGCCTTCGCTCAGCAGATAAGCCGTCGAGGTTGCGACGAACGGCTTGTGCTGGCGGACGGAGCCGGCACGGAAGACGAAGGTGAAACGTACAACCTTGAATTCATCCGAGGGCAGGGCGTGGATCGTGACGCCGTTGGGAAGGGTCCGGTGGACGGTCTCGGCGAGCGTCACGTCGGCCGGAATACGCAATGCGGGCTGTTTCATCGTTTGGCGCGATAGACAAGTGTGGAACAATGTTCGGGGCGGAACGTGCGGCGTGCGAAGCCGGTCAGCTCGTCGGCCGTGATGGCGCGGAAGAGTTCCACTTCACGGTTGACCAGTCCGATATCGCCGATCATTTCGTAGAATCCGAGGTTCATGGCCTTGTTCATGATGTTCAGTTCGCCGAAGAGGGTGTTCGCTTCGAACTTGTTCTTGACCTTTTCGAGTTCGTAGCTGCTGACGGGCTGTTCGCGGAGGGTTTGCATCTCGTGCTGGAAGGCCGCTTCGACCTCTTCGACCGTATGCCCCGGCAGCAGTTGGCCCGTAAAGACGAAGAGCCCCGGATCGAGTTCGCCCGTGATGTAGGCGTTTACGCTCGACAGCAGCCGGTCACGTTTGACCAGATGTTCATAAAGACGGGCCGAGTCGCCGCCGGCAAGGATGTCGGAGACCATGTCGCCCAGATAGAAGTCGTGCGACAGACGGTCGCCCATCGGATAGGCGAGCGTCACGGCGGTTGCCGGCACGTCACGCTCGACCTCCAGCCGTCGTGCCGCGTGCTGTTCGGGTTCGACGGGCAGCGGATCGGCGACGGACGGCGTGTCGGTTATCGTGCCGAAGTAATTTTCCGCAAGGGTGAAGAGCCGTTCCTCGTCGATGTCGGCGCTGATCGAGAGAATGGCGTTCGACGGGTGGTACCAGCGGTGATAGAAGTTCTGCACGTCCTCGAGCGAGGCTCGGGCGACGTGGTCGGGCGAGAGTCCGATCGTCGCCCAGCGGTAGGGGTGACGGGTATAGGCCAGCGAACGCAGCAGCATGCCCTGATCGCCGTAGGGCTGGTTGAGGTAGCGCTGTTTGTACTCCTCGATCACGACCCGTTTCTCCGTTTCGAGCGCCTCGGGGGTGATGTCGAGTCCCGTCATGCGGTCGGCTTCGAGCCACAGGGCCGTTTCGATGTTGTCCTTTGGCAGCGTGATGTAGAAATCCGTATAGTCGTTGTTCGTGAAGGCGTTGTTGTCGCCGCAGGCCATCTGTACGGGCAGGTCGAAGTCGGGTACGGCGTGTGTGCCCCGGAACATGAGGTGTTCGAACAGATGGGCGAAGCCTGTCCGTTCGGGATGTTCGTTTCGAGCTCCGACCTTGTAGAGAATATTGACGGCGGCAAGTTTTGAGGTGTGGTCGCGGTTGACCACTACCGTCAGGCCGTTTGAGAGTACATGTCGCTTGTAGCTGATCATCGTTGCGTGGTTCTTGGATGGCAAAGATACGGAAAGTCGAGGGCAGAGACAAACGAAAACAGCGTTTTCGCTTTGGTTCTGCCGGGACGGAGTATCTAAGGCGCAGCCAAAGTACGGATAGTCGAGGGCTGAGAGAAGAGACAAACTATAACGGAGTTTTCGATCTGTGCCTGTCGGGATGGAGTATCCAAGTCGGAGCCAAAGATTGTGGAAAGTCGAGGGCTGAGATATGAGACAAATGAAAACGGAATCTTCGATCTGGCTGTGCTGAGGCGGAGCATCCAAGACGGCAGAGATTGTGGAGAGTCGAGGCAGGGGCAAGAGGAGACAGCGTTCTTGATTAGGCTGTGCAGGGACGGAGTATCCGGAACGAAGCATGTTTGTAGAGAGGCGAAGGCGTGTCGTCTGGAAATGGAGCCGTTATGAAAGGGGCGATTTTTATGAAGCGGGCGGGTGGACAGAATTGCCGTCCGTTTGGAGAGAATAAGTGACGGTTTGAAACAATAAATCTCCTGGCGGAGAGGTTATTTATTGGCGTTGATGGAGGAACGGGGCCGTCGCCCTCGATTTCCCGGCAAAGCGGGTACGAGGTTTGCAGTTCCCCGTGTCAAACGGAACTCCGTACGGCGTGCAGGTCGTTTCGACGTATTTGTGACACAGGCCGTTTGACGGGGATTCGGATTTTGGTCAATAGTACTGATTTACTGTTAAAAAACTAACGCAAAAAAACGTGGGTACTCTTCTTGGAATTTTATAACTTTGCATCGGTTGTGCAAGTTCTTTAGAACGTAATATCTTGAAAAACAACAAATTTCAATAGATTTATATGGCAGAGAAAAAGTTTATCACATGTGATGGCAACTATGCGGCGGCGCATATCGCCTACCTCTTTTCGGAGGTTGCCGCAATCTATCCCATCACACCTTCGTCAACCATGGCGGAGCTGGTGGATGAATGGGCGGCACAGGGTCGCAAAAACATCTTCGGTGAGACGGTCAAGGTGATTGAGATGCAATCGGAGGCCGGTGCTGCGGGAGCCGTTCACGGTTCGTTGCAGAGCGGCGCGCTCACGACAACGTTCACCGCATCGCAGGGCTTGCTGCTGATGATTCCCAATATGTACAAGATCGCAGGCGAGTTGCTGCCCGGCGTCTTCCACGTTTCGGCGCGCGCGCTGGCCGCACAGTCGCTGTCGATCTTCGGCGACCATCAGGATGTGATGGCTACGCGCCAGACCGGTTTTGCCATGCTGGCCACGTCGTCCGTACAGGAGGTGATGGATCTGGCAGGCGTTGCGCATATCGTTGCGCTGAAGTCGCGCGTACCGTTCCTGCACTTCTTCGACGGTTTCCGTACTTCGCACGAGATCCAGAAGATCGAACTCATCGACGAGGCTCGCCTCACGGCGCTGCTCGACCGTGATGCCCTGAAGGCCTTCCGTGCCCGGGCTCTCAATCCCGAACACCCCGTTACGCGCGGTACGGCGCAGAACCCCGACATCTACTTCCAGACGCGCGAGGCTGCAAACAAGTTCTATGATGCCGTGCCCGACATGGTTGCCGAGACGATGAAGGAGATTTCGGCTATCACGGGCCGCGAATACCGTCCGTTCGTCTATTACGGGGCGAAGGATGCCGAGCGAGTGATCGTGGCCATGGGTTCGGTGACGGAGACGATCAAGGAGACGGTCGATTACCTGATGGCCAAGGGCGAGAAGGTCGGTGTCGTGACGGTGCATCTCTACCGTCCGTTCTCGGCAAAGTACCTCTTCGAGGTCCTTCCGACAAGCGTAAAACGCCTTTGCGTGCTTGACCGTACGAAGGAGCCGGGAGCCAACGGCGATCCGCTCTATCTGGATGTTGTCGAGGTGTTCGCCAATTCGCAGATGGCCGAGAAACCGCTTATCATCGGCGGCCGCTACGGCCTTTCGTCGAAGGATACCACACCGGCACAGATGCTGGCCGTCTTCGAGAATCTGAAGGCTGTGGAGCCGAAACATCAGTTCACGGTGGGTATCGTCGATGACGTGACGAACCATTCGCTGCCCGTCGGCGAGGAGATCTCGATGGCCAAACCGGGTACGTTCGAGGCGTTGTTCTTCGGTCTGGGCGCCGACGGTACGGTGGGCGCCAACAAGAACTCGATCAAGATCATCGGCGGCTCGACCGACAAATACTG
>CALUOX010000078.1 GCA_944322375.1 uncultured Alistipes sp.
CAGTAAAAATAGAATTGCTCTTTTCATAATCAATCTTTTGTATATGTATAATCGATCGGAGAATATCCTCGGGTCAAAATATTGTATAATGTTTAACTTTGCTACGGCACGAATATACTTTTCTGAGTCTTTGTCTGGGGAGGGGAACATGTATCGAACCTGGAAAATGCGTATGACATTACAGAGTGGGAAAAGCGGGTGCTTGGCAGTAGGTTGGAGAGATCCTGTTTCTTACTTCTGTCAGTTTAACAATATTGAAACATCTCCATCATATAAATATCGGAACAACTCCCTGTCGGCAGATATCCAAAGATATATTATTACAGATGTTATTACGTTAATAAACAATAAAAATCGCCACCCCTGTCGGGTTAATTGACAGCGGCCTGTTTCCCGCTGCACGAATATGGCTGTCCACAATCATGTCTGCTAAACGGCGTTTTCGGGTTATAAGCAGAGTAATGATCTCAAGGGGCCATATCAAGAGAAATAAATTCCTGATAAAGGCTCTCAAAGGCGAAATGGGCTGATTCAGATGAACAACACGAATGTGCATTATTCTGCGACCAATACTTTGCCCAGAGATGCAGTCTCTGCAAAAAAACAGACTTATAATAAAGGCTGCTCCATACATGCTGTACCATCCGGGTATGCAGATGGTAACAAAGCCCATTCCTAAAGTGGCAAGCCCGTAATCTATCAAAAAACTTATAATTCTTTTCATCTTATATATTCTGGGTATTTATATCCTAATATGCCTATAGCCAAGTAGACAAGTCCAGGCCATAAAAAGTCACAGTCCCAAGTGAATAGAGCATACAATATACAGAAAGCCCCGACTCCTGATATAAAAAGACTGATAATTCGGTTGATCTTGATCATTAGATATAGGTTTCCATTTTGTCTGCAGGTACAAAGAGCCTTCCTATGCAAGTTCTGAATTACTTCAATACCCCCCCGCAGATTGAAAATTATTTTGTTTAGTATGTCATTATGCGGTTGATCTAAATACCGACAAGTAAAATTAACCATAAGTTTTGATTCTGCAATGATCTCGGCCCTTATTATCTGATAATTAACAGACAAATTCTTTTTGTCTTAAATGTTATGCTTTCGGCTTTTGTGGTGCCGGATGTATGGAGGAAAGGTGCCGGACGGAATGATGAAAACGTTGAGGCCCGATTTCCAAAAGATTGTGACGCATAGATTTTGTTTGGGCACAGGTAACCTTAAGGCGAATTGTTTTTCCTTGAATTTGGAATATGTTATTGTGGAAGTAATTTCAAAAGAACGACGTCCGAAGAGACCACTCTCTTCGGACGTCGTTGTGTAAATCATCATGTCGCATGCCGCCGTCTGACGTACAAGACGGAGCTTGCAATGATTCTGGCGCCCCCGGCTATTTGTTTATCTTCCCAGCTTCGATCAGGTCCGCCATCCGCAGCAGGGTCGTGATGGAGCTGTACGAGCAGTTGATCCAGAACGTACGGTTGCGGTCGCGCTTCGTGTTGCGGTAGTCCCACGTTGTGGGGATCTGGCCGTTGAGGCTGTTCTGCATGACCGTAACATTGTCGATAAGCGCCGTCGCTTTTGCCAGAGCCACTTTGTCGCCTGTCGTGAGGTAGATGTTCAGCAGGGCATTGGCCACCACGCAGGCGCTGTTGTCCACCGGCGTCTTGTACTTGTACTGTTCGATGACGCACGGCGTGTTGAAACGTTTGATGCCGTCGTTGTTGAGCTCCATGTCCCAGTAAACGAACTGATCCTCGCACAGACGGGCCAGATCGACGGCGTCGGCGATCTCCTGCTCGGAGGGGCTGTCCTTCGTCAGCAGATAGGAGGCATAGGGTGCCGCCGTGCAGTTGGTGAGATTCTCGTAAGGCTCCAGACCCAGAATCGTAACGTCTTCGAACTGTCCGGTCATGTCGAACGATTCGAGCGCCGTCTCCTTCATCCATTTTTCGGCCTTGGCCAGCGCATCGGCATATTTCTCCACCCCGTACTGACGGTGCAGCCGCAGCAGGAAGTTCATGTAGGTGGTGAGCATTGCCCGGGCGTTGTTGACCGGTTCGCCTGTCTTGTAATCGACCTTGGTGGGAAGCGAGCCGTCGGCATACTGATGTTTGAGGTAGGTCTCAGCGATTCCCAGCGCATGATCGTAGTACTTCTTCTCGCCGGTCAGATCGTAGAGGTCGAGGAATCCCAGTGCGGCCGATATGGCCTCCATCATCATCGTTTTTCCCTGATTCCAGTCGTACTTCGAAGCTGCGAGGTTCTTGTAATAGGTCGGCGGGAAGAAGGCCAGCGGAGCACCTTCGGGCTGACTCTGGTCGATAAGGAACTGTGCGGCGTTTTTCGCAATGGTTGTCGCCTCCTCCTTGTAATGGGGCAGCAGCTTGGCCAGCAGCACCTCCATGCGGATCGTTGCACCGATGATCTTGCAGGGGTAGGTGTTGTGCGAATAGTTCATGTCGGGTTCCGTAGCCGTTGCCCAATGCTGAATCTCCGGCATGTTGTGTACGAAGAGGAGACCCATGATCGCTGCCTGCCGGTAGTCGCGCCGTGCCGACGGATAGGGGCCCGTGAAGGGGTAGTCTCTGCGGAATTCACGCTCGCCGGCCATGCCGATGACTTTTCCCGTATTGTCGAGCGCTTCGACCTTGAGCTGGACCTTTCCGACGGTGATCTCGTTCCAGATCGGCGAGAGCGGGGCGGTCGGTGTGTCGCTGGTGAAGGACCAGGATTGGGTTGCATCTTCCGCCGCGGGTTTTACCGTGAAACGGTACTGCGTTGCACCGTCGATCTTCTGGAAATCGAACGCGGGTGCAAAGATGAATTTCTGGGCAAACCTGTTCCAGAAGGGGTTGCGGCCTTCATAACCCGGGCGGATCGGCTGGAGATATTCCACGGCAGCCTGTTCGTTGATGCGGGTGAAGTCGGTGTTGCCCTTGGACGAGTTGCTGTTGCAGCAGCTGCACAGGATTGTGCCGATTGCAAGGATTGGTAGTAGTTTTTTCATGTGGCGGTAACTGGTTTGTTTGTTATGATTTGTTATAAAAGATTTTGATCGTGTTCCGGTTTTTCCGTTTTGAATCGTATCGTATATTCAGATGGATCGGTTCCGCAGGGTGCGGCGGAAAGATGGATGTCTCCGTCCCGGAAGTGGGAGGATAGGTGGCAGCGTGTTTCAGATGGTTTTGAAAATGGTTAAACATGAACTGCGTTTTGTTTACAAAAATAGAACATGCATTTCAAATTCACAAGTCTTGTCGTGTAAATATTTTGCTTTTCTTTCTTTTCTGGCGGAAAAAAGGGAAATGAAACCCGAAAGAGGAAAATTTTGACGGGATCGGCAAAAAAGAACTATCTTTGTGCAAAGAATAAATCCGAAATCATGGCAGCAAAAAGTTCCTATCCGTTTCGGGTCGAGCCGCAGGAGGTCGATTTTTCCCTGCGGATTACGCTTTCGGCCCTGGGGGTCAATGTCCTCAACATTGCCGGCATCGACGCGCATGCCAAGGGCTTCGGGGTCGAGGTGTTGAATCGTGACAATTACTCCTGGGTCCTGTCCCGTATTGCGTTCGAGTTCGACTATCGGCCGAAAGAGTATGTGCAGTATGAAATAGCGACATGGATCAGCGATTATGGGCGGATGCTTTCGACCCGTAACTTTACCCTGACGGATCAGTCTGGGACCACCTTCGGACGGGTCGTATCGCAGTGGTGCATGATCGATCTCACGCGTCGCGCGGCCGTAGATCTGCGGGCCGTGGCCGAGGAGCACAACGAAGCGATTGTTGCCGAGCCGGCGCCGGCCGAGAAGCCCCGCAAGGTGCCGGCAATCGATGCGGAGCCTGTCCTGACGCATCGTGTGGCCTATTCGGATATCGATTTCAACCGTCATGTAAATACGATGCGTTATATCGAGATGATGCTCGACGTGCTGCCCATTGAACGTTTCGAGCAGGATCGTCCGATGCGTCTGGATATCAATTTCCTCAAGGAGTCGCGTTATGGCGAGACGCTTTCGGTGTCGTTTGAAGAGCGGGAGTCGGAGACCCTTGTCGAGATTCGCAACGACGCCGGTACGGCCATATGCCGGGGAGCTTTCGAATGGCGGTAGCCGGCAGGGAGCTTTTGACCGGGCGGAAAATGCAGGGCGGAGTGATTCTCCGCCCTGCATTGTTTTGTGGAATTTCAAATTTGTTGCGGGGCCGCTTTGTCCGTTCGTTCCGGGCGTTTGCCATGCCGGATCGGTCCGAGGCGAAAATTGCTGGTGAATGAGTGTCTGCACGGGCCCCGTACATATCCGCTTTTCGTGAAACGGTCACCGCTCGATTCGGAATTTGACGGGAATATCTGTTGTGGGTGCGTTTTTTTTTGCTAATCGAATATACAACGAAACGAAAAATTTATTAATTTTGATTTAACGTCAACCGAACTTTAACAACTGACCTGTATGAATATTCCTTCGATTTTCTGGCTTGTGCCCGTCGCATCGGTCGTGGCACTCGCTTTTGCCTGGGCGTTTTACCGCTCGATGAAACGGGAAGACGAAGGCACGGAACGCATGCGCGAGATCGCCGCTCACGTCCGTGCCGGTGCAATGGCCTATCTGCGTCAGCAGTACAAGGTCGTACTGATCGTCTTCGTGGTGCTGGCGCTCTTCTTCGCCTATCTGGCCTATGGCGCCGGCGTGCAGAACAAATGGGTGCCGTTCGCCTTTCTGACGGGCGGATTCTTCTCCGGACTGGCCGGTTACTTCGGCATGAAGACCGCCACCTACGCTTCGGCCCGTACGGCCAATGCCGCCCGGCAGTCGCTCGATCGCGGTCTGCGCGTGGCGTTCCGCAGCGGTGCGGTGATGGGGCTTGTCGTTGTGGGACTGGGGCTGCTCGATATTTCGTTGTGGTACATCGTCCTGGACCACTTCGTCGATGCGACGGGCGGTCAGAAACTGGTTGTTGTCACCACGACGATGCTGACCTTCGGCATGGGAGCCTCGACCCAGGCGCTCTTTGCGCGTGTCGGCGGCGGTATCTATACCAAGGCGGCCGACGTGGGCGCCGATCTGGTCGGCAAGGTCGAGGCGGGAATTCCGGAGGACGATCCGCGCAACCCGGCGACGATCGCCGACAACGTGGGCGACAACGTGGGTGATGTGGCCGGCATGGGCGCCGACCTCTATGAGAGCTATTGCGGTTCGGTGCTTGCAACGGCGGCGTTGGGAGCGGCGGCTTTCGCCGCAACGGGCGACGTGGCCATGCAGACGCGGGCCGTGCTGGCACCGATGCTGATTGCGGCGGTGGGCATCCTCCTCTCGATCGTCGGCATCTTTCTCGTAAGGACGAAAGAGGGGGCATCGATGCGGCAGCTGCTCCGTTCGCTGGGTGTCGGAGTGAACGTCAGCTCGCTGCTGATTGCCGTTGCGACCTTCGTGATTCTCTACCTGCTCGACATTCAGAACTGGCTGGGACTCTCCTTCTCGGTCATCACGGGCCTCGTTGCGGGCATCATCATCGGGCAGGCCACCGAATATTACACCTCGCACTCCTATAAACCGACGCAGAAGATCGCCCGCAGCGGCCAGACGGGGCCTGCAACGGTCATCATTTCGGGTATCGGCGTGGGGATGATCTCAACGGCCGTTCCGGTCATCACGATCGGCGTGGCGATCATTCTGGCCTACCTCTGCGCCATTGGTTTCGACCTGCAGCATCTGATGACGGCGCAAAGCATGTCATTGGGGCTTTACGGTATCGGCATCGCGGCGGTGGGCATGCTTTCGACGCTGGGCATCACACTTGCAACCGACGCCTATGGCCCGATTGCCGACAATGCGGGCGGCAATGCCGAGATGAGCGGCCTGGGTTCCGAGGTGCGGCGCCGCACCGATGCGCTCGACGCACTGGGCAATACGACGGCCGCTACGGGCAAGGGCTTCGCGATCGGTTCGGCGGCTCTTACGGCGTTGGCGCTGCTGGCATCCTACATCGAGGAGATCAAGGTCGGACTGGCGCATATCGGGCAGACGGTCATCACGCTGCCGAACGGCATCGAACGCATGGTGCAGGAGGCCTCGATCATCGATTTCATGGAGTTCTATCAGATCAACCTGATGAATCCGCTGGTATTGATCGGCATCTTCATCGGGGCGATGATGTCGTTCCTCTTCTGCGGCCTGACGATGAATGCCGTAGGACGTGCTGCCGAGAGCATGGTCAACGAAGTGCGGCGTCAGTTCCGTGAAATCAAGGGCATTCTTACCGGCGAGGCGACGCCCGATTATGCGCGGTGCGTTGAGATCTCGACACGCGGTGCGCAGCGTGAGATGCTCTTCCCAAGCCTGTTGGCGATCATCGTGCCGGTGCTCGTCGGAATACTTTTCGGCGTAGCCGGAGTGATGGGACTGCTGGTCGGCGGTTTGAGCGCCGGTTTCGTGCTGGCGGTCTTCATGGCCAATTCGGGCGGAGCGTGGGACAATGCCAAGAAGATGATCGAGGAGGGCAACTTCGGCGGCAAGGGCTCCGATTGCCATCGTGCAACCGTTGTGGGCGATACGGTGGGCGATCCCTTCAAGGATACGTCGGGCCCGTCGCTCAACATCCTCATCAAGCTGATGTCGATGGTTTCGATCGTCATGGCGGGACTGACGGTAGCATGGCATATTTTCTGAGTGTGACAGCCGGTATGATCGGGAGCGGCAGGATTTGGCGGCTCCCGATTATTTTTGTATTTTTACGCGGGAAAAGTGTATCCATAAGACCGAATTATGAAGAAAATTGCAATGACCGCCCTGCTGTTGGTGGCGGCAATTGTTGCCGCAGCGCAACCGACCGTGACCGTTCGCTGGAACAGCACGGTGGCGCCGGCGGGTGACGACCATACTTTCGAGATAACATTTACGGGCAAGATCCTTGACGGATGGCATACCTACGACCTGCATTCGGACTTCTCCTCGACGGTCGTGACGTTCGAGAAGACCGAAGGAATCGAACTGCTCGGCGAACCCTTCGAGAAGGTGCCTTCGAAGCGGCATTACGACGAGATTTTCGGCTTCGAGCTCGGCGAGTACGAGGGCGAGATTGTGTTGGGACAACGGGTGCGTCTGACAGCTCCGGAGGCGATCCTGCGCGGGAATATCAACTGGCGGTCGTGCCAGGGCACGAACTGCAACATGCCCGAAGACTGGCCTTTCGAGATCAAGGTGGGCGGTGTTGCCGAAACATCCTCTGCGGAGACCACTGCAACGACAGATGCCGTGACAGCCGATTCGACAACGGACGCTGCGCACAGTACACCGCTGGGCGAAACATCGTCCGGCAGCGATCTGCCGGGCCTGATCCTGGTGGCGATCGGCTGGGGCCTGCTGGCGCTGCTGACCCCCTGCGTCTTCCCGATGATCCCGATGACCGTTTCGTTCTTCCTCAAGGGGAGCGAATCCCCTGCCGCCGGACGGTTCAAGGTGTTGATGTACGGCTTGTTCATCGTTCTGCTCTATACGGTGCCGATTGCGGCGATCATCCTCATCACCCGCATCGTCGGCGGTGACGCCGTGACGGCCGACATCTTCAACTGGCTGGCAACGCACTGGCTGCCCAACCTGATCTTCTTCCTTGTCTTCATGGTCTTTGCCGCGTCGTTCTTCGGTGCGTTCGAGATCACGCTGCCCAGTTCGATGGTCAACCGCAGCGACCGCAATGCCGACAAGGGCGGGCTGCTGGGCGTCTTCTTCATGGCGTTGACGCTGGTGCTGGTGTCGTTCTCCTGCACGGGCCCGATCGTCGGTTCGGCAATCATCGGCGCAACGTCGGGCGCCTTCTGGGCTCCGATTCTCACGATGCTGGTCTTTTCGATCACCTTCGCGCTGCCCTTCACGCTTTTCGCGATGTTCCCGTCGCTGCTGAAGAACCTTCCGAAGAGCGGCGGCTGGCTCAACTCGGTAAAGGTCGTTCTGGGATTCATCGAGGTGGCATTGGGCTTCAAGTTCCTCAGCGTGGCCGATCAGACCTACCACTGGGGTTTGCTCGACCGTGAGGTCTATCTGGCCATCTGGATCGTTTGCTTCACGCTGCTGGGCTTCTATCTGTTGGGCAAACTGCGCTTCGCGCATGACAGCGAGGTAAAGACGCTCTCCGTTACACGTCTTGCGCTGGCGATCGCCGATTTTACCTTCGTCGTCTATATGATCCCCGGAATGTGGGGCGCGCCGCTCAAGGCGCTGTCGGGCTATCTGCCGCCCCTGCATACACAGGATTTCATCCTCGGACAGACTCCTGTAGCGGCGGGTACAGCTGCAGAATCCGCGACCGTTACGCCGTCGGTCAAATATGGCGACATCCTTACGATGCCGCACGGAATTACGGGCTATTTCGAATGGAACGAGGCCGTGGCGGCAGCGCGTACGGCCGGCAAACCGCTGTTCATTGACGTGACGGGCCACGGCTGCGTGAATTGCCGTGAAATGGAGCAGAAGGTGCTCTCCGATGCACGGGTGCAGCAGATTTTGCGTGACGACTACATTGTCGTAGCACTCTATACCGACGACAAGGCGCGTGCTGCCGAGGAGGATTGGATCACGACCGAGGGCGGAACGACGCTCAAGGAGATCGGCCGCATCAACTCCTACATCGTCCGTACACGCTTCAACGTCAATGCCCAGCCCACCTACATCGTCGCCGATGCGGAGGGTGAGGCGCTGCTGCCGCCGCGCGAGTACGATTTGAGTGTCGAGGGATTCATCGCCTTCTTGGAGGAGGGTGTTGCTGCCTGTCGCCGCACGGAGTAGCGGCGGTGCACGGTACGGCATCGTCTTTGATTAGCAAACCATATGAAAATCTGTATCGTAGGCCCGGCGCATCCCTATCGGGGCGGCCTGGCATCCATCATGGAGATCATGGCCCGCACGTTTGCGGCGCGCGGCAACGAGGTCGATATCCGGACCTTCACGGTGCAATATCCGTCGTTTCTCTTTCCGGGCAAAAGCCAGACGGTCACGACGCCTGCACCGCAGGACCTGCATATTACACGCTGTGTCAATACGGTCAATCCGTTCAACTGGTGGCGGGTGGGCCGTGCGATCCGTCGCGAGTGTCCCGATTTCGTGCTGATGAAGTACTGGACGCCCTTCATGGCGCCCTGCTTCGGTACGATCGCCCGTCTTGCGCGCGGCAACGGCCATACGCGGACGATCTGCCAGATCGACAACGTCGAACCTCACGAACACCACTTCGTCGATCGTCCCTTCAACCGTTATTTCCTCTCTTCGATCGACGGTTTCATCTACATGTCGGAGCAGGTGCACGAGGAGCTGAAGGCCTACACCGCTGCTCCGGCACTCTTCTCGCCCCATCCGCTCTTCGAGAATTTCGGCTCGGCCGTGCCGCGCGAAGAGGCGTGCCGGCATCTGTCGCTCGATCCGACGTTGCATTATGCGCTCTTTTTCGGACTGATCCGGGATTACAAGGGACTGGATCTCCTGCTCGACGCCTGGACCCGTTTCCGGCGTCCGGGCCATCGGCTGATCGTAGCCGGAGAGTTTTATGCTTCGCGTGAGAAGTATATTCACCAGATCGAGACGTCGGGGTTGCGGGACGAGGTGATTTTGCATGACTTTTTCGTCCCCGATGCTGATGTGAAATATTACTTTTCGGCAGCCGACGTCGTCGTGCAGCCCTACAAGACGGCAACGCAGAGCGGCGTGACGCAGATCGCCTACAACTTCGGTGTACCGATGATCGTCACCGACGTCGGCGGTCTGCCCGAGATCGTTCCCGACGGTCGGGTAGGGTATGTCTGCCGTCCCGATGCCGCAAGCATCGCTCATGCCCTTGAGCGCATCTATGAGGTGGGTACGCTCGACCGTATGCGGATCGATATTCAGGAGGAGCGCCGTCGTTTCTCATGGGAGGAGATGTGCAACCGCATTACGGAGCTCTACGAATCGATCCGTTAAGTCGGGCAAGTATCGCAAAAGCCGCCGCATCTTGAAAGGATGCGGCGGCTTTTTGTAATTGTTGATGACCGGGACTATTTCCGGATATTGGCCTCTTCGAGTCCGTAGTGCTTCTTGTGGTCTTCGGCCTTGAGCCAGAAGGCGAGACCGACGGCTACGACGCCGAACAGTGCGAAGATCGTCATCGGTAGCGTGTAGTCGTACGAGATCATGCCTTCGGGTGTCGTGAACTTCGCGAAGCGATCGACAACCCAACCGATCAGCATCGGCACGCACATCAGACCGATGTTCTGCACATAGAAGATCAGGGCATAGGCGGAACCCAGCTGCTTCTGCGGGATGATCTTCGGCACCGAGGGCCACATGGCCGAGGGTACGAGCGAGAAGGCCACGCCGAGAACGATCATGATGATGAGTGCGAACCACCACTCGTTGAAAATCGGCAGGGCGAACAATACATGTACGACAACCAGCATCACGGCGCCGATGATCATCAGCGTTGCGCCTTTGCCGACATGGTCGTAAATCGATCCGAAAAGCGGTGTGAGGAGGATCGTACCGAAGGGCAGGATCGACGGGATGGCACCTGCCATGACGGGATCGACTCCGTATTTGTAGATCATCAGTTGTGCGGCGAACTTCAGGAAGGGGAAGACGCCGGAGTAGAACATCAGACACAGCAATGCGATCAACCAGAAGCCCTTGTTGGTGACGATAAATTTGATGTCTCCGAGTTTGAAGCCCTCTTCCTTTTCGGTCTGGACGGCTGCAATGGAGTTGTCGAGCCGTTTGTCCATCACGCAATAGACGAGGTAGGCCAACAGCCCGATGCAGAGTGCCAGCGCACCGAACAGTACGGGATAGGAGATGTTGCCCATCGCCTTGGCGATATGCGGACTGAAGAAGAGCGCGACGGCGGTTCCGAGCCGGGCCATGGCGACCTGCAGTCCGAGAGCCAGCGCCAGTTCGTGGCCCGTAAACCACTTGACGATGACCTTCGAGACGGTAATGCCGCAGATCTCGGCGCCCATGCCGAAGATGGCGAAGCCCAGACCGGCCATCCACATCTGAGTCTTGAAGCCGAAGAGCATGCCGTCGGCGGGGAAGAGCGGCGAGATGGCGTAGGCCTTGAGCAGTGCTCCGCCGACCATCAGTACACAGGACATGACTCCCGTAAAGCGGACGCCCATCTTGTCGAGGATGAATCCGCCGATGAGCAGCATGAAAAGGAAGATGTTCAGCCAGCTGTATGCGCCGGAGAAAAATCCGTATTCGGTGGCGCTCCAGCCCAGACCGCCATCTGCGACACTGCGCGTCAGCATCTCTCCTAACGGCGACATCACGTCGGTGATGAAGTAGCCGCACATCATGGTGAACGAGACGATCAGCATCGCTGTCCAGCGGGCTGCCGACGATTCGCTCAGTTTGCGTTTGATTGCTTCTGTCATTTTTATCTTGTTTGAGTTCTATTCTTCCGTTTGGCCTGTTCGGACCGAGATTTTTCCCTCCTCATGTCCGCTTCATCTTCCGGCTCCGCATTGCGGATCGTGTTGCCGACCGTGCGGTTCGGATTTTCCGGCAGACCTGCCGCTTCCTGTCGGTCGACGGTTACGCATGTCTGCATGCGGCTCCCGTTATGCGGCTCTTGACGGCCGTTGTGACGTCAAGGTTCCATTGCCGTGTATTGTTTCAAAATCTCATACGCCTTCTTTATTCCCAGTTCTCCGGCTTTCGACAGATCGAGACACCCCTTGCGCGTATCCTTCATGAAGATCTGCACCAGCCCGCGATTGTAGTATGCCTCGGCAAACGACGGATCCAACTCGATGGCTTTCGTGTAGTCGTCATAGGCTTCGGGCAGTTTTCCCGACAGGGCCATCAGATTGGCGCGGTTGTAATATGTATAGGGGAAGTCGGGGAAGAGCTTGGCCGCCTTGTTCAGATCGGCAATCGATTCGTCGTAGTTGTAGGTCCGCGACGAGGAGTTCTGCAGCCGTTTCGCCGGATCCGACTCGATGGCGATCCGCTGGTACGAATTGTCGATCGACGAGATGAAGTCGATCATCTCGGCCCGTGTCGTCGAGCGGTTCAGATAGAGGAACGGATTGGCCGGATACTGGTCGATGGCGGCCGAGAAGGTGCTCACGGCGTTGGTGTATTGCTTGATGAGCGTCTGGGTGATGCCCCGCTGGAACAGCAGCTCCCACGACGACGGCCGTGCGGCAAGTTCCCGTGCATACCGTTTGTCGAGCAGTACGAGCGAGTCGGCGGGAAGGTTGCTCTCGCGTGCGGTAAGGATCAGGTATTCGTTGCCGATGCGGCTGCGGAAATCGATCTCTCGCTGTGAACGATAACCTCCCTTCAGGCCGATGTTCTGCAACGAATCGGGACGCCGCAGCGTGAAACGGTAGAGCGGAAGCAGTGCCAGACGGTTGTCGGCACTTTTGGTCGTGATGCGACCGAAATTGCTGCCGGCAACGTTTGCGTCGAACGACAGCAACCGGTCGAACCGGTGCGTCGTATCGGCATAGATCGAGTAGGTGGAGTCGCTCAGCCGCGTTTTGTATTCGGCAATCTTACGCTGGGCGATGTCGCGGTCGCTGCGCGCTCCCGCCTCGTCACGCAGCAGGTAGCGCAGGCGGCTGCGGTTGAGATAGGCATTCGCAAAGTCGGGATAGAGCTCGATGGCTTTCGTATAGTCGCGGATGGCGCTCTCGATATTGCCCAGCTCCGACTGTACACCGGCACGGTTGTAGTAAACGAGCACATTCTCCGGCGAGTAATACGCCACCTTGTCGTAGTCGTCGAGCGCGCGGTTGAAGTCTCCGATCTGCGAACGGACGATGGCCCGGTTGAAGTAGGTCAGCGAATTGGTCGAGTCGAGTTGCAGTACGCGGTCGAAATCGGCCAGCGACTGCATCGGCCGGTTGGTGTATGAATAGACAATGGCGCGGTTGAAGTAGGAGAGCAGATAGTTCGAGTCGCAGCGTATGGCCATGTCGAAATCGGCCTCCGCCTCTTTG
>CALUOX010000079.1 GCA_944322375.1 uncultured Alistipes sp.
ACGACATCTACCGACAAATCGAAACCGAATAACAACCGGCGGCAACCCTTTGCATCCGCCGAAACGCAGACCCGGTCCTCTTCCCGCAAAGACCGGCGACAAAGACAAAAACGGAGATCTTCTTCCGATCCCCGTTTTTCATTCGTGTTCGATTCGGGCCGACACGCACGCCGGACTCAAACCCGCAACAGCTTTCGCCGTTCACACGACGCAACTACTGCTCCTTCATGCAGCGCACCTGTGCTCCATAGCTCCGGTTCTGCCCACCGAGCAGCCGGCTGCTGAGACTCTTCACAAAGGCGCCGGCAGTATATTTGTCCGAAGCGTCGGCCGAATTGCTCCACACGGTCCAGCCGCTGCCGAAATAGGAACTGCGGCCGGTCGTTCCGGCAATGCAACCCGTCGCCGGATAGTAACAGGTCATGTCGCCGACATGAAATACGAATCCGTCGTACAGCGACGTCACGGTTGATTCCGCATACCACTTGCTCAGCGGCGAATCCGCCGTCGGCGCCAGGACGGCCCATACAAACCGATGCGGAACCCGATAACCCGGAGGACAGGGATCGTAAATGGTTTTGGTTCCGGTATCGCTTCCGTCGAAGAGCGGATCCGCACAGCCCCACAAGTCATCGGGCTGCAACGCTCCCGCAGCGACATGAAGCCAGTTGGAGCAGGCGAGTCCGGAGTTGGCCGCCGTGATGAAATTCATCGGACAGCGTATCGACGAGGCGATCGTCGCCGCGGTGCCGATCCGGCTGCCATCGACAACATGCCACCCCGAACCGGCCGTCAACGACGTCTCGACAGCGGTTCCGAAGGAGAGCTCCGCACCCTGCGCATCATAAGTGGCCAGACGCTGATCCGAGGTCCGAAAGGGCACGAAGGGATCCTTGCGACCCCACTGGTAGAACATTCCGTAGCTACGGGTATTGTCCGTGCCATCGTACGTTGCCGACAAGGCCCCGAGATTGCGATCCATCATCTCCACGTCCGGCATCGACAACGAACTCTCGGACAAGACATAACGTTGAACCGTTGCATCCAGATCAGCCGCCGTAAACCACAAATGCCAGCTCCAGAGAATCTTTCCGGCAGCATCACGCACCGCAACGACGGCATTTCCTTCGACAAAGGGGTCGGACGTCGTAAAGGAGAGTCGTCCGCCGTCGGCAAGATGTACATCGGTTATCATTCCCGGCGCCGTCTGCCACAGCAGTTCAGCCGTAACGGGTTCGAGTCTCCGGGCATCGATACCTGCGGCCGATCCGTATGTCGAAGCATACTCCGCAACGGCTGGTGTCGGTCGTCCGTTACCCATCGTCGTGGCATCGAAATCAAACGTGCCTGCATGCGACACGACATAACAGTTCGCCGTTTCAACCGCATCGAGGGCCTCGGCCGACGATGCTGCAGCCTCATATTCGAATGGATTGTAGGTTTTGACATGGTTGGCCTCCAGCGTTATCGCCTTGTTCGAGGTCTCACGCACCATCGTCCCGCCCGACGTATCGGCGATCGTGAAACGCCAGCCCGCATACTCTCCGGGCGGCACGACCAGACAGAACTGCGTCGGCGTGTCGGGCGACAGCGCAATACCTTCATCGGAACAATCGAGCATCAGCGCCGACTCCGTACCGAGCCGCTGCAGCGTCCATGCATCTTCCGCAGCATCGTAACTCAACCGCACCTCGCCGCACAACGCTTCACCGCCGAGCGTCTCCATCCGGATCGAACGAACCGACGCCGTACCGGTCAACTGCAGACGCACGACGCCGCAAACCGAACGAAAAGGGAGCAGTTCAAGCGTCGAACTCTGTGCAACCATCGGACTGGATCCGGCAGCAAAGGTTCCCGGACCGCCGAACGGTTGAACCTGCGGCAACGTCAGTTCAACGGCACCCGCACCATCCACCACGGCCTTCTCCCGATAGGGATAACAGGCATAATAGCGGGTACTTGCGAAACTTTCGCCCGTGAAGTCGGCCGAGACGCCGCCTGCACAACGGTCGTCCATCTCAAAGCATCGGTTCACCTCCGAGGCGTCACCCCAGACGCCGATCCGGTCGCCCGCCGACCAGAAGAGATCCACTCCGCGCTCACCTCCCAGCGCCGTCCGTGTAGCGGACGAGATAGAGGCACGGACACAAATCCGATTCGGAACATCCTGCCGCTCCGCATCCATTGCGGAAGAGACGTCCGACGAACATCCCGCCGCAAACAGCGCCGGGACCCATAACAAATTCCACCGCATCGCCATGTTACAAATCTTCCCAGGGGTCCTCAATCATCGGTGGAATCTCATCATCCGAGGCCCCGAATCCCTTCTCCACCTCAACGTCGTACACGGTCACTTCGGGAACAACATAATGTTCGGACGCCGCCTCGTCTTTTTGCTGCATAAATTTCATTCTCTTTGGACCTGGCTGCCGCAACAGCATCCATGTATTTGATAAGCATACAAATGTACGATCAATTTGGTTTATTTGCAATATTTTATAGCCCAAATGACACGTCAGCCGCAAAAAAACAAAAGCAGGGGATGGAAATCTCCATCCCCTGCAGGAATTCCGAACCGGAACGGTTTTATGCTTCGCCCTTCAGTTTCTTGAGCAGTGCATTGTATTCATTGTACTTGTCCATCATGCCCGGTTCGTCACGCAGACGGAATGCGATCGACTTCATGTAATCCACCGTATCGACATCGTCGGGTTTCAGGGCATGAGCCTTCTCGAAGCAGGGCAGAGCCTCCATATAGACGGCATTGACGGCCTTCAGATCCGCATCATATTCGCTCTGGCTCGTATAGGTCTTCTTTCCCATTTCGGTATTCATGGCATCGGCCTTGACCGTATAGAAAAGTCCCAGATAGTAGTTGCCTTCATAAAGATCGGGCTGCAGCTCCACCACCTTCTTGAACGAATTGATCGTCTCGTCGTAATTCTGCAACTTGTAGAAGACACGGCCGCGGCCGAACCACAGGTCCACATTGTTGGGATCCTCCACCAGCGACTTGTCGATCATGTCAACCAGATCAGCCGGATCGCCCACATTGTCCTCCGACGTATAAAGCTGCATCAGACCGTCAAGGATCTTCTCGTTCTTCGGGAACTTCTCGATACCGGCCAGCAGCGCATCCTTGGCCTTGATCAGGAATGCGGCATCCTTGCTCTTCTGGCCGTAATAGCAGTGGAAGAGATAGTAGTAGATGTCACCGGCCTCGTCGGCATAGCCGGCAGCCAATGCATCGTTGAGGCACTGTGCACCCTTTTCAAACGAAGCGGCATCCCGCGAACCGTCAACCGTCAACAGATAACCCGCAAAATACAACAGCGAGGGATCAGCCTCTCCGTAGGCCGGGTTCTTCTGTGCCTTGTAAGCGGTCAGATAGGCTTCAGCTCCGGTAAGATACTCACCGGCCTCGATCGATACGTTGCCCAGAATCGAAGCAAAGTTGACAATCGACTCCAGCCCCGTCTTGATCTTCGAAGCCTGCTTGGGATCCAGCTCATAAGCCTTGGCGTAAGCCTCGATGGCCGTATCCAGCGCACCTTCCTTGATCTCCTGCAGCTGTTTCCACGCTACAATCTTTCCATCCTTCTCATAGGCGATGAAATAGGGATAGTTCCACGCAATGGCCTTCGAGCCATTGATCTCGACCTCCTCGGTGCTGGTCGGCTCCCCGATCGAGATCTTCATGATCGCCACGTCCATCGGAGCAAAGAGTCCGTTGGTCGGCTCGGCCGCAGCATCGAAATAGGTCTTTCCGCGGTTGATCCACGTTGCGGCCTTGGAGCTTTTCTTCGGATTGGCGATGTCGGCGTCGCTCTTCTCGAGCTTCGACAGCGTTGCCTCCTTATTCACTTTCTGCGCATTTGCGGCAGGGATGGACAACAACGCAATGGTTGCGACCATCAGCATGAATTTTTTCATAACGGTAAAATTATTGGTTATTATTCTCATTTGCTTCACTTTCGCTTTCCGGGCTCTCCGTTGACGGTTCCGACACGTTTTCCGCGGCCGGAGCCGCAACATGCGATGCATCGTCCGTTGTCTGGCCATCCGAATCGGAATCGCCTTCGCTGCCCGGAACGGCCATGACCGACGCAATGGCATCACCTTCATGCAGGTTGATGATCCGCACGCCCTGCGTGGCACGTCCCGCCACACGAATCTGCGACACGGCCGTACGAATCGTCAGACCCGAACGGTTGATGATCATCAGATCATTCTCGTCCGTCACGGCCTGAATGGCAATCAGCATGCCGGTCTTCTCCGTAATGTTGATCGTCTTGACACCCTTGCCGCCGCGGTTCGTGATCCGGTACTCATCCAGATCGGTACGCTTTCCATATCCGTTTTCACTGAGCACAAGCACATCCTGCCCGCTGCCGGGTTCGACGCAGATCATACCGATCACCTCATCGCCCTCGTCAAGCGAGATACCGCGCACGCCTGCGCCCACGCGGCCGATCGGACGCACCGTATTCTCGTTGAAACGGATCGCCTTGCCGCCGCGTGCCGCAATCATCACCTCGGCCTCGCCACTCGTCAGTTTCGCATCGATCAGCTCGTCGCCCTCGCGGATCACGATGGCATTGACGCCGTTGGTGCGCGGACGCGAATAGGCCTCCAGACGGGTCTTCTTGATCGTACCCTCCTTGGTACACATCACGATGTAGTTGTTGTTCACATACTCCGCATCGTCGAGCCGCTTGACGTTGATGTAGGCGCGCACCTTGTCGTCGGGTTCGATCTGGATGACATTCTGGATGGCCCGACCCTTCGACGAACGGGCGCCTTCGGGTATCTGATAGACCTTGAGCCAGTAGCAACGCCCCTTCTCCGTGAAGAAGAGCATCGTATTGTGCATCGTTGCGAAATAGATATGCTCGATGAAATCCTCGTCGCGCGTCGCACTGCCCTTGACCCCGACACCGCCGCGGTTCTGCGTCCGGTACTCCGCCAGCGGCGTCCGCTTGATATAGCCCAGATGGGAGATGGTGATGACCATCTCGTCATCGGCATAGAAATCTTCGGGATTGAACTCTTCCGAAGCGTAGATGATCTCCGTACGACGTTCGTCGCCGTACTTCTCCTTCATCTCCAGCAATTCGTCCTTGATGATCTTCATCTGCAGGGGTTCGCTGGCGAGCACCTCCTTGAAATAGGCGATCTGTTTCTCCAGATCATCCCGCTCGTTCGTCAGTTTTCCGTGCTCCAGACCGGTCAACGCACGCAGACGCATCTCGATGATCGCCGCCGCCTGCAGGTCGCTGAGTCCGAACTTCTCCATCAGGGCCGTCTTCGCCTCGTCGGGAGTCTTGGCCGCCCGGATCGTATGGATTACCTCGTCGATGTTGTCCTGCGCAATAAGCAGCCCCAGCACGATATGCAGCCGCTCTTCCGCCTTCTGCAGGTCGAAGCGCGTACGGCGCACCACCACATCGTGACGATGCTCGATGAAGTGCTGAATCAGATCCCGCAGATTCAACAGATAGGGACGTCCATGCACCAGAGCAATGTTGTTCACCGGGAACGACGTCTGCATCGGCGTATTCTTGTAGAGCGTGTTCAGCACGACGCTTGCCACGGCATCCTGCTTGAGGATGATCACGATACGCAGACCGCGACGATCCGATTCGTCGTTGATGTAGGAGATACCCTCGATCTTCTTGTCGTTGATCAGATCAGCGATCTTCTTGATCATCTCGGCCTTGTTCACCTGATAGGGGATCTCGGTCACGACGATGCACTCGCGGCCCGAATGCGTATGTTCGATCTCCGTCTTGGCACGCATGATGACGCGACCGCGGCCTGTCAGCAGGGCTTCTCGGACACCTTCATAGCCATAGATGATGCCTCCCGTCGGGAAATCGGGGCCCTTGACATATTTGAGCAGCTCCTCGCACGTAATGTCGTGGTTGTCCACATAGGCGCAGCAGGCATCGACCACCTCGCCCAGGTTGTGCGGAGCCATGTTGGTCGCCATGCCCACGGCGATACCGCTTGTACCGTTGACCAGCAGCAGCGGAATCTTCGTCGGCAGGACGGTCGGTTCCTTGAGCGTATCGTCGAAGTTGTTCGTCCAATCGATCGTCTCCTTGTCGATATCGGCCATCACGTCGTCGGTGATTTTGCGCATGCGCGCCTCCGTATAACGCATGGCGGCCGGCGAATCGCCGTCCATCGAGCCGAAGTTGCCCTGTCCGAAGATCAGCGGATACCGCAGCGACCAGTCCTGGGCCATGCGCACCATCGCATCATAGACCGACAAGTCGCCGTGCGGGTGGAACTTACCGAGCACATCACCCACGATACGGGCCGATTTACGTGTCGGTTTATCCGAATAGAGGCCCAACTCGGCGCTCATGTCGTACAGGATACGACGATGTACGGGTTTCAGGCCGTCGCGTGCATCGGGCAGCGCCCGCGACACGATGACCGACATCGAATAGTCGATGTAGGCCGATTTCATCTGCTGTTCGATATTGACGGGGATGATACGCCCCTCCAAACCGGCATTTTTTTCCTCTTCCGTCAGCATTTTCTTATTTTCTTATCTTCCGGCGTTTCTTCATTTAATAACAAGCAAAAATACGATTTATTTCACAAACGGGCAACTTTTGCAGCCGAAAAATCATCTTCCGCAGGGTGTCCGTTCCGAAATCCGCCATTCAAGACACCTTTCCGCCGATTTGAGCGCATTTGAGATCCGGCCCGACCGGAGGGAGGGAGATTTCGGAGACAACGATCCCCGGATGGAAAGAGGAGGGGACTATATGCAAAACCGCCGCACGCTGCAACCCGAACCGCAAGCCCGAATATCGGGAAACGGCTGCATCCGCCCGAACAATTTCCTGTTTTCGTGATTACCGGCATGACCCATGAAACATTTTCCGCCGCCGCGGCCGTTCCGCCGGGCCCTTCCGTTTCGGTCGCGGGGCGGCCGATCGGCCGCCCCGCGACAGCTCCCGACGTCAACGAAAATCGATTATCTCGAAATCGGGATAGGCGGCAGCATCGAAACGCCGCACGTCGGCCGTCGGATTGATCTTCTCGACAACGATGCGGATCGTATCGCCATCGAGATCGTACACCACTTCGCGGGGTTCGCCTTCGGCAGTCACATCGACCGTAATGGAACTCATCACGGCCCCCTTGTCGGTCGGGGTCAGGCGCAACCGGTACGGAGTGCCCTCCGCGGGCAGCAGTTCACTGCGGAATGCGCCATCCA
Source organism: uncultured Alistipes sp. (assembly GCA_944322375.1). Taxonomy (GTDB): domain Bacteria; phylum Bacteroidota; class Bacteroidia; order Bacteroidales; family Rikenellaceae; genus Alistipes. Next base: position 7,238 of record CALUOX010000079.1, read on the forward strand.
GAAAGTCGAAGGCCCGCGTGGGATTGCTCAGCAGATTGCGGCTCGACAGATCCACCGTATCGATGACCACCTCACGTTTCGAGGGATCGACCTCCCATTTGGCCGCACCGTCGCAATAAGCCTCGGCATCTCCGACCTGCATGTAATAAGAGTCGCCCTCGACCGCATAACTGCCCGTCGCGGTAAAGTCGGCGCCCTTCACCTCGAAAGCCACCGTATAGGACTTCATGGTACGGAAACGGTTTGCCAGCCGCTCCACGACATCGCGCGCCGACAAAGCGCCTTCGGCCGCCTGAAGCGACATCACGGCAAACAGGGCTCCGACCAAGGTAACAAAACGTCTGTTCATCATTTGTCCGTCATTGGGGATCGACCGTTCAGAAGAGACCCAGTTCCTGCAGTTTGGCCTCCAGGCTCGGCAGGTCGTGATAGAGGATGTCGCGCGGTTTGGCACCCTCCTGACGCCCCACGATACCGGCACGTTCGAGCTGCATCATGATACGTCCCGCACGGTTGAAACCGACCTCGTAATTGCGCTGGATCATCGATGTCGAGATCTGCCCCTGCGTAACGGCATCGCGTGCAATCTCGGCAAATTTCGAGTCATATTTCACCGGTGCCGAACTTTCGCTGCCCAATGCCGGGCCGCCACCCTCGCCGCCCGATTCGGGCGTGTAGTCCGGAAGGTTGTAGGCCGATGTATATCCCTGTTGTTTCGAAATATAGTCCACGATGCGCTCCACCTCGGGCGTATCGACCAGCGCACACTGGATACGGGTCAGCTCGCCGTTGTTCGAGAAGAGCATGTCGCCCCGACCGATCAGCTGCTCGGCGCCGGGACGGTCGATGATCGTCCGCGAGTCGATCATCTGCATCACGCGGAAGGCGATGCGGGCCGGGAAATTGGCCTTGATACCGCCCGTGATGACCTTCACGTCGGGTCGCTGCGTGGCGATGATGAGGTGAATACCCACCGCACGCGCCTTCTGCGCCAACCGCATCACCGGACCTTCAACCTCCTTGGCCGTCATGATCAGGTCGGCGAATTCATCGACCACCACCACGATATAGGGCAGGTAACGATGTCCCTTGAGCGGATTGAGCCGTCGGGCGATGAACTTCTCGTTGTACTCCTTGATGTTGCGGGCTCCGGCATCCTTGCACAACGACAACCGGTTCTCCATCTCCACGCAGAGCGAGTTGAGCGTATAGACCGCCTTGCGCGGATCGGTGATGATGGCCTCCTCTTCGGACTCCATCTTCGCCAGAAAATGGCGCTCGATCTTGGCATAGAGCGAGAACTCGACCATCTTCGGGTCGATCATCACGAACTTGAGCTGCGCCGGATGCTTCTTGTAGAGCAGCGACGTGATGATGGCATTCAGGCCGACCGACTTACCCTGCCCCGTGGCACCGGCAACCAGCAGGTGGGGCATCTTCGCCAGATCGAAGACATAGTTTTCGTTCTGGATCGTGCGGCCGATCACCACCGGCAACTCCGCCTTCGACTCCTGGAACTTCAACGACCGGATGGCCGAATACATCGACACGATCTGCTTGTTGCGGTTCGGGACCTCGATACCGATGGTTCCCTTGCCCGGAATAGGCGCTATGATGCGGATTCCCAACGCCTTGAGGCTCTGGGCTATATCATTCTGAAGACCTTGTATGCGCGAGATCTTGACCCCCTGTGCCTGCACGATCTCGTAGAGCGTCACCGTCGGTCCGGTCGTCGCCTTGATCCGTTGAATGGGGATGCCGAAGTTCTTCAGTGTCTCCTCGATGCGCGACTTGTTTTCATAGATCTCCTCGTCGGTCACCTCCGAGTCCGAGACGTAATCCTCCAGCAGCGATACGGAGGGACGGCGGTAGTTGACCAGATCCTTGAGCGGATCGTAACTTTCTGTTGCAATCCGCTGCTCATCGACCAGTTTGTCATGATGCTCCTCAACCGTAACCACCACACCCTCTTCCGCCTTTGCCGCTGCAGCCGCAGCAGCGGCCGTTCCTGCCGGCGAACCGTTCGAGGCCGAAATATTCGACGACGCCGGAATCTCACGGACGACAAACGGACTGTCGGGATCCTCCTCCGCCGAAAAATGTTCTGTCGCCGGCTGCGAAGATTCCGACCGTGCATCTCCTCCGTCCGAATGCCGCACGGGATTGCCGTCAAGGTCAAGTTCGACAAACTCCTCCTCGGACTGTTCCCGCAGAGACGGCCCGATTTCCGAATCATCGGCCGCATTCTTGCCGGCCGTCCTTTCATCGAGCGGATGCACCTCGAACGGATCATCCTCCGCAACGGCTCGGGTGCGGGCATAGAAGTCGTTGACCGTCTCCACGCCGCCCGATACGGGAGCCACCTCCGCAGGATGTACGATGAACGGATCCTCTTCCTCGGCCGCAGCAGCCATATCGGCCACCGCCTCCCGCTCCGCATGCCGCGGTTCGGCATCTTCGGATGCTCCGTTCGTCGGATGCTGCACCGAAGCCGCCGTCCGACCGCCCGATGCCGCGTCAACATGCTGCGGCTCCCTCCGCTCGGATCTCCCTGTCTCCGGCGTTTCCTGACCGGACGGCCGCGGAGATCCGGATCCATCCTTCGGCGAAGACGCAACCTCCTCGCCGCCGGCCGCAGCTTCGGAGGTCCCGTCCGTCCGATGGTGCGAACCGACGATCGACTGCAGCGACGGCACCTTGTGCGCCACCGTTTCGACCAGTTTGCCGCTTGTATCGACCAGCGCATTGCCGGCACGATTGACCGTATTGATGAAATTGCGATTGATAAACACACCCGTCAGGATCCAGCCGCCCAACAACAGGATGGCACTGCCGATCGCACCGATCCCGCTCTTGAGCAGACGGCCCATTTCAAGGCCGAAAGCACCGCCCCAGCCGCTGTTGAACATCTTCATGCCGTCATCGAAGAGCACGCCCAGCGTCAACGACCCGAGGATAAGGATCAACAGCGAGGTCAGGACCGAATGGTGAAAAACGACAGGTCGGCGACGCAGGATGCGCGTACCCATCATTGCAAGGATCAGCGGAATGATGATCCCGAAGAGGCCGAACGACCGGCCCACAAAGATTTCACCGGCCCAGGCGCCCCATTTTCCGCAGGGATTTTCGATCGTGTCGTCGAAATTGGGATTCTCGCGGTCCACACCGCTCAAAACGCTGGTATCGGCCCGCCAGTCAAAATAGTAGAAGACCACCGATGCCGTCAGGAAGATTCCGAGCAGAAGCAACAACAGCCCGAAAATCCAGCGTGCGCTCTCATCGTCCGTGCGAGCGCCTGCGTTACTGGAAGTACGGGTCGATTTGGATTGTGTCGCTGCCATGTTTGATGCGCGTTTTATCCTGCAAAATTAGGAATCATTTTTTATTTATGCAACGTCGCAGGAAAAAGCCTTGCGACGCAGACGATCCCGGTAAGCGTCGTCGGAAAAGGTAAGGAAACGGTATTCAGGCCGATGTCCCGGTTCTGCACGCAGATTCCCCCTGTCGAGCAGTTCGGCCGTACGACGCGCGACGGCAGGGGACGGATCGATCACCGTCACGTCACGACCGGCCGTTGCCCGCCGGATCGCATCCATCAGAAAGGGATAGTGCGTGCATCCCAGCACAATCTGATCGGCACCCCGCGCCAACATGCCCTCCATTGCCGCCGCGACGGTCCGTTCCGCCTCGGGCGTCGCTTCAAGATCATTCTCGACCAGTTCGACGAATCCCCGTCCGGGTTCGGCGATCACCGTCACGTCGCGGCCGTAACGCGCCGCCGTACGGTGAAACAGGTCACCGTCGAGACTCCGTTCGGTAGCCAGCACGCCGACCACCCCGCTGCGCGTATGGAGGCAGGCGGGTTTCACGGCCGGCTCCATCCCCACAATGGGCAGCGTGTCGTATTTCGCCCGCAGGAAATCGATCGCCGCAGCCGTTGCCGTATTGCAGGCCACCACCACGAGTTTGCACCCCTCGGCCACAAGCCGTCCGACAGCGGCATCGGCCAACGCCTGCACCTCCGTCCGCGGACGCGAACCATAGGGGCAGTTCTTGCCGTCACCCAGATACAACAACGACTCTTCGGGCAACAGTTTACGCACTTCACGCCAGACGGTCAGACCGCCCAGTCCCGAATCATAGATTCCGATCGGCGCATTGTTCATGATCTCTCCCTCAAAATATCAATTACGCTCTTTCGACGACCGTGTTCCGCCATCGACCGAACCGTCCGCATCAACCGGATCGTTCGAATCAACCCGGGCACCCGAAACAACCCGAATTTCCGAATCAACCCGAGCATCTGAATTGCCTGAATTGCCTGAATTACCCGAATCGACCCGAGTACCCGAACCGACCGGATCGAGGTGTTCCAGAATGCGATCCATTACCTCCTCGTCGGTCAGGGTGTCGCAATCGATGACAAGCGCCGCTCGGGAATAGAACGGTTCCCGTTCGGCGATGCTACGGGCCATGTAGTCAACGAGTTCTTCATCGCCCAGTCCCCGTAACTTGGGCCGTTTGGCACGGCCGTAGGGGGAGAGCCGTGATGCAATGTTGCGGGCCGAACGCCGCAGATAGACCGTCGTACCGACAGCCGACAGCATCGACATGTTGTCGCTCCACGTGGGCAGACCGCCGCCCGTAGCCACGATACACGACTCGTCGTTCGCGCTCAGACGGGCCACGACCTCGCGTTCGAGTTCCCGGAAACGCTCTTCACCCTCGTACCGGAAGATGTCGCTAACCGACGCACCCTCGATACGCTCCACTTCGGCATCCGTATCGATGGCACGCACGCCCAATCGTCGCGACAACTTCCGCGCCAGCGTACTCTTGCCGCAACCCATATATCCAACCAAAAAGATCCTTGTCACCGTCCGGTTTTTTATCCGTTAATCCGTTCCGTTTTTCTTTTGCTTCCGCCGGCTATCCCATCATGGTGTCCGCTCCTCCCGCCCGACGGCACTCATCGCTGCCGTACAGCGGGGATTTCGCCAACCGCCCGCTCCGTTTTCCGGCCGTCAGGATGCCGGGAACTCCGCCTCCTCGTCTACAACGCTCCAACAAGTCTATCAAGCAAGAACCTTGCGTCCCTGCCCACGCTCTCCAAACAAGCGCCTGCGCCCGCGTTTCCGTTTCACATCTTCCAACCGGGAATCCCGCGCCCTCGCCTACAACGCTCCAACAAGTCTAACAAAAACCTTACGTCCCTGCCCACGTTCTCCAGACGAGCGCCTGTGCCCTGCGTTCCTGCTTCTCATCTTCCAACCGGGAGCCTCGCGTCCTCGCCTACATTGCTCCAACAAGCAAATCTAACAAAAACCTCGCGTCCCTGCCTCTCTTTCTCAAAACGAGGGCCTCGCATTCCAGTCCCGCAGCCTCAGAATCAGAAGAGGTTGAGCTGCTCCACATCGATCACAT
>CALUOX010000080.1 GCA_944322375.1 uncultured Alistipes sp.
GACATGCTTGCCGTCGTGTGCGGTGAGAGCCGTCCGGCACCTCTTGACGGTTCGGGGTTCTATTGTCAAAAAACGGTCTATCGCTTCTGACAGCCGTTCCCGGAAATCGTCCGAAGAGGCATCTGCCTTCAACATAGCGACGGATCAAGCCGCAAAGCGGCCACCATAAATAAAAAAGAGGAGTGCTCTTACCGGAGTCTCCTTTTTATTATTATGTATCGGGCGGCGGATATCGAGAGGAGCATTGTCTCCATGCCGTCTCCTTCTCTCTTCTCGCCGCTTCTCTTCCTCTCCGACTTCTGCCGTATCCATCTTTTTCTTCCATTTCTTCACCTCGCACCCGACTACGGACTTACCCGGACAGATCCACCCCTTCAATCTTTTAATCTAATCTTAAGCAACCGGTCATCCCAATCCATCCGCCCGGATACGCTGCAACGCTCCTACACATCCCGCGGGCCTTACCCTACATCGTGGGGTGCACCACAAATCGAGACAGGCCGTTTCCGAACCGGATAGTTCCATCTTGCTGAAAAATAAACCCGATGAGGCCCGACATTTGCAGGAGAGATTCTTTCAGACGGAGTCTCCACGGATCACACCACGGAGGGCCGGAAACATACTCCCTTCAAAATGCCTCGACAAAAACCATACAGAACAATCTTCCGACAAATTTTCAAACAGATGCAACCATTACAAAAAAATCATGAACAGACACGTCATGACATTCACCTATAAATCAACATATCACATGTATAGCACACTCCGAAATACCGTCTTCAAAGGAAATCCGCACATTTTCATGGTAACGAATCGTAATTTACCCCCCCCATTGAAATTACAAATCATAACCTCCAAAAGCAGAACTGAAAGAAATCGAAATAATTATTAAAATAATTTAATAATATCTTGACCAAACAGACGGGGATACCTACCTTTGCAACGAATACAGAAGCAGTAAGAACTCAAGTAACACTAAAAATGACGCGTATGATTAACAGAATTCTACTATCGTTAATCGCTGTAGTCTGGATGGGCACATCGGCCATGGCCCAGACACAGCAGGTGTCCGGAACAGTAACCGATGCAGCGGGCGCACCCGTTGTCGGCGCAACGGTACTGGTTGAAGGGACGATGGTCGGAGCCACAACCGACGCATCGGGCCAATTCACGGTCAAAGCACCGCAGGACGGCAAACTGAACATCTCGTTTATCGGATATCAGTCACAGCAGATCGACATAGCCGGACGCACGAACATCTCCGTAACCCTCGAAGAGGACAGCCAGACGATCGATGACGTCGTGGTCACGGCCATGGGTATCACCCGCTCGGAGAAGACGTTGGGCTACTCCGTATCGAAGGTCGAATCGGACGAACTGACCAAGGCCCGCGACGGCAACGTCCTCAACTCGCTGTCGGGCAAGATCGCCGGTGTAAACATCTCGACGAGCTCGGGTACGGCAGGCGGATCGTCGCGTATCATCATCCGCGGACAGTCCTCGCTGGGATCGTCCGGACAACCGCTCTTCATCATCGACGGTATGCCCGTGAGCAACCAGTCCTACGATCCGAGCAACGCCGGCACGGCACTGAGCGGTGCGGCAGTCGATCCGGGCAACCGTATGGGCGACATCGCCAGCGACGATATCGAATCGATCAACATTCTGAAGGGTGCCGCCGCAACGGCGCTGTACGGTGCACGTGCAAAGGACGGAGCCGTGATCATCACGACAAAAAAGGGTTCGCGCAACCAGGCGACCTGTGTGACGATCAACTCCACGATGCGCTTCGAGAGCATTCTGCGCCTGCCGGACTTCCAGAACAGCTACGCACAGGGCAACCCCACGACCGGAGCCTATGCGTACGGATACCAGAACGGCTGGGGTCCCCGGATCGAGGGCCAGACCGTCAAGAACTTCCTCGGACAGGACGTACAGCTGCGCGCCTACAAGAACAACGTGAAAGACTTCTACGAGACGGGCAAGACCTACATCAACAGCGTATCGGTAGCGGGCGGAGACGACAAGAACGACTTCCGACTGGGATTGACGGCGCACAACCAGACGGGTATCATTCCCAACAACGAATACGACAAATACAACGCCTCGTTCAACGGCGGCCGCAAGTTCAACGACAAACTGGAGGCGCGCATTTCATTCACCTATGCCCATTCGACCTCCGAAGGCCGTCCGGCGCAGGGTTCAAACGACGTGAACGTCCTCGTGCCGCAGATCAACGCGATCCCGCGTACGACCGACATCGCCTGGCTGCGCGACAACTGGATCACAGCGGCCGGAACACAGATGCCGGTCGATGAAACGGGCAAGACGGGCAACCTCTACTGGACGGTCAACAAGAACAAGAATACCGGAACGGTAGATCGACTCTTCGGTTCGGCCGTCATCAGCTACAAGCCGGTCAAGGGCCTGACCATCACGAACAACCTCGGTACGGACTTCTTCGAGGAGCAGCGGCGCCAGATCTGGGCCTCGGGCACGGTGGGACTTCCCGACGGACAGTTCACGACGAACAACATCACCTATCGTCAGATCAACAACGACCTGATGATCTCCTACGAGACGCTCTTCGCCGACGACTGGTCGTTCAAGGCCATGGTGGGACACAACATCAACCAGAACTACACGAAGTACCTGGACGTAACGGCCAAGAATCTCCTTGTGGCGGACATCTACTCCTATTCGAACGCCGAGAGCGTCATCACGACCAACGACCAGAGCAAATCGCGACTGATCGGTGTCTATGGCGAGGTTGACCTCGGATACAAGGATATCGTCTATCTGAGCATTACGGGTCGTAACGACTGGTCCTCGACGATGCCCAAGTCGCACCGTTCGTACTTCTACCCGTCGATAAGCACCGGTTTCGTCTTCACGGAGCTGATTCCGCGCAACGACATCCTGAGCTTCGGCAAGTTGCGTCTGAGCTACGCCAATGTCGGCAGCGACACGGTGCCCTACGCTCTCGACTTCCTCTACACGCCCGAGAGTTCGGTCTTCCTGCAGTACGTCGGCAACAACTCGATCCCGCACGGCGGACTGCTGGCCTACATGGCTCCGGCGACATTCCCGGATCCCAATCTGGAGCCGCAGAACCAGTCGTCGTTCGAGATAGGTACCGACCTGCGTTTCTTCAACGGCCGGATCCGTCTGGATGCAACCTACTATTACAACAAGACGACGAAGAACATCGTGCGCCTCGACGTAGCCAACTCCACCGGATTCTTCTACATGCGCAAGAATGCCGGCACGATCACCAATGAAGGCGTCGAGATCCTTGCAGGTTTCACGCCCGTCAAGACGAAGAACTTCGCATGGGACCTGGACGTAAACTTCGCTTCGAACCGCCAGCTGGTCAAGGAGCTTGATCCGTCGATTTCGAGCTACACGCTTTCGTCCGGATTCAACTCGCTTCAGGTCAAGGCGGCCGTCGGCGAACCCTTCAGCCTCTACGGCACCTACTGGATGACCGATGACGAGGGCAACTACATCATCAAGGAGGACGGTACACGTGCCATCAGCAGCGACACGAAGAATCTGGGCAAGGTATCCCCCGACTGGACAATGGGTATCACCAACACGCTCCGATACCGGAATCTGTCGCTGAGCTTCCTCGTCGATATCCGCTACGGAGGCGTATTCTACTCGGGCACCGTTTCCGACCTGCGCACGTCGGGCATGGCGGTGGAGACCATCGGAGACAACCGGGCCAACATCGTGGACAAGGGTGTCGTGCAGACGACCGACAGCGAAGGCAACGTCATAAGCACGCCGAACACGAAGGCCATCACGCCCTACCAGTTCTGGGCGAACAACTACAGCACGTCGGTGAGCGAAGCGAATATCTTCGATGCCACCTATGTCAAGCTGCGTGAGCTGTCGCTCAGCTACCAGATGCCGCAGGATTGGTTCAAGAACTGCTTCATCGGATCTTTGGCCGTGGGCATCGAAGGCCGCAACCTGTGGTTGATGAAGTCGAACGTACCGCACATCGATCCGGAGACCAACATTTTCGGTCCGTCGGCCGTAGGCTCGGGCGTCGAGTACGGAGCGATTCCATCGACCCGCAGCTGGGGTTTCAATATCCGCTTAACCTTCTAACACAGCAAGCCATATGAAAAAGATACTATACAGAGTTCTGACACTATTCACGATAACGGGCAGTGCGCTGGGCTTGCAGGCCTGCGGCGACTGGCTCGACATCAACACGAACGAACTGGCGGCGACAAAGACCGAACCGGGTTACCTGTTCAACTACGCCGCGATCAATTACAGCAGCAAGCGGGTCGGCGGCGACCAGTGGCTGCCCATCACCTATGCCGCACAGGTAGTCTCCGACGCCGACAACTGGTTTGTGGGAGACGACATGTACAACATCAGCACCTACGCCACGGGCAACGGCTGGGTAACCTCCTATTCAAGTGCCGGCTACAACCTGTTGAAGGCAATTGATTTTGCAATCGAAGGCAATGACTTCAACGCAGTCGCGCAGTGCAAGATTCTCCTGGCCAATACCGTTTGGGAGTCGTCGATGATCTACGGAGATATTCCCTACTCGGAAGCATGGAAAATCGAGGAGACGCAAACACCACATTTCGACACACAGAAAGATGTGCTTTACGCGTGCATCACGCTGCTCGACGAAGCGCTGGCCAACATCGATGAGAGCAACCCGCTCTGCATCGACAAGTACGACATCTACTACACGGGCGACATGGCCAAATGGCGTCGGCTGGCCAATTCGCTCAAGCTGAAGATCTACCTCTACCTTGCCAACAAGGAGGACGTAGCCTCGAAGATCGGGGAACTGGTTACGGGCAACGGACTGATGACGTCTACCGCTGACGATTTCATCTTCCCGTTCTTCACAAATCCCGGCAACCAGAACCCCAACTATCAGTTGACCGTACAGTATTCCGATTACTATGAATACTGTTTCTTCGCCAACCCGACGGTTCTCGACCCGATGAAAGCGCTCGACGACCCGCGTCTGCCGCAATACTTCCGGCCCAATGCCGACGGCGAATACATCGGCATCGCAGCATCGGAACAGGGTTCGGTCGTTACCGACGATGAGATAGCCCAGGATCCGTCGAAATGCATCGAGGCGGTCTTCAACAAGGACAACCTGCTGCGCGCCGACTATCCGGACGTGATCTGCTCCTATGCCGAGACCATGCTCTATGTAGCCGAGGTCTATGTTCGCGGACTCGGCGTGGCGAAAGACATGGCCAAGGCCGATGAGGCTTACCGCAAGGGGATCGAAGCGTCGTGCGTTTACAACGGTGTGGATGCTGCAACGGCGGCAAGTTTTGCTGCGGGCGTACCGTCACTCTCGACATTGGGCGGTGACGAGCAGGCCCTGCAGGCAATCGCGTCGCAACAGCGTATCGAAATGATGATGCGTCCGCTCGAAGCGTGGTCCAACCAGCGCCGTACGGGTTATCCGGCATTGGAGGTTCCGGTTGCCATCCGCAACTTCTATCCGGGCATCATGCAGCGCTGGACCTACCCCGATCGTGAGAGCAGTGTGAACGACAACGTACCTTACGTGGACGGTATCTGGGTGAAGATGTGGTTCCAGAACTGATCCGCATCCGACAAGAGCAAAGGGACGGCCCGCAACGGGCCGTCCCTTTTTGTCTCCTGCTGCAGCATGCGAACGATTTTCCATCCGGTTTCTGCCCCGTCATGCCTCACTGCTCAACCCCGCTGCCCTGAGACAAAAGATTCATACCTCTCTCCATTCCATTTTCTCTGCTCCCCGCCCGGCATTTTCCTCTTTCCGGACATCTTTTCACCTCGTTTCCCGCTCTTTTCACATCTTCACTTCTCCTTCCGTTCGTGTTCACCGCACCGCTTTTCCGCTACACCGCCCTGCTCTGCCGGTCCGCGGTTCCCTGCCTTCTCCTTCCATCGTTCCGTGTCCCGCCTTCAGGCTCCGGCTCTTCCGGCACCCCTGCCGCCTGCCGTCGGATCCGACCGGCATGAAGCGCATGTCGCCGAAGGAATTGCCCGAACAGACTTTATAACTCTTTTTGGCACAACTGTTGCGACTGTAGCGTCGTAACATATAAATTCCATCGACATGAAAAAATTGCTACTCTATGTTCCGGTAATGCTGCTGTGCGCCATCGGATTCGGCTGCACGCAACAACAGAAATGGAACCACGAACAACGCAAGGAGATGCGTGAGATGCTGCGCGACTACCGGCAGATGGCCTATCTGAACGATCTGACCGATGCCGAGTTCATTCTCTTCTCGGACGACGTGGCTGCAACGCTTGAGGGGGATTATCCCGTTTACGCCACCTTTGTGGCCATGCCCGGCGTGGAAGACACCGTGCAGGTCGTCATCGTCGAGACCGTAGTCGAGGAGCTCCAGGCCGATGCTCGCAACATGCGACACATCTTCCCCTACGAGCAGCTTGTCGCCCAAAAGATCCTCCCGACAGGTCTGGATCACAACCAGCAACGGGCCTTCTACAGCTGTCTGGCAGGCAAGGTGAACAACACCTTTGCCACGCTCGATCAGTTCGTCAACGCCGTGATGGCCGATACGGTCAGCACCTCGACGATCGGACAGCTGGAGGTTCAATGCGCCAATGATCTCTTCGACTGGGAGGTCGAAATGATCGAGGTCGTCGAGACGGAATAGTCCGCCTCCGACCTTCGGAATCTCTATCAAACGCCGACAGGGACGACTCGTTCATGAGTCGTCCCTGTCGGCATTTTTCACCTGGAATCTCCGTGCACCAGCAGATCGTCCGCCGCACCTGGACATCCGGAGCTTCAGCCATTGCGACGATCCCGTCGTCACCGCCTCGCTCCACATGCGCCGCGACCGGATCAGGAGCCTTCTCCCCGCTCTTCGAGGAACTCCCGCGGCACGACCACACGTATGGCACGGCGCAGCATGGTAAACTCCAGAGGCGTATGTCCCAACAATTCCCCGTCGAGTTCCACCTCAATCTCGGGCGAGGACTCCACACGGATCACACTGCCCCGCTCCCGCAGGATATGCCGGATCTCGTAGATCTTTCCGTTGAAGAGTTTGTGAAACCGGAAGATAATGTGCCAGAAATGGATGGGACGGATCAGCGAGATATCGAACATGCCGTCGTCGGCCACAGCGTCCGGCAGCTGTTGAATACCGCCGCCGTTGTATTTTCCGACACCGAGAGCCATACTGAGCAGCAGATCGTTATAGACGCGGCGGCCATCGACCCAGACCTTCACGCCGGTTGACTTGTATTGGAAGAACGACCGGATGACCGACCAGGTATAAAGCCAGCGGCCGTGCCGGCCCTTCTTCTTGAGATGCGAAAAACACCGCACCACCTGCGCATCGAATCCCACGCCGGCGACATTGGCCATATAACGGCTCTGCCGGTATTTCGACTCCTCATACGACACGACCCCCACATCCTGCAGGAACGAATTCTCCTCCCGCAACGCACGGATTGCATCGGCATAATTGTCAGGGATTCCGAACATGCGGACCCAGTCGTTTCCCGATCCGACGGCGATGACGGCCAGCAACACCTCCGAAGGGGCCACCTCCTGCTGGATGAAGAGACCGTTGACCACCTCGTGCAACGTACCGTCACCGCCGATGGCGATGATGCGGCGGTACCCACGGCGCACGGCCTCGACGGTCAGCTCGACGGCATGGAACTTATGCTCGCTGAAGACCGCCTCGCAATGAATCTGCTGTTCGCGCAGAAGCTTCGAGATACGCGGAAATTCGTCGAGCCCGCGACCGTTTCCGGCCACGGGATTGACAATGGCGAACCACTGATGTTCCTCGACACGGGGCGTTGAAGCAACCACGACCTACGCCTTGACGGGGATGCGCTTCAGGGTCTGAAGCAGGAAATCATAAAACTTGGCGACCGAAGCAATCTCGACCTTCTCATCGGGCGAATGGGGGTAACAGATCGTGGGGCCGAACGAGATCATGTCAAGATTCGGATAGGTGCCGCCAATCACGCCGCACTCCAGTCCGGCATGGATGGCCATGACGGCGGGACGTTTCCCATAGAGCTGTTCATAGGATTCGGTCATGGCCTTGAGGATCGGAGAGTTCATGTTGGGGTTCCAGCCGTCATAACTGCCCGACAATTCCACGCTGGCACCGGCCAGTTCGAACAGGGCGGCCATGGCGTCACCCAGCGCCTCCTTCTCGGAGTTGACCGAACTGCGCAGCAACGCCTGCATGCGCACACACCGGCCGTCGGAGACGACCCGCGCAAGGTTGGTCGAGGTCTGCACCAGTCCGGGCATGGCCAGCGACATGCGCTGCAAGCCGTCGGGACAGGCCGCCACGGCCCGAATCAACGACTGCTGCACATTGCGGGCAATCATCTCCCCGGGGACCTCGCAGGCGGCAGCCTTGATGGAGATCCCCTCTTCGATACCGGCAAACTCCTTTTGCATCAGCTCTTCGAACTCCCGGGTCTCGGCCATGAAGGCTTCGACCTCGGCCGCCGGCACCAATACCGTCGCCGCGGCCTCGCGCGGAATGGCATTGCGCAATCCTCCGCCGTCCACTGCGCACAGCAGCACCTCATGCGCCGCGCTCCAACGGCGCAACAAACGGAACAACAGTTTGTTGGCATTGGCACGCTGACAAACGATCTGTATGCCCGAATGGCCGCCCTTGAGTCCCTTTACCGTAACCTCCAGGGCCGAGTATCCGCCCGACGGCACCGCCTCGGCCGTATATTCGAAACATACGTTGGCATCGAGTCCTCCGGCACAGCCCACATAGAGCTCGCCTTCGGTCTCGGAGTCGAGATTGAGCAGAATATCGCCCTTGAGCAACCCCTTTTTCAAACCGAAGGCGCCATCCATGCCGGTCTCCTCGGTTGCGGTGAACAACGCCTCGACCGGACCGTGCTCCAGCGTGTCATCCTCCAGCACGGCAAGGATCGCCGCGGCACCGATACCGTCATCGGCACCGAGCGTCGTACCGTTGGCCGTGACCCACTCTCCATCGACATAGGCTTCGATCGGATCCGTCAGAAAATCGAACTCCTTGTCGTTGTTTTTCTGCGGCACCATGTCGAGATGCGCCTGGAGGATCACGCCGCAGCGGTTCTCCATCCCTTTGGAGGCCGGTTTGCAGGCATAGATATTGTGAGCATCGTCCTCGTGGCACTCCAGGCCGAACGAACGGATCGTATCGAGTACGTACGCACGAATCTTCTCCTCATGGGAAGAGGGACGCGGAATTTGCGTCATGGCGGCAAAATGCTTCCACACCAAAGCAGGTTTCAAAGCGGTCAGATTCTTGTTCATGATCGTATGGTTATTATTTTATTTTTGTATGGGTGAATCATAGCTTTCCGAACGATGATGGGGTTCGGAGGTTTCGCTGTGCCGGTCGAAGGCATCAACGATATGCTTGACGAGTTCATGGCGCACGATGTCGCGGCGATCGAACTCTATGATGCCGATACCCTTGACTTCACGCAGGATCTCGATGGCGCGGGTCAGACCGCTGTCGCTTTTACGAGGCAGGTCGATCTGCGTCACGTCGCCCGTCACGATGAACTTCGCATTGCGGCCCATGCGCGTAAGAAACATCTTGATCTGGGGCAGCGTCGTGTTCTGTGCCTCATCGAGGATGACAAAGGCATTGTCGAGCGTCCGGCCGCGCATGTAGGCCAACGGTGCGATCTGGATCGTCCCCTCCTCCATGTATTTCTGGAGTTTGGCGGGCGGAATCATGTCGTTGAGCGCATCGTAGAGCGGTTGCAGATAGGGATCGAGCTTCTCCTTCATGTCTCCGGGCAGGAACCCCAGTTTCTCGCCCGCCTCAACGGCCGGACGGGTCAGGATGACGCGCCGCACGATCTTCTCGCGCAGCGCCCGCACGGCCAATGCAATGGCCGTATAGGTTTTGCCCGAACCCGCGGGACCGACGGCAAAGAGCAGATCGTTGGAATCATACGCCTGCACGAGCCGCTGCTGATTGACCGTCCGGGCCCGGACGACATTCCCGTTGTTCCCATAGACGATCACATCCTGATCCGCAGGAGCATCGTCCGCCGATATTCCGGCTGCGGCAAAGGCCTGCGCCACAACCTCGTGCGAGATATGGCCGTACTTGAGATAGTAATCGATAAGCCCCTGCATGCGGCGTTCGAAACGTTCAGCCTCGCTTTTGGAGCCGAGCACCTTGAGGGTCGAACCGCGCGCCACGATCCGCAGCGAAGGGTGCAGCGAGCGAATCTGTTCGAGATAGATATTCCGGGGTCCGTACAACTCCCGCACATCGACACCATCGACTGCGATCTGTTTGCTGATCTCCTCTCCCATGTCGTCAGAAAGCATATCCCACCCCCAGCATCAGGGCATAGGATTTGACACGGGGATAGCTCCCCTCGAAATAGTTTTCGGTTTTGTTGAAGGCGCCGTGAAAGCGGCAGTCGATGACCAGATGGCGCAATTGGAGCGCTGCACCCGCCATATAGGTTACGGTCGGCTGCGTAGAACCGAATTCGCGTCTTTCACCGGCGATTTTGTAATAGCTGTTGTCCGAGAGCGAGAACGCCGGACCGACAAGCAGCCGGAGGGGCGGCAGCAACCGCAGGGAGAAGAGCACGGGGAATTTGACATTCGACATTTTGACCTTTTCGCCGTTTACCTTCAGATTGTTTCGCTGATACATCAGCTCCGGCTGAACGCCCACGGCTCCGAAAGTCAGCGGTACGGCAACCGCACCGTGGAAACCCATCCGCGACGAAAAGTCGAGTCCCTCGGAGACCGTATTGAAATCGCAGACAGAGACTCCGACACGAGCCTGCAGCCCCAGTTTCGGGCCTATTGCGGCAGCCGGGAGGAGTGCAAGAAGCAGTACTGCGGTTACGAAAAAACGTTTCAACATCAACTATTCACTTTGTAATCTAACTGTCAAATATAGGTATTTTTCGCAAATAAGCATGAAAAATCGGGCAAAACTTTTTTAGCTTCCCGAATTGTCGTACCTTTGCCGACCGGGGAATCTCCTGCGGGGATGCGGAACGGAAAGCCGTTTTTCCACAGGTCGCGATTCCGGAAATAACGGATAAAGTCATGAGTCTGGTAGCGATAGTAGGACGCCCCAACGTGGGTAAGAGCACACTTTTCAACCGTTTGGTGGGACAACGGCAGGCGATCGTCGATGCGACGGCCGGCACGACCCGTGACCGGCACTACGGGAAGACCGACTGGAACGGCCGGGAGTTCTCGGTGATCGACACGGGCGGTTATACGGTCAATTCCGAGGATATCTTCGAAGACGAGATCCGCCGGCAGGTGCTGCTGGCCATCGACGAAGCGGATGTCATTCTCTTTCTCGTGGAGGTCACGACGGGAGTCACTGACCTCGACATGCTCATGGCGGACATTCTGCGACGGTCGTCGAAGAAGGTGCTGCTGGTCTGCAACAAGGTTGACAACTACGATCTGATTTATTCGTCGCACGAGTTCTACAAACTGGGACTCGGGGATCCCTACTGCATCTCGTCGATGTCGGGCAGCGGCACGGGCGACCTGATGGATGCCATTCTTGCGGCGCTGCCGGAGGATACAACCGCCCAATATGAGAAGGATCTGCCGCGCATCACGATCGTCGGACGCCCCAACGTCGGCAAGTCGTCGCTGACCAACGCCCTGCTGGGCACCGAGCGCAACATCGTCACGCCCGTTGCGGGTACGACCCGGGATTCGATTCACACGCGCTACAACAAGTTCGGCATGGACTTCTACCTGGTCGATACGGCCGGCATGCGCAAGAAGGGCAAGGTTACCGAGGATCTGGAGTTCTACTCCGTCATGCGGTCGATCCGCGCCATCGAGAATTCGGATGTCTGCATTCTGATGCTCGATGCAAGCCAGGGGCTGGAATCGCAGGATCTGAACATCCACAACCTGATTGTCCGCAACCGCAAGGGTTGCGTGATCGTGGTGAACAAGTGGGATCTGATCGAAAAGGGGAACAATACGATGAAGGAGTGGCGCGAAGCACTGATGAAGAGACTGGCGCCCTTCAACGACATTCCGATCATCTTCACGTCGGTGCTCAACAAGCAGCGTATCCTGGAGGTGCTGCAAACGGCCATACGGGTCTTCCAGTCGCGCAAGCGGCGCATTGCGACCTCGGAGTTCAATGATTACATGCTGCCGATCATCGAGCAGACGCCGCCACCTTCGACCAAAGGCAAATACATCCGGATCAAATATGCCATGCAGCTGCCGACGCCGACGCCGCAGTTTGCCTTTTTCGTCAACCTGCCGCAATATATCAAGGAGCCGTACCGACGGTTTCTGGAGAACAAGATCCGCGAGCATTGGGACTTCTCGGGGGTGCCGCTTCAGCTTTATTTCCGCGCGAAGTAGGAAGATCCATATCCGGTTCGGGAAGCCTGTTTAACAGAATCTTCCCGTAACTGAGAGGGAGAGGTGACGCGCCCGACCGAAAAAAAAAGACGCCGCCGAAACACGGAGACACCTCCGAAACACAAGGCCCCGTCGAGATGCAGAGCGGCTCCGCCGAACTGCGCCCTCCCCGCGCAAAAACCACGGAACCACTCATCAAACGCAAA
>CALUOX010000081.1 GCA_944322375.1 uncultured Alistipes sp.
GATGTGCAGGATGTTGCACGGCGCGTCATCAACCGCATCGGCTATACGAAAGGGGAGTACCAGTTCGACGGCAATTCGTGCGGCGTGCTTTCGGCCATCCACGAACAGTCGTCCGACATCAACCAGGGTGTCGTGCGGGCCGAAGAGGAGGAGCAGGGTGCCGGGGATCAGGGCATCATGTTCGGCTATGCCTGCAACGAGACGCGCGAATACATGCCTGCGACACTCATTCTGTCGCATGTCATCCTCAAGGAGCTGGCGGTTATCCGCCGCGAGGGACGCGAAATGACCTACCTGCGTCCCGATGCCAAGTCGCAGGTGACGATCGAATACGACGAGACGACGAACCGCCCGCTGCGCGTTCATACGATCGTCGTATCGACGCAGCACGACGAATTCATCAAGGCGGGTGAGGGCGTGAGCGAGAAGGAGGCCGAACGCCGCATGCAGGAACAGATCCGCAACGACGTCCGTACGATTCTCATTCCGCGCGTGAAGGCGCGTCTGGAACGTGCCGGCGACAAGTTGTCGGCGCTCATCGGCGACGACTACATCCTGCACGTCAATCCTACGGGCAAGTTCGTCATCGGAGGCCCGCACGGAGATACGGGACTCACGGGCCGCAAGATCATCGTCGACACCTACGGCGGACGGGGAGCGCACGGCGGCGGGGCATTCTCCGGCAAGGACTCCTCGAAGGTGGACCGTTCGGCGGCCTATGCGGCGCGCCACATCGCCAAGAACCTCGTTGCGGCGGGTATTGCCGACGAAGTGCTGGTAGAACTCTCCTATGCGATCGGCATCGCACAGCCGCTGTCGATCTATGTGGACACCTGTCGTTCGAAGCGTCCGGCGGCGCTTGAAGGGATGACCGACGGCGAGATCGCACGCCGCATCGGGAAGCTGTTCGACCTGCGTCCGGCAGCGATCGTCAAGCGTTTCGGCCTCAAGAATCCGATCTTCGAAGCTACGGCTTCCTACGGGCACTTCGGCAACCGTCCCTATAAAAAGGTGGAGAAACTCTGGCGCAACGGCCGCGAGACGGAGCAGGAGATCGAATTTTTCGGCTGGGAGAAGCTCGATGCCGTCGAGATGCTCCGCAAGGAGTTCGGACTGTAACGGGCCGTACCCCTGCACGGCTCCGGTCGTGCGGAACCGCCCTGCACCCGACAGGGGGGGGGACTTGAAGCCAACAGGGAGAGATGAGAGCCGTATTCCGACGAAACGGCTCTTCTTTTCTTTGTCGGGCCGCCGTTCCATCGAACCTGCCGCAGCCGGTTGCGGAAGAGCGGCAGTCCCCGAAAAAACAGGCGCCGCAACGGACACCGGAGCCCATTCGGGAGATCGGGAGAATCAGGAAGGGCGCGGAAAGAATCGGGGCGAAGAGAGAAAAAGCGGAAAGACGGAGCGGGCGGGCACGGCAGCCCGATCGGGCGAAAATCGGGATTCGGGCAACGGATTGCAGCGCCTTCGCCGGACGAAAATTTCTTTTCCGAGAGAGTCAGCACATTGCGGCGCCAACGTGCGGACAATCGGCATCGGGCACATTTTTCCGCACATCGACGGCACGATCTTCGATAAACGACGAAAAAAAGAGACGGCCACCCAAAATATTTTTCCAAAGGGCGCGTTATATGGCAAAACAAGATAAGAAACAAGAAGTTCGCCGATGAAGAATATAGCCTAAAAGACAAACGTAATTTTCACAACACAATGAAAAAGACATTTTTATTTTTAGGACTGATTGCCGTCTCGGCCATAACGAGCGGCGTAACTGTATGGGCATTGAACGGCACCCGTACGGACAGCAAAATCGAATACATCGAGCATGAAGTGGAACGCACACCGGCTTTGGGGTCTCATTTTACGACCTACGAAGCGGACAAATATCCCGATCTGACCTATGCGGCGGAGAATGCCGTGAAGGCCGTGGTGAACATCGAAGCCATCCAGCAGGTTGAAGTGGGCGGCGGCTTCGGCGGGGCCTACGATCCCTTCTTCGAGTTTTTCGGCCTGCCGCAGGGATACGGCCGGCGTGGCAATGGGGAACCTCGCACGCAGGAGCGTCGTGCCGGCGGTTCGGGCGTCATCATCTCGGAGGACGGCTATATCGTGACGAACAACCACGTGGTGGAGGATGCCGACAAGCTGCGTGTGAAACTCAACGACGGCCGGACGTTCGACGCAAAGATCATCGGTACGGATCCCACGACCGACGTCGCACTGATCAAGGTTGAAGGGAAGGATCTGCCGACGATCCCCTTCGGCAACTCCGATGCGTTGCGTCTGGGCGAATGGGTGCTGGCCATCGGCTCGCCTTTCGACCTGCAATCGACCATCACGGCCGGTATCGTAAGTGCCAAGGCGCGTCAGCTGGATGTCATTCCCGACCAGTTCCGCATCGAATCCTTCATCCAGACCGATGCTGCGGTCAACCCGGGCAACTCGGGTGGTGCGCTGGTAAATACGCGCGGCGAGCTGGTGGGTATCAATACGCTGATCAAGTCGCAGACGGGCAGTTTCATCGGTTATTCGTTCGCCATTCCCGAGTCGATCGTAAAGAAGGTTGTGGTTGACCTGAAGGAGTACGGAGTCGTACAGCGCGCCCTGTTGGGAATCTCCTACCGTTACATCGATCAGGACTTCATCGACCAGATGGGCAAGGATACCGGCATCAAGGAGCTGGGCGGAGTATATGTGGCAAGTGTTGCGGAAGATGGCGCGGCATCGGCTGCCGGCATTCGCAAGGGTGATGTGATCATAGCTATCGACGGCCTGAAAATCACCAATTCGTCGGCCGTACAGGAGCAAATAGCGAAACACCGTCCCAACGACAAGGTAAAAATTACGGTAAAAAGAGACGGCGAAGTGAAACATTTTGATGTCACCTTGCGTAATAAGGCTGGTAAAACGGAGTTGCTCACACGAGAATCGGTGGATGTGACGGCGGCTTTGGGCGGCAAGTTCCGCGATGCCGGCACGAAGACCTGTCAGGAGTTGGAGATCAAGGGCGGCGTCCAGGTTGTAAGCATCAAACAGGGCGGCATTCTGGCTCGGGCTCGTGTGAAGGAAGGGTTTATCATCACGCACATCAACGACCGTCCCGTCTATAAGCTGAGCGACATGCAGCGGATGGACGAGAAGGTGACGACGATCGACGGAATCTATCCCAACGGTCGGGCCGCAAGCTATACGCTGGTAGAGTAACATTCCGCCGGATGTTTCCGGCGAGGAGAAGCGACGACACAAGCCTGAAGGGATTTTCGGGGGTTTGAGATGTGTGAGAGAGGGTTACCCCGGAAAGCCCGACAGGTTTTTTCCATAACGACGTTTTACCGGGGAGAAGGTGACTTCTCCCCGCGTCGTATCTCCAAGGGGGGGGGACAGGATGAGCAGCAAGAGAAGTGACAAGAAAGAGGAGAGGTGAGGAGAGAGGGAGAGAGAAAGAGAAGAACGAGAGAAGTGAAGAGTTGAGACAAGAGAAGAGTGAGGAGTGAGGAAGAACTGAAACGAGTGAAGCGTGATGAAAAATGAATGATGAGTGATGAGCGATAAGTGTGTGAAAAAAGGAGAGAAGTGTAAAAAGTTCTGAAGAGAGACGACACGCGCTGAAAAGCAAAGAAACAGGTTAAGAGACAACAAAAGACAAGTTAGGTTAAAAAGTATGCGTCAACTAAAGATTACAAAATCCATCACCAACCGTGAGAGTGCCTCGCTGGACAAATATCTCCAGGAGATCGGCAAAGAGGAACTTATTACGGTCGAGGAGGAGGTTGAACTGGCCCAACGAATCCGCAAAGGAGACCAGGAAGCGTTGGAGAAACTGACAAAGGCCAACCTTCGGTTCGTGGTGTCTGTTGCAAAGCAGTACCAGAACCAGGGCCTGAGCCTTCCGGACCTGATCAACGAAGGAAATCTGGGACTGATCAAGGCCGCCGAGAAGTTCGATGAAACACGAGGTTTCAAGTTCATCTCGTACGCCGTATGGTGGATTCGTCAGTCGATACTTCAGGCTTTGGCCGAGCAGTCGCGTATCGTACGTCTGCCGCTCAACCAGGTGGGATCGCTCAACAAGATCAACAAGGCTTTTGCTCGGTTTGAGCAGGAACATGAACGTACGCCGTCGCCCGAAGAGTTGGCTACGGAACTGGATCTGCCTCGGGAGAAGGTCACCGACACGCTGCGGGTAGCCGGCCGTCATGTATCGGTCGATGCACCGTTTGCCGACGGTGAGGACAATTCGTTGCTGGATGTCCTCGTGAATCCCGACTCCCCGAATGCCGATCGGGGGCTGATCAATGAATCCTTGTCCACGGAGGTAGAACGCGCGCTGGAGACATTGACGGAGCGTGAACGCGACATCATCAAATATTTCTTCGGCATCGGCTGCTCGGAGATGACGCTCGAAGAGATCGGCGAGAAATTCGATCTTACACGTGAACGGGTTCGTCAAATCAAGGAGAAAGCAATCCGTCGCCTGCGTCACTCATCGCGCAGCAAACTGCTGAAATCCTACCTCGGCTAATCCATGAGACGGGCAGCGGCCCGCAAATACGAATAAAAAAAGAAGAAGGGTGCAATATTGCACCCTTCTTCTTTTTTTACACTCTCCCGAAAGGAGGAAAATCCATTGAGCAGCGGTAGCGGTCAAACCGTTACTTCTCGGCCGGAGCCTGCGGAGCCTCCGGTGCAGGACGCTCGGGAGCCCCGCGTCGTCCCTGCCGCATGCCGGGCACCTTGTCGGCCTTGTATCGTTTGAAATTGCTCTTCGGGGTTCCGCCCAGCGGACAGGGCCGATTCTGCATGTTGCACTGCATGCCACATCGCGGAGCCTTATGACGCGGTGTCCGATGACACTGCATCTGCGACCAGCGCATGAACTGTTCGGTCGTAAGGACCTGCTTCATGGTTTCAGCCTCGGTCAGTTTTGCCTTGCGCGCC
This sequence comes from uncultured Alistipes sp., assembly GCA_944322375.1. Taxonomy (GTDB): domain Bacteria; phylum Bacteroidota; class Bacteroidia; order Bacteroidales; family Rikenellaceae; genus Alistipes. The sequence continues at coordinate 4,942 of CALUOX010000081.1, forward strand.
TGTTCCCGCAGCGCTTCGGCACTACGCATCTGTTCGAGTGTCGCGGCATAGACCTTTTGCGACTGCTCTTCGGTAAGCTGCAACCGTTCGGCCATACGGTCCGTCTTGTTGCGGGCCAGTTGTTCCACCGTCGGACGTTGTGCGGGTTCTGCCGGTTTGTTCGCGTTGGAGACTTGCGCAAATCCGTTCGTTCCTGCCATCAGGAAAAGAGCCATTGCGGCCATCATCATACTCTTCATAATTTTCAGCATTAAAAGGTTTGTATATCGTCTGTTCCGGCATGCAAGCCGGACTGTTCTCCTGAGACAAAGGCAGGGCAAACACCGGGCAAAAATTCCCGACAACCGATCAAACGGCAAAAGAGATCGTCCAACCGCCGAATCGACAGGGTGAACCGACTGCAAAAAAAGCCGCTGTCGCTTGTTTCAATGCGACAGCGGCCAAGCCAGAACAGGGCCGAAACGGTCGGAAATAGATTCAATGTCCGTCATGCACGGCCGATACGACGGATTTCTCTCCGGATAACGGATACGGAATCTTTCCACCCGCCGACACCGGCATCGGATCGAGAGCTATTTGATGACGGGCGACTGCACCGTCACATAGGGACAACCATTTCCCTCGCACGTCGAGACGATCCGGATGGCTCGGATCGGACGCTCGGGATGACGAAGCATCCACCCACCCTTGGCCAGTTCACCGGCACGTTCAAAGGTTTCGCCGTCGGTACTCAATTCCACATATCCCGTCGTAAAGATGAAGCGCGGCAGCTGCAGATTGCCCGTCCGCACGGCGATCTCCCGACAGGTGAACGGCTCCTCGAAATCATAGCGTATCCAGTCTCCCTTTCGGCAGGTACGGGCCGTGCGGGCAATGCCGCGATACTCCTCGGCGCGTACATAGGGAAACTCCTTGCTTTCACCCATCGAGGTCGAGATCTTCACGGCCGGCTGAAGAGTCCGATAGTAGGCCGGAGTCCCGACTTTCGGACTGCGACCGCTTTGATAGCGGCTGCGGAAGAGATAGAGCTCGGGAGTTTGAGTCCGGATCGGGCCGGTGTATGGTTTCTCTTCGGAATCATCCTCGGTATAGGTCAGCCGCGAACCGTCCTCGACGGAGGCGCTGAGCAGGCCGTTGCGATAGGTGACACGGGGCGGCATCAGGCGGAACCGGATCCCCTGGGCACCCATCGCATCATAATAGCCCTTCAACCGACGATAGAACTCGGGCCATTCACGCACCCCCTCGCTCCAACCGATCTCCGCAAGGGCACAGATGCGCGGGAAGGTCATGTAATCGAGATAATCGGGCTTTTCAGGTTCGTGCGAGACGTAGGCTTCGCTCCAGAAGGCACCCTCCACGCCGAAGACATTCGCCACCTGCGCGGGAGTGAAGCCGCACTTCCCGAAATCGAACGAATAGGTTTTGCGGACATCGAAGATCGCAGCCCAGTCGTGCCCCTCCTCATGAGGCGACTGCCGCATGTCGAAATAGAAATAGGCGCCGGGCATCACGACGGTACGATAGCCTTGAGCCGTAGCTTCGAGACAGGCATCGACATCCTTCCAGCCATGCACGCGGGCATTGCGGGGCAGATTTCCGCCCCGGATGGCTTCGTTCCACACGGCGGCACGTTTGCCGTTGGCCTCGAGAATACGGTTCACACGGCCCAGGAAATACTGTTCGATGGCGTGGCCGTCCGCAAGGCCCTCGCGACTCTTCAACGCCTGACAGTCGGGACAACGGCTCCATTGGGTCATATCGACCTCGTCGCCGCCGATATGAATATACTCCGAAGGGAACAGGTCGGCCACTTCACCCAGAATATCGGCCAGCAGCCGGTAATTCTCCTCGCGGGCGGCACACCACACCGAGCGATAGTCGTAACCGGCCGTCACCTCCAGGTCGGGCGTATAGTTGCAGAGAATTTCGGGATGCACGCGGGCAATGTTGCGGCTGTGGGCCGGCAGGTCAAACTCGGGAATGATCTCGACGTTGCGCACCCCGGCATAATGAATCAGATCACGCATCTGCTCCTGCGTATAGAATCCGCCGTATTTTTCGTCCCATTTGCCATAGACGGGCCATACGGGAGAGTCGCCGCCGCGCCATGCACCGATTTCGGTCAGTTCGGGGTGCGACTTTATCTCGAGCCGCCACCCTTCGTCGTCGGAGAGGTGCAGATGCAGCTTGTTGATTTTCAGATGCGACATCAGATCGATGTGCCGTTTCACGCGGTCGGCATCCATCCATGTGCGTGCCACGTCGAGCATCATGCCCCGATAATGGAAACGGGGCTCATCGACGATCCGGCAGGCCGGAACCGTCATGGGCAGGGTAGCATGTTTCGTGTAGGCCTCGGGAGGGAGGAGCTGCAGCAGCGTCTGCAAGCCGTTGAAGACTCCTCCATAGTCGCCGCCGGTGACACGAACGCCCTGCGGCGTTACCTCCAGACGATAGGCCTCCGCGCCGAGGGTGTCGTCGATGAGCAGGCGCAGGGATTGTCCTGCAGTCCATGTCCGGTCGTCGATCTGACGCAGCGGAATGTATTCGGTGATGTACTCCGCCAATGCTTCGAGTCCCGGCGCATAGATTACCGGAATGCCGGGTGTAAAGACGAATTGTCCCTCATGAATATCGCAACTGTTCGGACGCGGCAGGATCGTCGTGGCGGCATTTGCCGCCGCAGAGAGAGCGAGAAGGAGAAGGATCTGCAGAGATTTCGATTTTCCCATATATTTACAACGGTTTCACATGTTTGGATTTTCCGCTCCAGCGATCGATGTCGAGACGGATGATTTCGGTGCGGGCGAAGGATTTTCGGGCATAGATCCGGCCGATTTCGCGATCATCGGGCGAATATTTTCCGAGCAGGGCTTCGAGAGCCTCCATACGTTCTTCGGGCGGCAGGTTGTGCCGGGCGCGGCAGGTGAGGACGATGCTCTCATAACCGGTCGTGAACTGTGCGGGGCGCAGTTCCGTATTTCCGACGATGCAGAACGACACCCGCTCGTCACGGTCGATACAGACGAGTTTCCGACCCACGGGCGCACAATGAATATAAATCGCGTCACGGCCGTTCCAGACAAAGTTGACCGGTATGCCGTAGGGGCCCGATGTATCGGTGAGCGACAGCACGCCATATTCACCCGCTGCGAGCAGTTCGCGCGCACGGGTTTCATCGAGCAAACGGTCCTGCCGACGGACGCCGGAGTTGTCGTAAAGCATATTATCGGTTGATTAAATTCAGACAAAGATACCTTTTTTCTGCAAAAAACCATACCTTTGTATGAATTAAATCAACACCCAGAGCAAATGGAACAGGACAAACGTGCGGCCGCGACCTTGCGGTTGCTGGGAATCATGGATGAATTGCGGGCCAAATGTCCTTGGGACCGGAAGCAGACGTTCGAGACGCTCCGCGACAATACGATCGAGGAGACCTACGAACTTGCGGATGCGATTCTGGACGGGAACATGGATGGCATTCGCGAAGAGCTGGGAGACCTGATGCTGCATATCGTCTTCTACTCGAAGTTGGGACAGGAAGCGGGAGCCTTCGACTATGCGGATGTAGTAAATGATCTGTGCGACAAGCTGATCTACCGACACCCGCATGTATATGGCGAGATCCATGCCGATACGCCCGACGAGGTGAAACGCAACTGGGAGGCATTGAAACTGCGCAAGAAACATCGCCGCAGCGGCACGCTGGGCGGAGTTCCGGTCTCCCTGCCGGCGATGGTCAAGGCGGTCCGCATCGGCGAGAAGGCTGCCGGAGCAGGCTTCGACTGGGAGAAGAAGGAGGATGTATGGGCGAAGGTGCGCGAGGAGATCGGCGAAGTAGAGGCCGAGATGCGCAAAGGCGACGACAAACATATGGACGAAGAGTTCGGCGATCTGTTCTTTGCATTGATCAACGCCTGCCGACTGTATGGCGTAGATCCGGAAGCGGCGCTCGAACGCACGAACCGGAAGTTCATCCGACGCTTTACATCAATGGAGGAGCAGGCTGAAAAACAAGGCCGTATGCTTTCAGAGCTTACACTCGACGAACAGGAGGCACTGTGGCAGCAGGCCAAGGACGAAGAGCGATGAGATGTCCATATTGTAATTCGGAACAAGGAGCAGGCAGCGCCAGTTGTTCCAGGTGCTCTTTCCCGTTTCAGGAGCCGGAAAAACAGTCGTCCTTTCTCCAACAGAAAAAACGGCTTGCCGAAGCGGAAGAGAGTAATACATTGGAGTTAATCGGCAAATCGAAATACATCATCTATGCCGTAGCCCTCCTGATCGCCATACAAACGATAAATATCTTTTCCCTGTTGGAGGCAGGTGGCTTATTGATTACGATCGGGATTTTTTCCGCTCTTCTCTGCTGCGGCATGATCTGTCTGGGTTTGGATATGGAGAAGCATCCGATGCGCAATGCCGTATTGGGATTGTTCGGGACATTTCTGGCCATGAGCATAAACAAACTCGGCACCCTGCTGTTTGGGGATGGAGAGTTTATCGAGCTATTGCAAACCATAGGCGGCGATTTTATCGGCTGGGCCGCCATACTGGTGATGATCTTCTGCATCTATGCTGCAGCCTCTTACGAAAGCCGGCAAAACGAAGTGCTCCGTCTGAAGAGGCTCCTTGCATTATATGATGGAACTTCATCACATTCCGACAGCAAACGACCTTAATCGTCACGGCACCAGCCGCAAACACGGCTTTTGCGGTCTTGCCCGATTCCCAGACATATAACAATAAAGACGGGAGCAGCTCGGATCATCGAGTTGCTCCCGTCATTTTCAACGAAGGGGCTTGCCGTCTTGCATCATTGCCCCATTTTCAACGGAGGGCGCCGGCTGCAATCGCCCGTCTTCGCCCTTCCTCCAGCTATTGACGAACGGCTCCGGTTATTGACGAACCGTCGCACCGGCCTGACGCTCGAACTGCATCTGCAGGTTGTTCATCACACGCTCGATCGCCTTATCGGTCAACGTCTGGCTCTTGTCCTCCAGCACGAAGCTCAGCGCATAGGATTTCTTTCCTTCGGGCAGTTTGTCGCCTTCGTAGACGTCGAACAGCGCCACACTCTTGAGGAGTTTTCGCTCCGTTGCAAATGCAATCTGACGCAACTGTGCGAAGGTTACCTTACGATCGACCAACAACGCCAGATCGCGCTTTACCTCCGGATACTTCGACAGTTCGGAGTAGGAGATATGGTGCTTGCGCGTGGCCTTGACCAGCGCTTCGAAATTCATCTCCAGATAGTACACCTCCTGCTTGAGATCGAACATCCGGCGCACGGACTGAGCGACGACACCCATCTGCAGCAACGGTTTTCCATTGATCGAGAGCGCCACGCCGTCGGCAAAGAGGTCGTCGGCCGCAACATCGCTCTTCAACGCATAAATATCCACCCCGAAGCGCCGCAACAGCTTCTCGGCAACGGCCCGCAGCGTAAAGAACGACGCTGCAACGGGTTTTTCGTTCCACGACTGCGGCACGGCCGTACCCGTCACGGCTATGGCCAGCCGATACTCCTCCGAATAGGCCGAAAGGGGCTTTTCCGCATCACGCGCCGATTCGTCGTAGAAGTAGCAGTTGCCGAACTCATAGAGTTTGAGATCGGCGTTGCGGTGGTTCACATTGAGCTGCACGGCCTCCATCATATGGAAAAGCATCGTCTGACGCAGCACATTCAGATCGGCACTCAATGGATTGAGAATCTTCACGCAATGCGCTGCCGGGCAGGACCTCAGCGACTCGTAATAGGCGCCTTTGGTCAACGAGTTGGACATGATCTCCGTGAAGCCGTTGTCGGTCAGGAAATCGGCCGCAAGGTTCATCAGCCGGTTCCGATCGGGTTTGGGGGCATAGGAGAGCGTCGAACGCACCTGTGTCGGTATTTCGACATTGTTATAGCCGTATATGCGAAGCACGTCCTCGACCAGATCGGCTTCCCGCTGTACATCGACCCGATAGGGCGGTACGGCCACGCGCCATACGCCGTCGCATTCATCGAGAATCTTCACCTCCAGCGCATCGAGAATCGTCCGATAGGTCTCTTCGGGAATCCGTTTTCCGATGAGACGGTCCGCCCTGTCGAGCGAGAAGTCGAAGACGAAATCGGGTGTTTCACCGGCACTGACCTCGACGATGTCGCTGGAGACGGTACCTCCGGCCAGCTCCTTGAAGAGCAGCGCCGCACGTTTGAGCGCATAAATCTGCATACGGGGATCGATACCGCGTTCGAAGCGCCACGAAGAGTCGGTATTCAGGCCATGCCGCTTCGCGGTTTTGCGAACCCATACGGGATTGAAATAGGCGCTCTCCAGAAAGACATCGACCGTCTGGTCGCTGATCCCCGAATCCAGACCGCCGAAGACCCCGGCAATGCACATCGGACGCTCGGCCGAACAGATCATCAGATCGCGGGCGCCGAGTTTCCGTTCCACGCCGTCGAGCGTCACGAATGGCGTACCTTCGGGGCAGGTTTTGACGACGATTTGCCCGCCTTCGATCTTGCGGGCGTCGAAGGCATGGAGCGGCTGTCCGAGTTCGAAGAGCACATAATTGGTAATATCCACCAGATTGTTCTTGGGATGAATTCCCGCTGCGCGGAGTTCATTCTGCATCCATTCGGGCGAAGGGGCGATTTTGCAGCCCGTCACCGTCACGCCGGCATAACGGGGCGCCGCTTCGGGATTTTCGACCGTGACGCCGATTTTCAGTGCATGGTCATCGACCTTGAAAGCCGCGACGTCGGGCCACACGACACGGGCGTCGGCGTTGCCCCTGGCACGGAGATAGGCGACCAGATCGCGCGCCACACCGATATGCGATGCCGCATCGACGCGATTGGGCGTCAATCCGATACCGATCAGGTAATCGTCCTCGACATGCAGGAACTCTTTTGCGGGCATCCCTACGGGAGCATCGGCCGGCAGTTCCACGATACCGTCGTGCGACGTGCCGATACCCAGTTCGTCCTCGGCACACAGCATGCCGTGCGACTCCACGCCGCGAATCTTGCTGCGTTTGATCTTGAACTCCTCGTCGCCGCCGTCAGGGTAGAGGACGGAGCCGATTGTCGCGCAGAGCACCTTGAGACCTTTCCGGCAATTGGGGGCGCCGCAAACGATTTGCAGGGGCGTGCCGTCACCGACATCGACCGTCGTAACATGAAGATGGTCGGAATCGGGATGATCTTCGCAGGTAAGGACTTCGCCCACGACAACGCCCTTGAGCCCGCCGCGTATGCTTTCGATCTTCTCGAAGGTCTCCACCTCCAGACCGATGTCGGTAAGGATCCGCGCCATCTCTTCGGCCGGCAGATCGACCGTAATATACTTCTTCAGCCAGTTGTAGGATACGTTCATATTCTGTTTTGAATGATTTGCGTCGTAAAATTCGGTCAAAGATACGAAAAGTCGAGCGCAGAGACAAATGAAAACGCAGTTTTCGATTTGGCTATGCCGAGACGGAGTATCTAAGGCGAAGCCAAAGATACGAAAAGTCGGGCGCAGCGGCAAATGAAATCGAAGTTTTTGATTCGGCTGTGCCGGAACGGAGTATCCAAGGCGGCGCCAAAGTACGAAAAGTCGGGCGCAGCGGCAAATGAAATCGAAGTTTTTGATTCGGCTGTGCCGGAACGGAGTATCCAAGGCGG
>CALUOX010000082.1 GCA_944322375.1 uncultured Alistipes sp.
AGTCCGACGGCCATAGAGACCGAGTGTCGAGAGCAGCGGGAAGATGCCGTAGCAGTGGTCGCCGTGCAGATGGGTCAGGAAGACGGCCCGCAGCTTGAGGGGGTTGATCCCGTAGCGGAAGAGTTGCTGCTGGGTCCCCTCACCGGCATCGAGCAGGTAATATTGCTCCTGAAAATTGACCGCCTGCGCCGACGGATGGCGTCCGGGCGTAGGCTTGGCTGAAGCGGAACCGAGGATGGTGACGGTAAAACTCATGCGTGTGTTGCGTGCCGGCCGGAATCAGTCCGCCTGCAGGACAAAGATACGAAAAGTCGAGTGCAGAAGCAAACTTCAGTTTGATTCTGCCGAGACGGAGTATCTAAGGCGCAGCCAAAGTACGAAAAGTCGGGTGCAGAAGCAAACTTCAGTTTGATTCTGCCGGGACGGAGTATCCAAGGTGCAACGGCAAGTATGAAAAGTTGAGGACAGAGACGAATGAAAACAGAATTTTCGATTTGGCTGTGCCGGGACGGAGTATCCAAGGTGCAACGGCAAGTACGAAAAGTCGAGGACAGAGACGAATGAAAACGGAATTTTCGATTTGGCTGTGTCGGGACGAGGTGTCCGGGTGGGATCCCAAGTTGTGAACAAGGGTTGAATCATCGCCGCTGCCGGTGAAAACAGACAGTTTCGACGCAACAGGAGTCGCTTTTGCAGCGGATATGTGGGGAAAAGAGACGATCTTTTGCAAAATTTTGAGTAACTTTGACATGCGCATTCCGCGCACGGAACCTCATGCGAGAACCTATTAACATGATACCAATGAAGAAACTACTGCTTTTCATGCTGACTGTCGGAATGGTGCTTCCTGCGATGGCTCAGCAAATTACCGAAAAGGACAAGGCGCGTGCGGCAGCCCTTGTGGAACAAATGACCCTTGACGAGAAACTTGACTACATCGGCGGTTTCAACTCCTTCTATATCCGTGCGATCCCCCGCCTGGGCATCCCTCAGATCCGCATGGCCGACGGCCCGCAGGGGGTCCGCAACGATACGCGCAGCACGATGTATCCCTGCGGTATTGCGGCGGCTGCGACGTGGGACCGGACATTGGCCTATAAATATGGGGAGGCTTTGGGGCAGGACTGTCGGGCGCGTGGCGTGCATATTCTCCTGGGGCCGGGTGTGAACATCTACCGTTCGCCATTGTGCGGCCGCAACTTCGAGTATTACGGTGAGGATCCCTACCTCGTGGCCGAAACGGCAGCAGCCTATATCGAAGGCATGCAGTCGAAGGGGGTCATGGCCTGCATCAAGCACTTTGCGGGCAACAACCAGGAGTGGAACCGCCACCATGTGTCATCCGACATCGACGAACGGACGCTTCACGAAATCTACCTTCCGGCCTTTCGCAAGGCCGTGACGGAGGCGCATGTCGGAGCGGTCATGTCGAGCTACAATCCGCTCAACTGCGTCCACATGACCGAGAACCGCGAGATGACGATCGACCTGCTGCGCGACCGGTGGGGCTTCGACGGCATCTTCATGTCGGACTGGAACGCCACCTATTCGGCCGTCGGTGCCGCGAACGGCGGCTTGGATCTCGAGATGCCGCGCGGACGTTTCATGAATGCGGAGAACCTGCGGCCGGCGCTTGAACGGGGCCTCGTGACGGAGGCGACGATCGACCGCAAGGTGCAGCATATCCTCCAGACGTTGATCGCCTTCGGCTTCCTCGACCGCGAGCAGCTCGACAAGACGATCAAGGAGCAGAATCCCTACTCCGACGAGGTGGCGCTCGAAGTGGCGCGGGGTGCCGTCGTGCTGTTGAAAAACGACGGCGGCATGCTGCCTCTCTCCCGCAAGGTCCGTGACGTGGTGGTGATGGGTCCGAATGCGACCAGCGTGCCGACGGGTGGCGGCGCAGGGTTCGTACACCCCTTCTCGACGGTCTCGGTCGCCGAGGGGATGCAGCTTGTCGGCAAGCGGCTGCGCACGACGGTGCTCGATCCTGAGACGCAGGATGAGGCCGCACGGAAACGGCTCGTCGCGGCAGCCGATGCCGTGATCTATTGTGCCGGTTTCACAAGCAAGACCGAGGGCGAAAACTTCGACCGCACGTTTGCCCTGCCGGAGGGACAAGCCGAGGAGATCGCCGCAGCGGCGGCCCTGAATCCCAATCTGATCGTGGTGGTCAACAGCGGCGGCGGAGTCGATTTCTCGCAGTTCGGCGATCGAGCGCGGGCGATTCTCATGGCGTGGTATCCCGGACAGGAGGGCGGTCGGGCCATTGCCGAGATCCTTACCGGTGCGGTTTCGCCCAGCGGTAAACTCCCGATCTCGATCGAACGGCGCGCCGAGGAGAATCCGACCTACGGCAGCTATTATGAAAATGTGCCGCGTTCACACCGCAAGAATGCCACGCAGTCGCGCGTCTGCTACAACGAAGGCGTATTTGTCGGTTATCGCGGTTACGACCGGTCGGGGGTGGAGCCGCTCTATCCCTTCGGGTATGGCCTATCCTATACGACGTTTGCCTATTCGGGCATGAAGATCGCACGGCAGGAGGATGGCTCCTATCTGGTGTCGTTCGAGGTGAAGAATACGGGCCGTCGTGACGGCGCCGAGGTGGCGCAACTCTATGTGAGCGACCTGACATGCAGCGTTCCGCGTCCCGTCAAGGAGCTGAAAGGCTATGAGAAGGTCTTCCTGAAGCGGGGTGCGGCACAGCGGATCGAGATGCGTCTGCCGCGTGAAGCTTTTGCCTTTTACGACATGGACCGGCACGACTTTGTCGTTGAACCGGGCGATTTCCTTATTCAGGTGGGAGCATCGTCGCGTGATCTGCGGCTGAAGGGGACGATCCACGTCGATTGATCCCGCAAGCGGCGGTTCCCCGTTTTGTGCGGGAACCGGAGGGTGCTGCTGAAATGAAACGCCGAGGGGAGTTTGGATTCCAACTCCCCTCGGTCTTTTCTTGCGTATCGCTGCGTGCAGGCGGGTGTGTCGTATGATCGGCAAGGATGCCGCCTCTTGCCTGTATGCGACGTTCTCATCCGGGGCGTCCGGAAGGTTGACGGCGTTGCTCTTTGTCTTTCGTCTGCCGTCTCCCTTTCCTCTTTCCTCTTTTCGCTTTCCGTTGCCGTTACCTTCTGCCCCTCCTTGCGGCTACCGGCGCAGGAAGCGTTCGCAGTCGAGTGCGGCCACGCATCCCGATCCGGCGGCCGTTATCGCCTGCCGGTAGTGGGGATCCTGCACGTCGCCGGCAGCGAAGACCCCTTCGACCGAGGTGCGCGAGGTGCCTGCTTCGGTACGGATATACCCTTCGGCGTCGAGTTCCAGCTGGTCGCGGAAGAGCTCGGTGTTGGGGTGGTGGCCGATGGCGAGGAAGAAGCCTGCGATGTCGAGCGTCCGCTCCGAACCGTCGTTGTGGCGGATCGTGACACCCGTGACGCCCGAATCATCGCCCAGCACCTCGACGGTGTTGTATTCGAACAGCACCTCGATGTTGGGCGTATTCATTACCCGTTGCTGCATGGCCTGCGAAGCCCGCAGGAAGGGTTTGCGGACGATCATATAGACCTGCCGGCAGAGCGATGCAAGGTAGGTAGCCTCTTCGCAGGCGGTGTCGCCGCCGCCAACGACGGCCACATCCTTCTTGCGGTAGAAGAATCCGTCGCAGGTTGCGCAGGCGCTGACACCCTGTCCCCGGAATTTCGTCTCGGAGGGGAGTCCCAGGTAGCGGGCCGACGCTCCCGTTGCGATGATGATGCTCTGCGCCTCGATCTCTTTTTCACCATCGACCGTCAGCCGGAAGGGACGTGCCGAGAGATCGGCCTTCGTGATGGTGCCGCGGCGGATCTCCGTTCCGAACCGTTCGGCCTGTTTGCGCAGATCGGCCATCAGTTGGTTGCCGTCAACGCCCTCGGGATACCCCGGGAAGTTGTCGACTTCGGTGGTGGTCGTCAGCTGTCCGCCCGGTTCGATCCCTTCGTAGAGGACCGGTGCGAGGTTGGCTCGCGATGTATAGATGGCGGCCGTATATCCAGCGGGGCCGCTGCCGATGATGAGGCATTTGATCTGTTCCTTTTCCATTAATCCGTATTTTTTGTTGTTCTTTTGTCTGTTGCTGACCGATCGGAAACGCCCCCCTCTCTTGTACTGCCGGAGGCGGGCTGTTGGCACGTCGAAGATCCTGTGTGCCGTTTCCGGCCGGCCGGTTCGCCCTTTTTTTGCCGCCGGAGGCGGATCAAGGCTCGACGGCCCCGAACTCGGTCAATTGCCGTCCCTCGTAGTCGAATGCGGCCCAGCGTCCGTCGAGCCGGACAAGCGAACGGCCCGTGCGGTCGTCGTATTCCACGATTTCGTACAGCGGTTCGATAATATAACGGCCCGTCTTGTCGATAAGTCCCATGCGTGCATCGGCGGTCTCCACCTCGGCACGCCCTTCACGGAAGTCGTTTGCCCACCGGAAATGCGGTTCGATGACGTAGTTGTTGCCCGTATCGACGTAACCGTATCCCGTTTCGTCTTCGACACAGAGCAGCTGTTCGGACATCGGCCCGATCCAGCGGTGGTTCGAGAAGTCGGGCCGCGGCGTATGGTACGCCGATTTCGTATCGCACATCAATTGTGCCGTATCCGGGGATGCCTGTTCCGGCGTGTTTTCGTGAATGCAGGTGCGCAGCGATTCGAATGCTGCGGCGTCGGCGTCATGTCCTCCGGCTTCGTCTCCGGTACGGACATAGGCGTAGCGGATCGGGTAGAGCCGGTAATCGGGCGTCGCCCAAAGATTCGACGCCTTGAGATTGTTGTGCGCGATATGTTCGTCGTGCAGGGCCTTTTGCAATGTGTCGAGCGCGTCGAGCAGCCGTGTACGGTCGGCCGTGCGGACGAATGTGTCCAGAGGCACGCCGCTGGCCGGCAGCTCCTGCAAGATCAGGTCGCAGGTGCGGCGTGCGCCCGTTGCATCACGGTAGGTCAGTTCATTGCGCAGCAGCCGCCACGGCAGCAGGAATCCTGCCCGCCGGTATTTGAGCCGCTGGGCCGAGGTCTCGGCGAGCCGTTGCGCGAGTGTCGAGAGCGGGCAGCAGAGCAGATAACGGCCCCCTTCGAACGTGCATTGTATCTCGGCAAAGAGTGTCGTGCGGCCGATGCGGAGTACACCCGTCTCTTCCGAGCGGTCGAACCGCGCTTCGCACAGCGTGTGGAGCGATTCGCGGGGTGCAAGCAGCCCCTCTTCGAATTGTTGGATGGCTGGGAACATGGTCATTGCAGATTTACGCTGATCGACCCGACGTTGAGAATCGAGAGCAGTTCGGTCACCGAAGCGTTGTAACAGATGCCGCGAAAGGGACCTGTGGCGCCGTCGCCGCGCAGATCGCGGATCGCGTTGTCGAAGAGCGGCGGCATCGTGCTCGACAAATCATAGAGCAGACGGGCGTAGCGGTTGTCGTATCCCGCCTCGGCCGCCGTAAGGAACAACCCTCCTTTTGTCAGGTCGCCGGAGGCGATGTGGACGTTGATGAACAGCGAGTGTCCGTCGTCGGTGCCGGTATCCCGGATCCGGCCGGCAATCTCGCGCAACTCCTCTTCGTCGCTGTCGGAGGCCTCACCGTCGGTAGTGTTGAAGATCAGCGGCGGAAAACTCTCCCGATGTTCGGGCCGGGCGCACCATTCGGAAACCAGATCGCGCACGTAGCACAACGCCTCGTACATGGGTGTCTGTCCCGTAGCTTCGGGAAGGATCCATTCGCGGAGAGTCAGGTCGTTGAGTGCCGGTTGTCCGTCGGGAAGATGCCGTTCGACCGTTATGCGACGCAGATTGCGTACCGACTCTTCGAGATGCGGTACGGCTATAAAGGGGGTGCCTGCCGCCAGCAACGACGTTACACCGTCACCCGAATAGCCAATGACGGCAATGTCGTAGTAGTCGCGTACTTCGCCTTCGCGCGTGGCACGCAGCAGCAACTCCGTCAACAGGGAATTTGTCACTTCGGCAACGGCTGCGGCCTTGCTTTGTCGGATGCCCCGAAATGTCAGTTCTTCGGCCATCGATCCGGATTGGTCGATGGCGATGAGAAAGGCCGTGCGGTGACGACGGGTGATGCTCTGGGTGTAGTTCATATATTGTGGTTGTTAGGTCTGTTGTGGCAATGTCTCATAATCCGCGCACGGCCTTGAAATCCGCCTCCCGCTCCTCTGCGGTGACGGCATCGAGTCCGTATCCGACGGCCATGTCCAGCGAGCAGTCGAACGCCCGGTCGTTTTCGGTCATTTGGTGCAGCGTCCGTTTGGCCGCTTCCCCTTCGGCAAGGGTCCTGGCAATATCTTCCGGCCGGGGCTCGCGGCCGATCTCCTGCCGCAGAAGATCCGTCGCCCAGCTGTGGGCATAGTCGTCGTAGTGGAGGGCGAAGCTCCGGAGCCGCTCGTCGATGCCTTGCGGTGTCGAAATTTCGCCCCGTTCGATTTCATCGAGCAGCGACTCCATGCTGCTCCTTGTCAAGTAGAGACCGGCGGCATCGATCCAGCTGCCGCGGCCGTCGTATTCCGCAGCCTGACGGCCGCGCGCCAGCAGGTCACCCTTCGTGGCGGCCAGCGCAAGCGCATAGTTGCGCAGTCCGCGCCGTACTCCGGTCAGTTTGATGTGTACCGTGCCGTAGATGAAATTCTGGGCGTCGGGATTGTTGTCCAGCAGTTTGTTGAGCGCTGCGATTCCAGCCGTCAGGGCGTTTCCGACGAAGGGATTCCATGCCTCGAAATTGATCAGATCCCGTTTGACGGTGCGACGGTCGCGCTGACGCCATTTCTCGATGTCGCGCACCGTCCCGTAGCTCGACAGATTCGCGCCGGGCAGCAGTGCCGAACGTCCCTCCTGTTCGAGCAGGTAGGAGAAGGGAAAGACCGATGTGTCGTGATGGTGCGTATGCCGTCCCATGATCATCGTATAGACCCCTTCGACGGCCGGTGACATGACGTAGGCTCCGCTGGCAAACTTGCAGCCCCGGCGGTGTACGGCCTGGTGTACGGCGCCGCTCTTGAAGAGGTGGTTGCTCTGATTGGTGCCGCTGCCGGCATTGAAGAAGGAGAACATGCCGGCGATGAGCAGCGATGCCTTGTGGTGGGATACGGTGCAGGGACCGGCGAAGATCGAGACGGCCTCACCGTTTTCGCAGTGCGAGTTGGCGAAGAAAAGCGAGTCGGAAGCGGTGAACCCCCGATCGAAAATGCAGCATTCGCCGATGAAGCAGCGTTCGACAAGCACGCCGTTGTCGATCCGTGCGGCTTCGGAGATGATGAAGTCGTAGGCCTTCACGTCGATGCCGATGCGCGCGCGGTCGCCGACGGTGCCGTTTGACAGGATTGCCGCGCCTTCGATCGTCACGTCGTCTCCCGTGCGGATCTCGTAAAGGAGCCGGCATCCGGAGATGCGGCAGCGGCGGCCGATGCGTCCCTGTGTCGAGCGGAGCGCCTCGGCGATCGTTTCCGCCATGCGGTCGAGAGCCGCAACGACTTTCGGGCGATGCCGATAGATGGCCGCAATGTAGGCGGTCTGAGCCGTCAGCCCCTCGAAGATGCGGACGGTGCGGCCTCCGTTCTCATTCATGGTCGCGACCGGTGTCCCGTTTCCGAACGAACTCTGCCCCCGGCACTCCAGCGCCGTGACGTCCTCGATGGTCGTTTCGGCGCCGATATCGTAGTTGCGGATCCGGGCGTTGCGGATCCGTACGCCCGGAGCGAGTCGTACACGCCCTTCGAAGCGGGTATTGTGCACCTGCGAGGTTCGGAAATCGCCGGCAACCTCTACCGCCGACCAGTCGGATGCCGACGAGCCGTTTGTTTCGAGCGACGCGATCTCTTCAGTTGTCAAGTGTCTGTATTCGTACATATGAGCCTTTGACCGAACGAACAAATATAGTGATTTAGTGCGATTTTTTTCAACGGATGGTCGATTTTCTCCCGCCGGCCGTTTCGCAGCAGCTCGGCTTGCCCGTTGCGGAAGGGCTTTACGGCGTCGCAGGGCGGGCAGTTCAGGATAACGCGCCCTGCCGTGTCGATGAAATGCCACCAGCCGCCGAGCGCTACGGCCGCGAGTTCTTCGCTGAAGTCGAAACCGTTGTCCCATACGGGAGGGATGACGAAACGCGTACCGGAGCGGAAACCCCAGCGACCCGCATCGACATCCAGTTCGGGTATCCCGACGGGCTTTTGCAACGGACGGATACGCCAGGAAAAGAGTGTCGCGGCCTGCGGAATCTGCAGGGTGGGGGATACGAGCAGTCTGGCCGTGCGGTAGCCGATTGCGTCGCCGCGGCGGGCGAACAGTTCGAGCATTTCGTCGTAGGCAGGGCTCTGTCCCGCGAAGATCTCTGCCGGATCGAGCAGCAGTCCGTCGGCATCGGAGTATCGTTCCACCAGCGACGGGTCGTGACAGGCGGCATGGAGAGCCGTGGCTATCAGTGCGGCGGGGTAGTCGTCGAGCGATGCATTGAAATCCTCCTGCGTGCGCAGCGGATGCTGGAAGGCTTTTGTCCCCAGCTCCGGACTCTGCTGTCCGCAAAATTCCGGCAGGAAAACCGCATCGAGGTCGATCAGGTGAAGTGTCGAACCGTCCCAGATCAGATTGTCGGGTTTCAGATCGCCGTGGGCCCATGCCGCGGGCAGCAGCCGTGCCGAGAGCAGATCGAAGGCTTCGGCCAGTTTGGCAAGCAGTGCCCGGTCCCGCGCTGCGGCAGCCCGGTGAAGTGCATTGCCGAGCGATTCGCCTTCGATCCAGTCATCCACGACCACGTCCGTCCAGACGCCGTCGGAGGTGGAGGTGTACAAAAAGAGTTCCGAAGGGCGGAACCGTTGGCCGTAAATCTTCTCCAGATTGCGATGCGCCCGGGTGTAGCATTTGAGCGCCTTGTCGCCCGCCTCGGTATGGATGCGGAAGACGATCGAACTGTTTCCCGTGTAATAGACGGGTTCGCCGTCGGCGTTGCGGCATACGTTGATCTCACCCAGTGTACGGGTCAGGCCGTGGGCGTTGAGTACCGATTCGAGATATTGTGCGATGGAGAAGAGCACGATGCGCGTATTTGAGTATTCGGGGAAACGGTCGGTTTTCGGTTGCGGGGATTTCAGCCTCCGGCGTCTCTTTCCTCCGCCGGCATCTCCTTGCCGGTACGATATTGACATTGATATCGACGTCGGCATTCTGCGTTCTGCAGGCGGCGGATGCGGAACGGGGCGGGATAAAACCTGTCGGAATGCAACGGAATGGAGACTCGTATGACCGCTCCTTTGATCCAGCTCCCAATTTTCGATTCAGCTTCGGATTTTCGATCAAGTTCCGGACTTTTGATTCAGTTCCAGACTTTCGACCTGACTCCGGGCTTTTGATTCAGTTTCGGGCTTTCGACCTGGCTTCGGACTTTTCCGGCTTTGCTTCGATCCGGGAATCCGGCAACGGTCGGGCGCCGGGAACGGATCGGGCTTCGTGACGGCCGGGACCATCGAGTTGCGCCCCTTCCCCTCCCGCAATGGCCGGGAATCCGTATGCAGTCGAGAAAGGCCGGCTGCGGGCCGGCCTTTGCTCGTATCTCATCACCGATCAGTGACAGCCGTGACAGCCGCATTCATCGTGATGCGACTCGCCCTCGCAGTGGCAGTCGTCCCCGCAGCCGCAATCGCCGCAGCCGCAGTGTCCGGCCAGATCCTCGGGCGTGACGTCGCGTACCGAGACGACCTCGACCTCGAAGTTGAGCGTCTTGCCGGCCATCGGATGGTTGAAGTCCATTTTGACGGTCTGGTCGCCGACCTCCTTTACGACACCGACCATGTGCTGGCCCTGGGCGTTGGACATCGGGATCTGGCTTCCCACGAAGAGGTACTCTTCGGCCAGTTTGCCGTCGATCATGAAGGTGGTTTTGGGCAGATCGATGATCAAGTCCTCAACCACTTCGCCGTATCCGTTTGCGGGCGACAGGGTGAAGGCGACCTTTTCACCGGGCTCCTTGCCGGCAATGGCCTCCTCGAACTTGGGAAGCAGCATGCCGGTCCCGAAGATGAACTCCAGCGGTTTGTCGGGATGCGACTGGTCGGCGATCTTTCCATCGACGGTGAGTTTGTAGTTCACCGCCACCATTTTGTTGTTTTCAGCTTTCATAATTATCGTTGTTGATTATTTGTCAGAACGGTTTTTCGAAATTGTTTCATGTAAAAGTAGAGCAAAGATAGTGCATTTTCCCGGATTTCGGCAATCTTGAAGGGAAAAGTGGCGAAAAACGAAGGCCGGGTTGAGCTTGCGACATGCCCGTTTGGAGTGACAGTCGGCAGTACAGGAACCGGTTGGCTTCCCTGGCGGATAATTGACCGAAACCGACGGAGCGATCGATTGCCTGCTGTGAGGGGAGGCCGTGCCGAACGACATCCGTCGGTCCCCCCCCCTCTTGGGCAAAAAGTCCGCTCCGATAACCGGAGCGGACTTGATGAAGCGGGTAATGCGCGATGGAATTACTCCATGCAGCGGCAGACCAGATTGCGGTCGCCGTAGCCGTTGTCGATCTTCGTGACGTAGGGCCAGAACTTCGACTCGGCGATCCAGGGCAGCGGGAAGGCCGCCTCCTCGCGCGAGTAGGGATGCGTCCATTCGCCGGCAATCTCGCGGGCCGTGTGGGGGGCGTTGACCACCACATTGTCGCTCTGTCCGACGGCAGCCTCGCATTCACGCTTGATGCGTACCAGCGCCTCCATGAAACGATCCATCTCGGCCTTCGGTTCCGACTCGGTCGGCTCGACCATCAGCGTTTCATGAACCGGAAACGACAGCGTCGGCGCATGGAACCCGTAATCCATCAACCGGTGGGCGATGTCGCCGCAGTCGATGCCGAAGTCGTGCTTGAAATTCGTCAGGTCGAGGATCATCTCATGACCCACACGTCCGGTCTCGCCGGTGTAGTAGGTGCGGAACTCCTCCCTGAGCGCCGACGACATGTAGTTGGCATTGACGATGGCCATCTCGGTGGCGCGGCGCAAACCTTCGCCGCCCAGCATCTTGATGTATCCGTAGGTGATGGGCAGCAGCATCGCCGAACCCCACGGGGCCGAAGCGACGGCCGTGATCCCTTCGTCGCCGCCCGTCGCCACGATGGAGTGCGACGGCAGGAAGGCCCGCAGATGCTCGGCCACGCAGATCGGTCCGACACCCGGACCGCCGCCGCCGTGCGGCATGGCGAACGTCTTGTGGAGATTGAGATGGCAGATGTCGGCGCCGATGTAGCCCGGGTTCGTCAGTCCCACCTGTGCATTCATGTTTGCACCGTCCATATAGACCTGTCCTCCGGCATCGTGCACCGCATCGACGATCTCGCGGATGCGGCTCTCGAAGACGCCGTGCGTCGAAGGATAGGTGACCATCAGCCCGCAGAGTTCCGACGAGTGCTCTGCGGCCTTCTGCTTGAGATCCTCGACGTCGATGTTGCCGTTGGCGTCGCACGCCACCGTGACGATCTTCATGCCGGCCATCGCCGCCGATGCCGGATTGGTGCCGTGTGCCGATGCCGGAATGAGAATCACGTTGCGGTAGCCCTGGCCTTTCGACTGGTGGTAGGCGCGGATCACCATCAGACCCGTATATTCGCCCGCAGCGCCCGAGTTGGGTTGCAGCGAGCAGGCCGCGAAGCCGGTGATGACCGCCAGATCGTGTTCGAGCGACGAGATCAGCTCCATGTATCCTTCGGCCTGTTCGATCGGGGCGAAGGGGTGCATGTTCTGGAATCCCGCCAGCGACAGCGGCTGCATGAGCGCGGCGGCATTGAGCTTCATCGTGCACGAACCGAGCGAAATCATCGAGTCGGCCAGCGAGATGTCGCGATGCTCCAGCCGTTTGATGTAACGCATCAGGGCGCTCTCGCTGCGGTAGGAGTTGAAGACCCGCTCGGTCAGGATTGCCGACGTGCGGTGCACCGCTTCGGGCAGCGTGCTCTCGGCGTGGCTCTTGTAGCTCTTGGCCTTGCGGCCCCGCGCCTCGGCGAAGAGGCCGATGACATCCGCCACCTCCTTGTCGGTGGTCACTTCGTCGAACGACAGCCGCACACGCTCCTCCGACGGATAGAAGAAGTTGTAGCCGCGTTCGAGCGCAAGCGACTGGATGACGGCGGCTTCAGCTTCGATGTCGAGCGTGTCGAAGAAGCAGCGGTTCGTGAGTTTGTATCCCAGGGCCTCGAGTGCGCGTGCCGTGTCGCAGGCTGCCGTATGGGCGGTCTGCGCCGCGCGGCGCAATCCTTCGGCGCCGTTATAGACGCAGTAGAAGCCCGTCATCGTGGCCATGAGTGCCGAGGCGGTGCAGATGTTCGACGTGGCGCGTTCACGCTTGATGTGCTGTTCGCGCATCTGGAGCGCCATGCGCAGTGCGCGGTTGCCCAGCCGATCGACCGAAACGCCGATGATGCGTCCCGGCATCTGACGTTTGTAGGCTTCGCGGGTAGCCATGTAGCCGGCATGCGGGCCGCCGAATCCCATCGGCGTGCCGAGACGTTGTGCCGAACCGACGCAGATGTCGGCACCCCACTCGCCGGGGGCCTTCAGCAGGG
>CALUOX010000083.1 GCA_944322375.1 uncultured Alistipes sp.
GCGAGAAGAGATCCACCACGCGATTCGACAGACTGTTGTGCCCCTTTCCCGTTAGACAGAACTTCTCGCTCGGGAACAGCGGCGTCATGTACTCGAACTGTACGCGGTCGCGAATGTACTCGGGATCGAGACCGTTGATTTCGTTGACCTTTGTCAGCGGGAAATACTTCTCCCCCTCTTTCGGAGGGCGGATCAGACCATTTACCGTATCACCGGGCTTGAGTCCGAAAAGTTTGATCTGTGACGGCGAGACGTAGATGTCATCGGGCGAATTGAGATAGTTGTAATCGGCCGAACGGAGGAATCCATAACCGTCGGGCATGATCTCCAGGACGCCTTCACCTTCGATTTCGCCGACAAAATCGTCTTTCGTGATGATCTCCTCTTCTTCCTGTGGAGCCGGAATCTCACGACCCCGTCCCGTCGTTTCACGGGTCTTATCCGTCGGCGTCGTTCTTTCAGAGGCAGGCTCTGCGGATGCCGGTTGCGATGCGGCAGCGGAAGCCCCGCTCTCCGGATTTTTCGGTTTGCGTCCGCGACGTTTGGGTGCCGGTGCGACCGCTGCGGATTCCGATACAGGAAGTGCCTCCGGTGTCTCTGACGACTCCGACGGCGACGTCATGGCGTCGGATGTTTCAACGGGAGTTGCCGCCGGCTGTTCCGGCGCGGGAGTTGCTGCACGCCCCTCCACGCGAACACCCGACATCCGGGGACGTCGTCCGCGACGTTTCGGCTCTCCACCCGCAGCAGAGGCTTCCGACGTTTCGGCCGGTGCGTTCGGGGTATCCGTTATCTCCGGCGCAGCCGTAGCCACAGCCTTGATCTGTTCGAGCAATTCTTTCTTCTTGAGCATCACATTTCCCATGCCGAGGGCTTTGCCGATCTCGCGCAGTTCGGCGAGGCTTTTTCCCTCGAGGGCACTAAAATCCTGCATAAAATCCGTCGTTCAAATTTATATATCGGTGATCAATCCGGTCGGATGACCGGTTGTCGTGAAATTACATTGTGGCAGTTTGTTGTTCCCGTTCCGTCGTCTTCAGTTTGTCGCAGTGAAGGCCCGAAGCATTTTCCGCGGTCAGACCTCCTGTCCGGACCCAGGACCATTTTTTCTAAATCAAGCACTCTTCCGAAGTACGCACCCACTCTCTGTGTCCGACCTCGCCCGTCCGGAATCCGAACCGGCATTTCAAAGATAAGGTCTCTCCCGAATACGGACCTGCACTTTGTCGTGTAAAGTCAAGCCTGCTTCCAGAGCCCAGACCTTCTCAATGTGTCCGGCACTCCGTTCAAAACCCAGGCCTCTCTCAGCGTGTCCGGCGCTCCTTCCAGCACTCAGACCTCTCTCCAGTGTCCGGCGCTTCGTTCAAAACTCAAACCGATGCCTCAAAGATTGGTCCACCGTCTGAAGCCTGACCGTCACACTCCAGATCCGGCCTCGGTTTTCAAAACCCGCGCAAATTTCCGAATAGGAAACTCTGCTCTCTGAACCGGAACCTCCGTTCTCAGATCCTAATCTTCTGTTCTTTGGACTTGGCCTTCCTCTCTCGGAATTCTTTCTTCCCCCCCCCTTCTATTCGGGGATCCGAAGTCGAATGGCCGCCGACATTGCCGACATGATGGGAACGATACAAATATAGTGCATTATTGTGTATGTCAAAAAAATAATGCAATAAATTTTCCGTACTCGGAGCCGGGGTCGAACCGGCACGGCCATTACTGGCCACAGGATTTTAAGTCCGGCGTGTCTACCGATTCCACCATCCGAGCAACCGCCTCTGCAAGGCCCGACAAAAGTACGAATTAATTTTCATTCCACAAACTCGCCCTCGGGCGAAATCTTCCATCGGAACATTTTTTTTGCCGGTTTGAGAAACTTTTTACAACAGATTGACAACAAACCCGGGTGTCAGCCTCCAAAGCCGTTCCGAAACTACCACCGTTCGTTATGAATACGTGCAGCGTCGTATTTCATCTTCGGCGTTCCTGCGGAGGCCGGATAACCGACCGGAATGACACACAACGGCAGAATACCGTCGGGCAGGCGGAGCTGAGTCCGCACCACCGCCATCCGGTCTTCGTAGGGATAGGCGGCAGTCCACACGGCGCCCAGACCGAGCGACTGCGCGGCCAGCAGGATATTCTGCGCAGCCGTCGAACAATCAAGATACCAATAGGACTGACGTTCCGGAGCGCCGCAGACAACAATGCAGCAAGGGGCCGCAGACAACATCTTCGCATAGGGCAGACCTGCAGCCAGAGAGTCCAGAAGCGACCGCTCGGTTACGACGACGAACTCCCAGGGCCGGCGATCCATTCCCGACGGAGCCGACATCGCCGCCCGCAACAACAGATCGATTTTCTCCGCTTCGACGGGCCGCTGTTGATATTCCCGCACGCTCCGGCGGGCGAAGATCGTCTCCAACGTCGGATTCGTCGCTTCACGCACATTTTTCCCGCCATCCGCTCCGCATGCCGACAGACATCCGGCAGCAAACAGCGCAATGCCCCATATTTGCAAACAATTTCTCATTCTCAGCGCATCTCTCTTTTGAAAATCCGAATTTCTCCACCGATGCCGTACCCCATTGTATTCCACGATATTCGATCCAGAAGCAGACTCCGACAGCCGTCTGCCGCTTGTCTCCGTCAGCTGTTGCCCGCCGCCCGTGGCCTGTCATCGAACGACATTCCGGCCGCTGCCCTTTCCGGACAATTCATCATGCACTTTCCCCGGCATCCTGCTGCTCGATCCACGCCAAAACCGCTTCCGTCTCGAAAGGGGAAAACCAGCGGATCTCCGGATCGCGCCGGAACCATGTCAGTTGACGCTTTGCGTAGCGACGGGTATTGCGTTTGATCCGTTCGATCGCCTCTTCCCGTGAAATTGCACCGTCGAAATATTCGAACAGCTCCCTGTACCCCACCGTTTGCAGGGCATTGAGGTTCCGGAACGGCAACATTCGCCGCGCCTCCTCTTCCAGACCGGCATCGATCATTGCATCCACACGACGGTCGATGCGTTCATAGAGCTCCTCGCGTGGAAGCGTCACTCCGATCTTCACCACATTGAACGGACGCTGTCGCCGTGTTCCGGTACGCTGTTCGGAGAAGGGCCGTCCGCTCTGCATGCAAACCTCCACGGCCCGCAGCACCCGCGCAGGATTCTGTCGATCGACAACCTCATAATAAGCCGGATCGAGCTGCCGCAACCGCTCGACAAGCGCATCGAGGCCCTCACGGACAAGTTCATCGTTCAACCGGGCGCGCAGCGCCGTATCGACCTGCGGCAAGTCATCCATTCCCTCGCACAGCGCCCGGACATACAGTCCCGAGCCGCCGACCGCCACGACCCGTTCATGCGTGCGGAACAACTCGTCGAGAAGCGCCAGCGCAGCCGTTTCGAAGGCTCCGCAGCTGAACTCCTGCATGACGTCGTGCGATGCGATGAAATGGTGCTCGACGGCGCGGAGCTGCTCGGCCGAGGGTTGAGCCGTACCGATCGGCAATCCGCGATAGATCTGGCGGGAATCGGTCGAGAGGATCGGGGCCGCGAAGTGCTGCGCCACCCGGATGCTCAGATCCGTCTTCCCTGCACCCGTCGGACCGACGATCACGATCAACTCCCCGCTATTCATCCTCGTAGTTGTCGTCGCCCTCGAAGTCGCCGAAGTCGTCCATCATCTGTTCAAAGATCGATCCTTCGTCTTCGTTGGCATCCGGATCGTACTGATTCGGGGCCGGGGCATGTTCAAAGGCAATACGCGGATATTCCATACCGGCTTCGGGACGTTTGGCCTCGATCAATTCAAGATAGAGCGCCCGATCGTTCAACATGTCGAAAAGATAGATGAGCCGATCGCGGTTCCGGTGGATCAACTGGCCGAGCGTCACCTGCTCCATCGGGATACCGCCGCCCTCTCCCATATCGAGCAGCGTGTACTCCTGCAGCCGTTTCCACTCCTCGTCGGCCGTAAAGAACGAAGCCATGCAGTCGTCGTATCCCAGGCTGTGCACGAGAAACTCGTGAAACGCCCGCAGCGTCATGTCATAAGGGAGCTCCATATCTCGCACGAAATGGTCGTTCTCGTCGCTCAGCATGCGGAATTTGAAAACCATCGACATAGGCAATCTTTTTATGATTACGAATTTTAATTACGAAGCCAAAGATAGGAAAAATCGGGCGCAGAGACAAATGAAAATACACTTTTCGATCCACCCTTCGATTTACCCGGTCGGAAGGTGCTGCCGGGACATGAGCGGATCAAGACCGAGAGAAGACCAAACAATTCCGAGACAAAACCGGACAAGGTCGGGATAAAGCCGGACAAGACAAGGCCGGAACATGAGCGGGACGGGACATGTCCGGAACAAAATCGGGATAAGGCCAAACAGATCGGGGATAAAACCGGAACGGCCATGACCGGAATAAGATCAAGAGAAGGCCAAACAAACCCGTGACAAAACCGGAACTGACCGAGATAAAACCAGATGAGACCGGGCAAGACTAAAATAAAGCCGGAACAAATCCGAAACAAATCCGAGAGAAGACCGGACAAGGTCGGGACACAAAAAGTCGGGAAGCGAAGTGACCGGCAATCAGCTCCACTCCCCGACGAAGTATTTTCCACAATCATCAATCCTGCCGGGATGCCGGTTCGAAACGGACGGTCACCGATCCGCTTCCGACTGCCGCCGCAAGTCCCGATGGATCGACAAGATGCCCGATGCGCGTGTAGCTGTACGAGGTGCTGAAGGTTTCGTAAAACAGAACCAGACAATCCGATCCCCACAGCATCAGATCGCCCGTCTCGATCGTCCCCGGAGCCGAAGATGCCGTGGGAAGAGACGACGACAGATAGGTATATTTCTCATTTCCGTTGAGTTCGTTCATTCGAACCTCCAACGGCAGCATGGCTGCAAAAGCACGGGCCGTGGCGTTATCCTCCAGTTGCGCCGCAAACGAGGCCGTACCGATCGTGATGGTCAGATTGCGATTCATCGTACCGGGATTTTCGGGTGTATCGGGTATATTGGGATCGGGTGTGCCGGGTGTATCGGAATCCTCTTCGGACGGACTCCCGACCGATCCGGTGGATGTGGATGGCGACGGCACCTCCTCCGACGGGTTGCAGGCCGCCACCGTCATGATAAGCGACACGCTCAGAAGCAACAGCGCAATTCCGTGTTTCATGACTTTTCTCGGTTTGCCTCCTGGGTGGAGTGATTATTCTCTATCATGCGGATCAGACGGGCAGGGACACCGCCGACGATCGCATTGGCCGGCACATCCTTCGTAACGACGGCTCCGGCACCGACAACAGCGTTGTCACCAATGGTTACCCCCTGCAGGATCGTCGCATTGGATCCGACCCAGACCTTGCGGCCCAATACGATGGGCGCCGGAGTTGTTTCGGCCCGATGTTCGGGGGCAAGCCCATGATTGAGCGTGGCGAAGACCACGTTATGTCCGATCTGGCAGCCGTCGCCGATATGGATTCCTCCATGATCCTGAAAATGGCAGCAGGCGTTGATGAAGACATCCTTCCCGAGGTGGATATTCTTCCCGAAATCCGTATAGAAGGGCGGAAATACGCGCAGCGTGGGATCGACCGGACGACCGAACAGCCGCGTCAGCAGTTGACGCACCTCCTCGGGTGTATGGTACGCACCGTTGAGTTCGAAAGTGATGCGTCGGGCCTCGTCGCTCATTTCGTTCATGAAGCGGCCGATCTCGGGCGTGTCGAACGGCCGGCGAAGCTCCGCAAAAGCAAGAAATTCCTCCAATGTCATAACAGTTCTCCTATTCTTATCTTATCTTAATTCTTTTTTCCCGGTGATTGTTTTATCCGACAAGCATTGTTCCCATCCTCCGGAGTTGGCCATCCTTCTGCAAAACGACCGTTCCGCAACGACGTCCATTCGAGGCTCCGGACGAACGGGCATTCCGGCAGGCTTTCCGCTCCAGACCGGTGGTTCCGTCAGGAGATCCGCAACCGGTCCCGACCCGCAAAAGAAGGCACCGGCCACTGCCCCGTTCGAATTTCGTTACCCCGCCACGGACTGATTCGTCACGTCGTTACAGGGAACAGCCCAGCTCATAAGCTTCCTGCATCGCGGGCTTATCCTTGATCTCCCCGACATGCCACACGCCCGTTCCATACACGACGCCCCGGATGCGGGGATTTGTCAGACAGTCGAGAAAACCCTGAAAGGTATCGATCGTCCGCATCAAAGCATGCCGGTCCTCGTCGGCCGCCGTCACGAGAAAACAGAACTCCTTGTCGTTCATCCGGGTATAGAGACCGCAACAACGATTGATCAGGGTCTTCATCTGGGCCGACATCGTGTAGAAATAGACCGGAGTGGCCATGACGATCGTATCGGCCGCGATCATTTTGGCGATAATCTCCGCCGCATCGTCCCGCTGCGGACAGGGTTTGCCGTCACGGCTGCATGTGCTGCATCCCGTGCAGTAATTGACCCGTTTGTCACGCAGGAAGATCTTTTCGACATCGTGACCGGCCTCTTCGGCTCCGCGTCGGAATTCATCGCACAACGTATCGGAGTTGCCGCCCCGTCGCGGGCTTGATGACAGAATCAGTACTTTTTTCATGACTTGATGTTTTTGACAGGACAAAGATACACCGTTTCGATGTCTCCACTCCATAACGGAATCCCCGGAATATTTACCCGAATTCCGTTTTTCTCATCACCACCATTCGACGACACGGGTTTCCGTTCAGCAACACGGGCCTTCGTTCGACAACTCAAACCTCCATTCGACAACAAGGACCGACGGATCGACAACACGGGCCTTCGTTCGACAACACGGGCCCTCCGGATCGTTGTTTTTTCACTTTTCCCGGCCATCCGGCGCTATTCACCATCCTCCGCATTATCATCCGTGTCGTTTTATTCTGATTGATCGCATTATGGCTTCACCTCGAATATCCACAATTCGGATTCCATCCGGTCGGATTCCGTCCGGTCAGTGCCAATCAACAGGCCCCATCATTTGACTCCACGGCCCACAGATCCGGCTTCCCAAGTCCTATCCCGCGATTCCACCCGAAAGAGCCAGTCGGCAAGGCTGTTTTCCTGCCACACACCTTTCCTGGTTGGACCCGGCTTTCCAGACCAGGCCCTATCCCGCGATTCCGCCCGACCGTGGTTGTTGGAAAGCGGCGCACACGATTTGGCTCTGCGCCCGACTTTCCGTATCTTTGCCACCATGAACGCAAGAATCAAGACACTGGCACTCCTCGGTGACCGCCTGAAGGAGTTCGGACAAACGCCCGAAACACGTGCGGTGATCCGTCGTGCCGCAGCCGAAAACAGCTGGTTCCTGCCCGAAGAGATCGTGCAGGCCGTCGATATCCTCCGCCGCGAACTGCTCGACACCCCGAAACTCGAACAATGGGCGGCCTCCTGTCCATTGAATCCGCACCCGAAACCCGTCCTGATCATCCTGGCCGGCACCATCCCGTTGGTGGGATTCTTCGATCTGCTGTGCGTCGTGGCAGGCGGACATGCCTGTCGGATCAAGCCTTCGAGCAAGGACACCGTTCTGATATCATATATCGTGTCATTGCTGCAGTCGATCGACCCGACACTCCCGATCGCGACATGGGACAGCGCAACCGCACCCGACGCCGTCATTGCAACAGGCGGCGACAACGCGAACCGTTATTTCCAGACGACATTTGCCGGGATCCCGGCGCTGCTGCGCGGCAGCCGACACTCCACGGCCGTATTGTCCGGCAGGGAGACCGACGCCGATCTCAACGGACTCGAAGAGGACCTGTTCTCCTATTCGGGCCTCGGATGCCGGAATGTCTCGCTGCTCTTCCTGCCACGCGGAACGATGCCGGCACTGCGATGCACGGCCCGCAACCCCAAGTATCGGCGCAACTATCAGCAAACACGGGTGCTGCTGCGCATGCGGCAAATCCCGTTCATCGACCTCGACGGCGCCGTAATGTGCGAGGAGCGCTCTTTCCCGACGGCACTCAGCCTGTTGCATTACACCTTCTACGACTCCCTGGCGGAGGTGGAGGCGTGGCTCAAGGAGCACGATGACGAATTGCAGTGCGTCGTCTCCGCCCTTCCCCTGCATGCGCGATGCGTACCATTCGGCCGGGCCCAGCATCCGGGATTGACCGATTACGCCGACGATATCGATACGATGCGTTTCCTGTCCACGATCTGACCGGGCAAAGAGTCCGGGAACCCGTCGGCGACCATATCCACACAGATTCGTCAGTTCCCGGGAGTTTTACCGCCATACGGTCGAATCGGACGCGCCGACGTCCATTCTTCCCACTCTCGATGCTTCGGATGTTGACGGCTCCATGCTACCACATGACCGCCACGTCGGAGTACAATCGATCGAAAACAGCTCCTCCACTTGTTTTTGCACCGGACATTCCGTATCTTTGCAACCGTTGAAAACTGAAAACAGATCGACCGATGCCAACCAATGCCCCACATGCGACGACCGATCCGGAAAGCGGAATGCAGTACACATATGTCAGCAACTACCTCTCGCCGTTAGGCCCGTTGCTGCTTGCCTCCGACGGCACGGCATTAACTGGACTCTGGTTCGAAGATCAACATCACCTTCCCCCGATGAGGATGCTTGAAAAAGCCCGACCGGATCCGCTTCCGCTGTTCGATGCGACGTTCGAATGGCTCGACCGCTACTTCGCGGGAAGGGATCCCGGCGCGACACCGCCGTTACGCCCCGCCGGATCGCCCTTCCAACAGGCTGTCTGGGCGCTGCTGCGGGAGATTCCCTACGGGAAGAGAACGACCTACGGCATCCTTGCCCGTGAACTTGCCGGCCGGCAGAATCGCTCGACATGGTCGGCTCAAGCGGTCGGCGGGGCCGTCGGCCGCAACCCGATCTCGATCCTCATACCCTGTCACCGGGTCGTGGGGCACAACGGCAGCCTGACCGGCTATGCCGGCGGCATCGAACGCAAATGCAGACTCCTTCGTCTCGAAACGGACCACTCTATCGGCGGTATCATCGACGACGCCGGTATTCCGATGGTGAAATTCCCGCGTGACGTTTGAAGAAACGTCCCAGATAGGACTGATCGGGGAAATTCAACCGATCTACGATCTCCTGCAAGGGGATATTCGACGTTGCGAGCAGAATCTTTATCTCCTGCACGATACGGTTGTCGATGAGCTGTTTGGGTGTCTTCCCGACCAACGAACGGGTCACCGAAGCGAGATAACTCTTCGAAATACAAAGTTCGTCGGCATAAAAGGCCACATCACGATGGTGCACGAAATGGATCGTTACCAGATCGGCAAAGCGATGCAGCAGCTCGACCTTGCGGTTATCCTCCTCGTGCTGCAACCCAAGATACTCCCTACGAACCTTGTCGCTGATAATCAAAAGGATATTCCGCAGACAGTTGCTGATGATCTCCTCCCGAAAGCCATTCTTCTCATCCTTGTAGATCATCATCAGATATTCGAATCCGCAGCGCGCCATTTCATCCGATTGCGGCGAATGTCTGTAAACGGGAGAGGTGCTCAAGAAATGAAAAAAAGCCGTGTCGAGCCGATATGCCGCATTTTCAAACATGTGATGAGAAAAAGTGAACAATACGACCTGAAAGGAGTTCGATGCCTTGACAAGCGCAAAAATGGATCGGGGCAAGAGGAACATCTCCGCACCGGCCGTTATTTCATAATCCTGCACGTTCAACGAGACCGTAGCCTGACCTTTCAGACAATAGAGAATGGCACCGCCGTTCAGTTGCGTCGGCCTGTTCAAAAATTCGCACAAATCCGTCACTTTGACGGCAAAAGAGTCCTTGGACAGCATATTCAGCCCCATCTGCTTCAATTTTGACAAATTGAACATACAAAAATAGTCAAAAAATCGTTATAAGGACAATCGTGTTCACGTTTTGAAAAAAACAGCCCATATTTTGAAACAATGATATCATTACGAAACATTTAACTTTGCGACGATTTAATAAGGATTTTTAAATTATGAAGAAAATTTCGATTTTCGCAGCGGCGGCAGGCTGCATGATCCTGTGCGGATGCCAGCAAAAGCCGATGCAGCAACCGGTCTCCGAATATGACGTTCTGACGATCGCTCCGACCGATCGGACGCTGACGGAGAATTATTCGGCCTCGATACGCGGTCGTCAGGACATCGACATCTACGCTCAGGTATCGGGAAAAATCGCACAGCTCTGCGTCACGGAAGGCCAGCAGGTGCGTGCCGGGCAAAAACTGTTCATTATTGATCAGGTCCCCTACAAGGCAGCCCTTCAGACGGCAATCGCGAATGTCGAAGCAGCCAAAGCCAGCGTAGCAACGGCTCAGCTGACTTATGACAGCAAAAAGGAACTGTTCGCCCGCAACGTGGTGTCACAGTTCGATCTTTCAACGGCCGAGAACTCCCTGCTGACGGCCAAGGCTCAGCTGGCTCAAGCCGAAGCACAAGAGGTGAATGCCCGCAACAACCTCTCCTATACCGTTGTAAGCAGTCCTTCGGACGGCGTTGTCGGAACACTGCCCTACCGTGTCGGATCGCTTGTCGGTCCCTCGACACCCACACCGCTGACAACCGTATCCGACAACTCGGAGATGTATGTTTACTTCTCGATGACGGAGAACCAGCTGCTGGCGCTGACCCGCGAATACGGATCGATCGCCAACACGCTGAAGAACATGCCGGATGTCCAGCTGCAGCTCAACGACGGTACGATGTACAGCCATCCGGGACGTGTTGAATCGATCAGCGGCGTAATCGACACCTCGACCGGCAGCGTACAGCTTCGCGCAGCCTTCCCCAACAAGGAGGGACTTCTGCACAGCGGCGGCTCGGGCAATCTGGTCATGCCGCACACCTATGAAAACTGCATCGTCGTTCCGCAGTCATCGACCTTCGAACTCCAGGACAAGGTCTATGTTTACAAGGTCGTCAACGGAGTAGCTACCTCCACCATGATCAATGTCGTCAACATCTCGAACGGCCGGGAGTATATCGTCAACTCGGGCCTGACCCCGGGCGACGTCATCGTCAACGAAGGCGTAGGTCTGATGCGTGAGGGCACCCCGATCAAAGCCAAGAACCAACAGGCAACGGCCACCGCGACTCCGGCCGCAGAGAGCGCCGCAGCCGCAGAACCCGCAACCGAAAAGGAGGAATAATCCATGACACTGAGACATTTCATCGACCGACCCGTTCTGGCATCGGTCATTTCGATCGTCATCGTCATAGCCGGTATCATCGGACTCTCGACGCTTCCCATCGAGCAATATCCGAATATCGCGCCTCCGACGGTCATGGTCCGCGCCTCCTACCCCGGAGCGAGCGCCGAGACCATCCAGAAATCCGTGATCGTACCGCTCGAGGAGGCGATCAACGGTGTGGAAAACATGATGTATATCCAGTCGGAAGCCTCGAATGCCGGCAGTGCCTCCATCACGGTCTATTTCCGTCAGGGCACGGACCCGGACATGGCGGCCGTGAACGTACAGAACCGTGTGGCCACCGCTACGGGACAACTGCCGGGTGAAGTTACGCAAATCGGTATCACGACCATGAAGCGTCAGACGAGCATGCTGAAGGTCTTCACGGTCAGCAGTCCCGACGACACCTATGACGAAGGTTTTCTGAGCAACTATGTAAAGATCAACATCGAACCGCGTATCCAGCGTATTCAGGGCGTAGGCGAGTTCTTCGTGCTGGGTGCCGACTATTCGATGCGCGTATGGCTCAAGCCCGACGTGATGGCTCAGCACAAGCTTGTCCCGTCGGACGTCACGGCGGTGCTGGCCGAGCAGAATATCGAGTCGGCTGCCGGTACGCTGGGTGAGAACTCGGACAATACGTTCCAATATACGATGAAGTATCGCGGACGTCTGGTTACGCCCGAAGAGTTCGGCAATATCGTCATCCGCTCGCAGGAGGACGGTACGATTCTGCGGTTGAAGGACATCGCCGAAGTGGAAATGGGCGATGAATCGTATGCCTACCACGGACAGGTCAACGGCCATCCGGGCGTTACGGCAATGGTCTTCCAGACGGCAGGAACGAACGCCACGCAGATCGTGAAAGACGTGGATGCGCTATTGGACGAGATTCGCGCGGAACTGCCCAAGGGCGTTGTCATCACGGACCTGATGAGCGTGAACGACTTCCTGTATGCGTCGATCGCCGAAGTGATCAAGACGCTTATCGAGGCGATCATCCTCGTGGTCCTGATCGTTTACCTCTTCCTGCAGGATGTCCGTTCGACGCTGATTCCGACGGTCTCGATCTTCGTGGCATTGATCGGAACGTTCGGATTACTCGCCTTCGCGGGCTTCACGATCAACCTGCTGACGCTCTTCGCGCTCGTCCTCGCGATCGGTACGGTCGTCGATG
>CALUOX010000084.1 GCA_944322375.1 uncultured Alistipes sp.
CAGTTCGACATAGAGCCGCTGGATCGGCAGCCCCATGACGTTGTAGAAGGAGCCGTTGACACTCTCGATGGCCACATAGCCGATCCACTCCTGAATACCGTAGCTGCCGGCCTTGTCGAAGGGGTGGTAGTGGTCGATGTAGTAGTCGATCTCTTCGTCGGTCAGGGGCCGGAACCGTACGGCCGACGTTACGGCGAAGCTGTAACGACGTTCGGCCGTGCGGAGCGTGACGCCGGTCGTGACGAAGTGCTCGGCGCCGGAGAGACGGTGAAGCATCCGTACGGCATCGTCACGGTCGCGGGGTTTGCCGAGGATCTCGCCGCCGGCAACGACCACCGTGTCGGCCGTGAGCAGGATCTCGCCCGTCGCCAGCGGTTCGGGGTAGGCTTCGCTTTTGAGCTGCGACAGGTAGAGCGGAACATCGTGCGGCGGTGTTCCCGCCGGATAGCGCTCTTCGACGTCGTATTTGTCGATGAGTGTGAACTCCAGACCGCAGTCGCGGAGCAGTTGCTGCCGGCGCGGCGAATGCGAGGCCAGCAGCAGTCGGTAGGGTTGCAGTTTCTCCTTGAGAAGCATGGTGTCGAGTTTTTCATGGCGGGACGGGGCGGAGCGTCGTCCCGGCGTCGTTATCGGATTTCAAAATGGAGCATTTCGCGTCCTTCGAGTTCGGCCCGCAGGACATCGCCCCGCTTGACGGGCCCTACGCCGGCCGGTGTACCGGTAAAGAGCAGATCGCCCGTACGATAGGTCATGTACCCCGAGATGTAGCTCAACAGTTCATCGACCGGGAAGATCATGTCACCCGTAAATCCCCGTTGGCGGATCTCGCCGTTCACTTCGAGCGTGAAGTGCAGCTGCTGGATGTCGCCCAGCTCCGCGAGGGGAATAAATTGCGGCGATACGGCGGCCGAGTAGTCGAATCCCTTGGCCCGCTCCCAGGGCAGACCCTTTGCGATGGCTTCGCGCTGGATGTCGCGGGCCGTGAAGTCGATGCCCAGTCCCACCTCGGCATAGAGCCGGCGGGCGAACTGCGGCGCGACATGCCGGGCCAGCCGGTCGATCCGCACGACGAGCTCGCATTCGTAGTGAATCTCGTTCGAGAAGTCGGGAATATAGAAGGGATCGTTGTTGCGCAGCAGTGCCGTGTCGGGCTTCAGGAAGAAGAGCGGCTCTTCGGGAACCGTTCCACCGTCATGAAGCTCCGCAACATGTTCGCGGTAGTTGCGGCCTATGCAGAAGATCTTCATCGTTTTCTCTTTTTGTAGTGTTCCACGAGCGAGATGACGGTGATCAGACCGACGAACAGTACTCCGATCCGCAGCATGGCGAGCTGGTCGTCCGTGCATCCGGCGCGCTGGAGCAGCCAGCTGCCGCCGGCAATCAGCAGCGCCATCAGCAGCGGAATGCCGCCTACGATGCGGCGGATGATGCGGGGATCGGTCTGCGGGTTCTTCCGCAGTGCGGCGATCCATTGGGGGCGGAGCCATGCGATGACTCCGCATAGGAAGAGAATGGCGGCGATAACGAGTGATTCTTTCATTCGACGTACCTTTTATTGTGTGTCTCCGGATCGGGTTCTCTCCTTCCGACATCTGCGGTTGGCGGAACTCCGGGATCCGGCTTTATTGCTCCTTTTTTACTGTTGGATCCGGCTGCTCCCGATTTGCCGGACGCCGGTTCCGGGAGAGTTCGGCATACATGTCGCGGGCGAAGCGTTCGCTGGCACCCGGACCTCCCATGATGTCGTGCAGCTCGTCGTAGTCGGCCAGCATCCGTTCGCGGTCCTTCCCACCCGGCAGGATCGCCTGCAACGCCTTGTGTGCTTCGGTCGTGTCGGCCGACGACTGCACCAGCTCCCGCACGGCTTCGCGGCCGAGGTTGAGGTTGACCAGCGAGATGAAGGGCACCTTCAGCACATAGGGCCGCAGCCATACCTGCCACCATACGGTGCGGTAAACCACCACCTCCGGAATGCGCATGAGGGCCGTTTCGAGTGTCGCCGTTCCCGATGTGACGACGGCCGCAACGGCGTTGTGGAGCGTCTCGTAGGTCTGGTCGCAGACGAAACGCACGTCGCTGCCCGTCATGTGCCGGTCGTAAAGCGCGCGGTCGAGCCACGACACCCCCGTTACGACGAACTGAAAGGCGGGGAGTTGCCGCGCCCGGGCGCACATCAGCGGAAGGTTGGCCTCGATCTCGCCGCGCCGGCTGCCGGCGACGAGCGCAACGATCGGCCGGTCGTCGAGCCGGTTCGTGCGGATAAACTCCTCGCGCGCGGGCAGCGATTCCCGACGGGCTTCGATGGCGTCGAGCAGGGGATTTCCCTCGAAGACGGGTTGTATGCCCTTGCGGGGGAAGTAGTCGCGTTCGAAGGGGAAGATGATGTAGAGCCGATCGACATAGCGGCGGATCGCCTTGACACGCCATTCGCGCCAGGCCCAGACCTTGGGTGCGATGTAGTAGAAGGTGCGGATGCCGTGCTCCTTGGCGAAACGCGCCATCTTCATGTTGAACCCCGGATAGTCGATCAGGATCAGCACGTCGGGTGCGAACTGCAGCAGGTCGTCGCGGCATTCGCGCAGTTGGCGGGAGATCGTACCCAGATTGCGCAGCACGCCGACGATCCCGAAGAAGGAGGTCTCCCTGTAGTGGTGGACCATGTTCCCGCCTCCGCCGACGGCGGCCATGCGGTCACCGCCCCAGAAGCGGAATTGTGCCGAGGGGTCGCAGTCGCGCAGTCCGCGCATGAGGTTCGAGCCGTGCAGGTCGCCCGACGCTTCGCCGGCTATGAGGTAATACTTCATGGTTTTTCGGTTTTTGGATCCTTAAGCAGGTCGGGACGCAGCCGTTTGGTGCGCTCCCATGACTGTTCCTCCTGCCACGCCTCGATCTGTGCGAAATTGCCCGACAACAGCACGTCGGGAACGCGCCAGCCGCGAAACTCCGCCGGCCGCGTATAGACGGGCGGCGCCAGCAGGTTGTCCTGGAAACAGTCGGTCAGTGCCGATGTTTCATCGCCGATGGCCCCCGGAATGATTCGCACGATCGAATCGGCAAGGACGCAGGCGGCCAGTTCGCCGCCTGTCAGAACGTAGTCGCCGATCGAAATCTCGCGCGTGACGAGGTGTTCGCGGATGCGGTGGTCGATCCCTTTGTAGTGGCCGCAGAGAATGATGATGTTTTCGAGTGTCGAGAGCCGGTTGGCTTCGTGCTGGTTGTAGCGTACGCCGTCGGGCGAGGTATAGATGATCTCGTCGTAACGGCGCTCGGCCTGCAGCTTCTCGACCAGCTCGAAGACCGGTTCGGGTTTCATGACCATGCCGGCCTCGCCGCCGAAGGGATAGTCGTCGGTGGTCTTGCGTTTGTCGTGGGCGTAGTCGTGGAGGTTGTGGACGACGATCTCCACCAGCCCCTTCTCCTGCGCCCGCTTGAGGATCGACTCGTTGAGCGGCGAGTGCAGCAGTTCCGGAACTACGGTCAGAATATCGATACGCATCGTGTGCTGGTGTTTTTGCAAATCAACAATCGGTTTCGGAATCAGTCCTGGGACGGAAGATGATGTCCTTGACAGAGTACTCCTTCAGCGGAACCTCGCGACCCCGTTTGAGCGTGTATCCCTCGTATCCGAGCGATCGGAAGAGGGCGATGATCCGCGGACGGTTCTCGCCGCCGCTCTCAATGAGTACGATCGGGTGAAACCGTTCGAGCAGGGGCCGCATCTCCTCCATGACGACCGTTTCATAGCCTTCGATGTCGCATTTGATGAAATCCAGACGTGTCAGATGCCCGAAGAGTTGCGAGCCGCGGCGCATCGTGGCGGTAAATTCCATGTCGGCCGTGTCGCCGTTCTGCATCACGAAGTTCTGCCCCGTTCCGAAGTAGCCTCCCGTATGGATGGTTGCATTGCCCATGCGGATGCTCTTCTCTTCGGCCCCCAAGGCGTAGGGAAGAATCTCGACGTTGTCGAATCCCCGGAGATTGCTCTCAAGTACGCGGCGGATGGGTTCGACGGGCTCGATGGCAAAGACGAATCCGTCACGGCCGACGATACGGGCCATCAGCCGGGTATAGTATCCCAGATTGGCCCCGATATCGATGGCCAGATCGCCCGGGCGCAGGAGACTCTTCAGATGAAAGGTGTACTCCGTTGCCGGGGCATGGCGGCCGATGCCGAGCCAATGAAGCAGAAAGAAGGCTCCGCTCACCGTACGGAGGTAGGCCCCCAACGGCAGCAGCCTGTAAAGCGCTTTGTGCAGGAACTTGTTCATCGGACGGCTATCTGTAATTGACCTCGTTGTTGAGGACCTCCACCACGAAGGGGTTGTAGAGCGTTTCATGACCGATGGTCGTCGGTTCTCCGTGACCCGGATAGACCTGCACGTCGTCACCCAGCGGGATGAGCTGTTCGAGGATCGAACGCATGATCCACGAATAGTCGCCGCCGGGCAGATCGGTGCGTCCGATGCTTTCGCGGAAGAGCGTGTCGCCCGTGAAGACGACTTTGGCGTCGGGTGCGTAGAAGGCGACATGTCCCGGCGTGTGGCCCGGTGTGCGGAGAATGCGCAGGGTCGTCTCCCCGAAGCGGATCTCTTCGACCGTATCCAGATCGAGGTCGATCGACGGCATGGGACCGATCTTCACACCGAAGATGGAGCTGCTCGTCGCGGCGTTTTCCAGCAGAAAGCGGTCTTTGTCGGAGAGTGCGAAGGGAATGCCGTAGGTATCCTTGAGGAACTGTACGCCCAGCGTATGGTCGAAATGTCCGTGCGTATTGATGGCCATTACGGGTTTGAGATGCCGTGAGTCGATGAATTCGCGCAGCTGCGCCTCTTCGCGGGGCGTTGCACAACCGGCATCGATGATGACGCATTCGAGCGTCTGGTCCCATACGACATAGGTGTTTTCGCAGATCGGATTGAAGGTCAGAGATGCAACTTTCATGGAAAAAACAGTTTTTGCAAAGATACGTTTTCTCGGAGAGATTTGAAAATGAAAAGTGCGAAATGGCAGCGGAGAAGAGTCGTAATGACACAGCGTGCGCGTCGGATCGGTCGGCGGTTCGGTGTGCGGATCGGTGATCGGTGTGCAGGCGGGCGATGAGGTATCGGGTGAAGGCGCATATACCGATACAGATGCTGGATATCGGGTGCCGGTACTGGTCGCCCGAATGGAGAAGCGTTGGAGTGGATTCAAAAACCGTGACAGAGAGGTAAATATGCCGGTTGGATTTTGCGGAGGCACGGATTCGCAGGTCGGATTCTGGAGGAGGGGATGGATTCTCGGGCCGGATCCGGAGACCGGTGACAAAAGCCGGTTGCGGCGAGCCCGGAAAATCGGGCGCGGAGAGGTGTCGAGACCGGAACTGCGACGTGCAGAGCCTGCCGGACTGCCGTTCGGGAAAGGATTTTGTTGCAGCGGCATGCGGCACCGTGCCTGCGGCCGAAACAGCAAGGGCGCCGCACTCTGAGTACGGCGCCCTTGCTATGGCACAGCGTGCCTTGCGGACCCTTAGGCGTATTTGAACGTCGATTCGTCCGATACGGTCAGCTTCTTGCGGCCCTTTGCACGACGTGCTGCCAGCACCTTGCGGCCGTTGGCGGTAGCCATTCTCTGACGGAATCCGTGCTTGTTGATTCTCTTCCGGCGCGAGGGCTGGAATGTTCTTTTCATTGCCATAGCAGTATCCTTTTTGTTTTGTAATTAGCGCACTTTGCGGAGTGCAAATGTATAACAAAAAAGTGACACGTAAAAATTTTTCCCGAAAATATTGAAATTTTCTCCCGTCACGGACCCCGTTGCGGGGTGTTGCCGTCCCTCTGCGGCGGATCTTCCCGCCGGATGAAAAAAATCCCGGCCGAGGTGAATAGCTCGGTTATTTTGACTATTTTTGCGCTATCGAAATGATGACGATGACTCTTCGGCGATTTTTGTGTGTGCTTCTGTCGGCGGTGCTGCTGTCGATGGGGTGGATCGGATTGTCGGGACTGCCGCTGCTCGCAGCGCTGGTCCCGTTGTTGTGGATCAGCTCTACCTACGGACCCTCGCGACGCGACTGGTGGCGGATGTTCGGGTGGGCATGGCTCGCCTTCGCCCTCTGGAACGGTCTTACCATCTGGGGCCTGTGGTATTCCACTCCCGTCGGACCGGTTGCCGCGACACTCGCTTCGACGTTTCTCAACATGCTGGCCTTCATGCTTTACCATACGGTGAGCAAACGGGCGCACAAGGCGTTGGCCTATACCTTGCTGGTGTCGGGGTGGATCGCTACCGAATATTGGTACACCGTCGGGGAGTTCTCTTTCCCGTGGCTGCTGCTGGGTAACGGTTTCGCTACGGAACCCTGGGCCGTGCAGTGGTATGAATATACCGGCATCTTCGGCGGTACGCTGTGGGTGCTCTTGTGCAACCTCTTCCTCTTCGAGGCCCTGCAGCATCGGCGCTCGACCGGTTATTGGGTGCGGACGGCCGCGGCCGTCGTGCTGCCTCTTGTCATCTCGCTGACGATCTATTTCCGTTGGGAGGAGCCGCAACGGCGAATCCCGGCTGCAGTCGTGCAACCCAATATCGACTGTTACGACAAATTCAACACCTCTCCCGACGGACAGCGGGCGAATCTGCTGTCGCTGTTGTCGGAGATCCCCGATTCGGTACGACTGATTGCCATGCCCGAGACGGCTCTTGTCGAGGGCATCAACGAGTCGTATGTGTCGGAAAATCCCTCCGTACGGCAGTTGGTCGCGGCTCTTGCGGCCGATCATCCGCAGGCGCTGCTCGTCGTGGGTGCCGATACCTACAAGATCTATCCCGCCGGAGCGCAGACCTCGACGGCCCGCTACCGCAACGGCATCTGGTACGACCGGTTCAATACGGCGCTGGCCCTCGATGCCCGGGGCGTGCAGGGCATTCATCACAAGTCGCGACTGGTCATCGGTGTGGAGAAGATGCCGCTTCCGTGGCTCTTCCGATGGCTGAATTTCCTGGTTATCGATCTGGGTGGTACGACGGGACAGCTGGGGGTTGATACGCAACGCACGGTCTTTGCGACCGATACGGTGCCGGCCGTAGCTCCTGCCGTATGTTACGAATCGGTCTATGGCGCCTACGTCGGAGAGTTCGTCCGCAGGGGCGCCGAGGTGCTGCTT
Source organism: uncultured Alistipes sp. (assembly GCA_944322375.1). Lineage (GTDB taxonomy): Bacteria > Bacteroidota > Bacteroidia > Bacteroidales > Rikenellaceae > Alistipes. Next base: position 7,143 of record CALUOX010000084.1, read on the forward strand.
GTCATCACCAACGACGGCTGGTGGGGCGATACGGCGATTCACCGGCAGCATTTCTCCTTCTCGCGGCTGCGGGCCATCGAACATCGCCGGGCCGTCGTTCGCAGTGCCAATACTGGAATCTCGGGCTTCATCAATGCCCGGGGCGATGTCGTCGGGCCGACGCTGGGGTGGGAGGAACGCGGCGTGTTGACCCGTTCGGTGGCGTTGGATGATGAACTGACGTTCTATACCCGTTACGGGGATTATCTGGGCCGCATAGCCGAATATGTGATGCTGCTCAGCATCCTCTACTTCGTCGCCTACCGTGTCAAACGACGCAATTATCTGGTCGATTAATCCGAACAAAACATAAAGGTCACCATGAATTATTCACAAACGCTCGAATTTCTCTTCTCCTCGATGCCGGTCTTCGAGAGGGAGGGGGCAACGGCCTACAAACCGGGTCTGGAGCGCATAACGGCTTTCTGCCGGCATTTGGGAAATCCGCAGCGCAATTTCTTTACGGTCCATGTGGCAGGTACCAACGGCAAGGGATCCGTATCGCACATCATGGCCGCCGTTCTGCAGCAGGCCGGTTATCGCACGGGGTTGTTCACGTCGCCGCACCTGCGGGACTTCCGGGAGCGGATTCGTGTCGATGGAGAGATGATCCCCAAACAGAAGGTGGTGAACTTCGTTGACAAGCACCGGGAGAAGATGACCGAGCTGGGGCTGTCGTTTTTCGAAATGACGGCGGCGCTGGCCTTCGACTACTTCGCGCAGAGCGAGGTGGAGGTCGCCGTAATCGAAACGGGACTGGGCGGACGGCTCGATGCCACGAACGTGATCTTGCCGATCGAAAGTGTCATTACCAACATCGGGCTGGAACATACGGCGCTGCTGGGCAATACGCTGCAGGAGATCGCGGCCGAGAAGGCCGGAATCATCAAAAAAAGCATTCCGGTAGTTCTGGGCGAGGCTAACAATGCCTATAACGACGTTTTTGAACGTGTGGCGGCTGCCAACAAGACGCAGGTGACCTATGCCGAACGGGAATTCTCCTGCGAGAAGCAGGAGCTTCGCGGCGACAAGCAGCACTTCCGCATCATTCGTCGTCGGGACGGGCATGTGCTTGACTTCGACCTCGATCTGTTGGGCGAGTATCAGCGTCACAATATTCTGACGGCCCTTGCGGCGCTCGATCTGCTGCATGAGCAGACGCCGCTGACGATCAGCCGGCGGGCGTTTGTGGATGGAGCCGCAAGCGCAGCACAGACGACTTCGCTGCTGGGCCGCTGGCAGACCCTGGGCGAACACCCGCATGTCATCTGCGATACGGGTCACAATGCGCATGGTCTGGCTTATGTGACGCATCAGATGAACGGTTCACACGCCGGCGGACGGCTCTATTGCGTCATGGGTTTTTCGAACGACAAGAATCTCGATGCAATCTTCGGCCTGCTGCCGCGTGACGCACACTATCTTTTCACGCAGGCGGCAACGCACAGAGCCTGTCTGACGGAAGATCTTGCTGCGCGGGGCGCCGCTGCAGGTCTTGACTGTGAGACCGTTGCGACGGTCACGGAGGCTGTCGCGCGTGCGCGCGCATTGGCGGCGCCCGAAGATACGATCTTCATCGGCGGCTCGACCTTCGTGGTGGCCGAGGTCATTTGATCCGGACGCCTGGTCGAAGCGGATGCTCTCTTCGATTCCCGATCCGTCGCGCGAAACGCGCCTCAGGGAGACGGAGGACCGGGCCTGAAAGGTCCGGGATACAGAAGGACCGGCATACAAGGGGGGTATGAAAGGTTCCGGATGCGAAGGGACTGGTATATGGAATTAAAGCAGAGGGCCGGAACTTGTTTCCGGCCCTCTGCTTTCGGTTTGTACGTTTGACTATTCGTCGTCGGTGTCGGTGTACTCCTTGAGCAGCTTGGCCTGCACGTCGGCAGGAACCTGCTCGTAGGAGGAGAACCGCATCGAATAGGTCGCTGCGCCCGACGTGAGCGACGACAGCGTCGTCGAGTAGCGATAGAGCTCGGCTAACGGCACACGGGCATTCAGCCGGTCGAAGCCCTTGTCGGAATTCATTCCTTCGATCATCGCACGGCGGTTCTGCAGATCGCTCATCACGGCACCCATGTATTCGCTCGGCGTAAGCACCTCGATGCTGTAGATCGGCTCCATGATCTTGGGCCCAGCATTGCGGAACGCCTCCTTGAAAGCGTTCCGTGCCGCCAGCTTGAACGAGATTTCATTTGAATCCACCGGGTGCATCTTTCCGTCGTAGATGATGACGCGGATGTCGCGGGCGTAGGATCCCGTGAGCGGACCTTCGTCCATCTTCTCCATGATACCCTTCAGGATAGCCGGCATGAAACGTGCGTCAATGGCACCGCCGACGATCGAGTTGTAGTATTGCAGCTTTCCGCCCCACGGCAGGTCGTACTCCTCCTTGCCCTTGATATTGACCGTAATATCGCCCTTGCCGGGGATCTTGTAGCTCTTCGGCTCGGGGATCCCTTCGTAGTAGGGTTCGATGATCATGTGCACCTCGCCGAACTGTCCCGATCCGCCCGACTGTTTCTTGTGGCGGTAGTCGGCCTGTGCCACCTTGGTGATCGTCTCCCGATAGGGGATTCGCGGAGCGACATACTCGATCTCCATCTTGTTGTCGGCGGCCAGCTTCGCCTTGAGAATGTTGAGGTGATGTTCGCCCTGACCCTGAATGATCGTCTGTTTCAGCTCCTTGGAGTATTCGACCAGGATCGTCGGATCTTCATACTTGGCGTCGTTGAGCAGCTTGCCCAGCTTCTCCTCGTCGGCCTTGACCTTCGGCTGTACGGCTGCGCGATAGCGCGGTTCGGGGAAGACGATCGGCGTGATGGTGACCGGTGCCGACGGTGCCGACAGCGTGTCGTTTGTCCGCGACCCTTTGAGTTTGACGGTGCATCCGATGTCTCCGGCGTTCAGCTCCGTGACCTTGATACGGTTCTTTCCCGCGACGGCGAAGAGTTGCGAGATCTTCTCCTTGTTGCCCGTGCGGGTGTTGAGCAGCTCCATGCCTTCGGTGAGCTTGCCCCGGATGACGCGCAGGTAGCTGATTTCGCCGATATGCGGTTCGAGCTGGCTCTTGAAGATGAATGCCACGGTCGGTTTCGTCTCGTCGGCTTCGATCTCTTCGCCCTCTTCGGAGAGGAAGTTGGGGGCCTTGAGCGGATCCGGCGCCACGTTGATGATGAACTCCATCAGACGTTTCGTACCGATATCTTTCTTG
>CALUOX010000085.1 GCA_944322375.1 uncultured Alistipes sp.
GTTTGCTGTCTGGCCGACACCGGCAAAACTCGCAACCTCCGTACTTTCGGCGCTGTACAGTTTCCTTGCGGCACGCTATTTTACCTTTCGGGGAGCTGTCGAGTAACGTTCGGATGTCGGTACCGGGCGGAATGAATGTTCCGGAGCGGTGAGTCTCCGCGGGCTTGACTGTTGCAGCTTGCGGGGCGAAACCGGGGGCCGTGTAAGAATTGCCGCAGGCGGGTTTGAAAACTCGATTTCGCTTTCAACGGGATTCGGGCGTTGCGATTTGCAGCGCTCGGAGTGTCGTGCAGGGTGGTGCTCTCTTCTCTCGGGCTGCTTTGCTGCTTGCCGGCAGGGTGTCGCAGGGGGCGCGATTGCCCTTACGGCTCCGGTAGTGCCCTTCGTCCGTTTGTTGTGGCTGTCCGCGAACGGTGAAGAGGCGGACGATCGGCAACCTGCAGATCCACCGCCGGATCCGTCGGGATAATGCGGCGTTCACAGCCTTGTCGGATGGTTTTCCTGTTCAGGTGTTGTTCCGTATTTTCGGCAGACGGTATGTCGGCGATGTGACGGGTGGATTTTGGTAAGGAACCTCCGCCCGTTTTCCATACTTTTCGCTGCTCCGAGTTTAGGTGTGTGTGGGGGGGGGAAAAAGTCGGATTTAGGCCTTTTTGTCCGCGTTTGAGGATTCCGGTTTCAGCCTTGAGATTCTGGTTTCATCGCTCACAGTCTCGGTTTCAGAGCTTGCGGATTCCAGTTTCAGCGTTTGCGGATTCCGGTTTCATCGCCCGCAGTCTCGATTTTAGTGCTTGCGAATTCCGGTTTCAGCCTTGCGGTCTCAATTTCAGTCTTGCGGTTCCGGTGTCAGCGCTTGCGGTTCTCATCGCGCAGCTTCTGCAACTCATACATGCGGTCGCGGTATTTTGCGGCGGCAAGGAAATCAAGCGCCTTCGCCGCACGTTCCATCTCTTCACGGGCCTTGTCGATCAGCGTGTCAAGATTCTCGCTGGCAACATAGGTGCGCTGTATGTCGGCCGCCTGCATGTATTGATTCTCTCCCAACGGATAGAGTACCGGTTTGGCCTCCTGTATCTTCTCTCCCTGACCCGCCAGCAGCGTGCTTTGTCCCGATCCGCTCTTTTGTGCCTGTCGGGGCAGGATCTGGTGCTCAAGGTTGTAGCGGACCTGCTTCTCCCGCCTGCGGTTGCTTTCGACGATGGCATATCGCATCGAATCGGTGCACTGGTCGGCATAGAGAATCACGTTTCCGTTGGCATGTCGCGCGGCACGACCCGCAATCTGCGTGATGGAGCGTACGTTGCGCAGGAACCCCTCCTTGTCGGCATCGAGAATCGCGACAAGTCCCACCTCCGGCAGGTCCAGCCCCTCACGCAGCAGGTTGACACCGACCAGGACGTCGAACATCCCGGCCCGCAGATCTTCGAGGATCTGGATGCGTTCGAGCGTGTCGATGTCGGAGTGGATGTAGCGGTTGCGGACGCCGATACGGTCGAAATACTTCGACAACTCTTCGGCCATGCGTTTGGTGATGGTCGTGACGAGCACCTTGTCTTCGACGCGCACGCGCTTGTCGATCTCTTCGAGCAGATCGTCGATCTGATTCTCCGTGACACGCACCTCAAGCGGCGGATCGACCAGTCCCGTCGGACGGATCAGCTGTTCGACGACAACCCCTTCGCTCTTCATCAGTTCATATTCGGCGGGCGTGGCGCTGATGTAGATCGTCGTGCCCATCAGGCGTTCAAACTCCTCGAAACGCAGCGGCCGGTTGTCCTTGGCGGCCGGCAGGCGGAATCCGTACTCCACGAGATTCTCCTTGCGGGCGCGGTCGCCGCCGTACATGCCGTGCACCTGCGGCAGCGTGACGTGACTTTCGTCGATGACCAGCAGATAATCCTTCGGGAAGTAGTCGATCAGACAGAAGGGGCGTGTCCCCTCGGCCCGACCGTCGAAATAGCGGGAGTAGTTCTCGATGCCGGGACAGTAACCCAGCTCCTTGATCATCTCCAGATCGTATTCCACGCGCTGCTTGATCCGCTGGGCCTCCACCAACCGTCCCTGTCGTTCGAAAAATTCGATCTGTTTTCCCAGGTCGAGCGTAATCTGCTGTACGGCCGAATTGATGCGTTCCTTCGTCGTGACGAAAAGGCTGGCGGGGTAGATCGTCAGCGCATCGATCGACTGGATGCGGGCGCCGGTTACGGGGTCGATGATCCAGATCGCCTCGATCTCGTTGTCGAAGAACATCACCCGGTAGCACTGGCATCCGAATTCGCCGAATGCGGCCATGATGTCGACCGTATCGCCGTTGACACGGAAGGTCGCCGGTTGCAGGTCGCGTTCGGTACGTGTGTAGAGCGCTTCGACAAGCCTGTAGAGGAACTGTTTGTAGCTGACGACCTCTCCGACCTTGAACGAAACGGCCGTCGCATGAAAGTCTTCCGGATTCCCGCATCCGTAGAGGCACGATACCGACGATACGACAATGACGTCCTTGCGCCCCGACAGGAGGGTTGCCGTTGTCTGCAACCGGAGCTTTTCGATCTCGTCGTTGATCGAGAGATCCTTCTCGATGTAGGTATCAGTGGCCGGCAGATAGGCTTCGGGCTGGTAGTAGTCGTAGTAGGAGACAAAATACTCTACGGCATTGTTGGGGAAGAAGTTCTTGAACTCACCGTACAGCTGTGCCGCAAGCGTTTTGTTGTGGCTCAGTACAAGCGTCGGTTTGTTGAGCTGTGCGATGACATTGGCAACGGTGAAGGTCTTGCCCGAACCCGTGACGCCCAGCAGCGTATTGTGCTTGGAACCGTGACGGATGGCTCCGACGAGTTGTGCGATGGCTTCGGGCTGGTCGCCCGTAGGCTTGTATTCCGATACCAATTGAAAATCCATGCTGCAAAGGTAAAAAACAAAATCAGGAATCGTATCATGCAGCCCTGATAAATTAGGTCATAAACCCTTTTCGCCGCTTCGGCCCGTGGAGCTGAAGACGCTCCGCCGACCCGGACCGACGGTGCGGACTCCCTGTGACGGATCAATAAAAATATTTCGGGACGCGCTCCTCGGCACCCGAATTATTCGTACCTTTGTGGGCGGTTTGCAGAGGAGTATCATGATCGATCGGGCCACCATAGACCGCATCTATGCGGCCGCGAATATCGTCGAAGTGATCGGCGATTACGTCACGCTCAAGCGAAAGGGCGTGAACTATCAGGCGTGCTGTCCCTTCCATAACGAAAAGACTCCTTCGTTCGTCGTCTCGCCCGCAAAGGGTCTCTTCAAGTGTTTCGGCTGCGGCAAGGGCGGCAATGCCGTCACCTTCGTCATGGAACATGAAGGTGTCACCTATCCGGAGGCACTGAAGATCGTGGCGAAACGTTACGGCATCGAGGTCAAGGAGAAGGAGCTGACCGAAGAGGAGATCCGGCGCAATGACGATCGTGAGAGCATGTTCGCACTCAACAGCTGGGCGTATGACTATTTTGCCGACTATCTCAAGCACTCTCAGGAGGGGATGAGTGTCGGAATGAGTTATTTCCGTCAGAAACGCGGATTTACCGATGCCACGATCGAGAAATTCGGTCTCGGCTATTGTTCGGCGGAAGGCGACCTTATGACGAAGGCTGCTCTGGCGGCCGGCTACAAGGAGGAGTTTCTGCTCTCGACAGGTCTGACGATCCGGAACGAGCGCGACGGACATCTCTTTGACCGGTTCCATGACCGGGTGATGTTCCCCGTACACAACATTTCGGGACGCATCGTCGCTTTCGGCGGCCGTATTCTGGGTACGAACAAACACGTCGGCAAATATCAGAATTCGCCCGAAAGCGAGATATACAGCAAGAAACGGGAGCTTTACGGCCTCTATTTTGCGAAAAAGGCGATCCAGCAGCAGGATTACGCCATTCTGGTCGAAGGATATACGGATGTCATTTCGATGCATCAGGCCGGGGTGGAGAATGTGGTCTCGTCGTCGGGAACGTCGCTCACGACGGAGCAGATCCGGCTGTTGAACCGTTTTACGAAGAACATCACGGTGATCTACGACGGCGATGCCGCCGGTATCCATGCCTCGATCCGGGGAATCGACATGATCCTTGCCGAGGGGATGAACGTGCGGATCGTCCTCCTGCCCGAACCTGAAGATCCCGATTCGTTCGCGCGGACACATACCGCCGCCGAAGTACAGGAGTACATCAAGACGAACGAGGTCGATTTCATCACCTTCAAGGCCCGGCTGCTGATGAAGGAGGCCCAGAACGATCCGATCAAGCGTGCGGCGCTGATCGGTGACATGGTGCAGTCGATCACGCAGATTCCCGATTCGATCCAGCGGTCGGTCTATGTCAAGGAGTGTGCGCGGCTGATGGACATCGACGAACGGGTGCTTGTCGAGGAGGTGGCCCGCAAACGGGTCGTACAGACCGGCGGCGGACGTGAAGCCTCGGATTTCGTGCGCCGCCAGCAGTTGCGGCAGCGTAGCGAAGAGGGGTATGAAACCCCGACGTCGCCGGCATCGGAGCCGTCGGTCGATTATACGAAAGGCATCACGGCGGGAAGCGCAACGCAGGAGCTGGAACGGGAACTGCTGAAGTATCTGCTCAAATACGGACACTGCTCCTTCGGGTTCAAGGAGGGCGGCGAAGTCATACCGATGAATGTCGCCGATGTGATTCTGTCGAATCTCGAAGCACAGGGGCTGCATTTCGAAAATCCGACCTATGAGAAGATTCTCGATATCTACCGGCAGCAGCGTGCGCTGCTTGGAGACGGGGTGGAGGTTCCGGCTCATCTGTTCGTCAATGATCCCGATCCGGAGGTTTGCAATGCGGCGGTCGATATTCTGACGTCGGATGACAACTATGTTCCGAGCAAGATCTGGGAACAGAAGGAGATTCACGTCGAGAGCATCGAGGAGATTCTGGCGGCCGGAGTCCCCAAAGCGGTGATCCTCTACAAGTCGAATGCAATCAAGAAACTGATCGACGAACAGATGAAACGTCTGGCTGCGGAGGATCTTACCGACGACGAGGAGGCGGAGATCATGAGCGTGATCGCCACGCTCAACCGTGAGATGGTCTCCATCTCGCACAAGATCCAGCGGACGATTCTTTGATCGACGGGCGATGGTATCCGCCCGACCCAACCGTGTCCCGGCAATGGACGCTGATGATGCCTGCAACATAATATCGAAGAGGTATGAAGAGCTGGTTGTTGATCGGCATCGGAAGTTGTGCCGGCGGTGTGATGCGTTACGGCGTATCGAGGCTTTTGGCGGGATGTTCATTCTTTTCCATGCCGTTGGGAACATTCTGTGTGAATGTCGCTGGATGTCTGTTGCTGGGCGTCTTTTACGGTCTGTTGGATCGCAGCACGCTCTTTACCGAAGAGATGCGGCTGCTCTTTGTCGTGGGGTTCTGCGGCAGTTTTACGACCTTCTCGACCTTCATTCACGAAAATTTCCTGCTGGTCCGGCAGACCGATCTTGCGGGATTTCTCCTCTATGTGTCGTTGAGTGTCGCGGCGGGGTTGTTGGCGGTCCACGTGGGGCGGCTGCTGTTCAGAATGGGGTAATGTTGCGAATTCGTGTCGTAATTCGAAAAAAAGTCGTTATTTTTGCAGGATATGGCATGACCGGTCTCCGCGAGTGCGGTCAACGGTTTTCCCTGCCGGATTGAAGTCCGGTTCCCGATGGACCTGCAGCTCCCTGTCGAGAAGACGGAGCCCTTGATGCGGAAAACGGAGTTTTTGCCCAAGAAGCGGACCTCTCGCTGAAGATACTGAGTTCTTGCCCAAGCTAAGGAGCGGACCTTTTGTCGAGGAGCTGAACCCTTGTCCAAGGAGCGGACTGTTTGTTGAAGATGCAGGGTTCATGCACGGGAAGGCAGATGTCCTTGTTTGGGAAGCCCGGTCCCTGTTCTGGAAGGCGGAGTCCTGCGGTTGAAGAGCGGCTGTATGCGGACAGGTAAAAAATGTAAGGCCGGGATGTACACGTATCACTACGCATACCGTGTGCAAACAGAAAATAAACAGAAAGATGTGTAAAACATATCAAAGATAAAAGAATTAGTTACCTTCGCCCGGCCTTACGTCAGCATGACGTGCAAACCCGATGCCGAATTGTCCGGTTCGGAAGACGAAACGGTGATTTGTTTGAACGGACAGATCCGAAGAAGAGACAGAAATGAGTGATTACAAAACGATAAACATCCGCAACAAGCGGGCGACGTTCGACTACGAGATTCTGGAGGAGTACGTGGCCGGAGTGGTACTGGTCGGAACGGAGATCAAGTCGATCCGTCTGGGCAAGGCGTCGATGGTTGACAGTTACTGTTATTTCGATCGGGGCGAGCTGTGGATCCGCAATGTGAATATTGCCAAATACCATTGGGGCACGTGCAACAACCACCAGCCCAAGCGCGACCGGAAACTGTTGCTCACCCGCAGGGAGCTGAACAAGCTGCAGCGGGCGTTGCAGGATCGGGGACTGACGGTTGTCGGCCTGCGGATGTTCCTCAATGACCGGGGGCTCGTGAAGATCGTGGTCGGGCTGGCCCGCGGACGCAAGTCCTATGACAAACGGGAGTATCTCAAGGAGAACGATGCCCGGCGCGAGATGGACAAGGCAATGAAGAAATACAAACACTGAGAGCATGAAGTATCAACTCTTTTTTTTCGACATAGACGGTACGCTGCGCAGTTTCCGCACGCACCGGATTCCGGAATCGGCCCGCGAGGCGGTCGGACGGTTGCGGGAGCAGGGCGGGAAGGTCATTATCGCAACGGGTCGTGACCGGCGGAGCCTTCCGCCGCTGGATGGATTCTCCTTCGACGGTTACATCCTTGTCAACGGGGGACATTGCCTGACGACCGACGGAGAGGTGCTGTTCGAACGGCCCATTCCGATGGAGATTCTGGAACGGATGATGGCGGTCGGACAGCGTGAGGGTTTTGCCGTGTCGATGTTGACCGACGAAGGCATGTATGCCGACAGCACCAATGACAATATGCGTGAATTCCTGTCGGCTTTGGGTATGCCGACGAATCCTGCTGTGGTCGATCTGCGCGATGTGGCGCAGCGGACGCCCTGCCGGCAGTTGTGCGTCTTCATGTCGCCCGAACAGGAGAAGCGCATCATGCCCGAGTTCCCGGAGTGCGTGTCGAGCCGGTGGAGTCCGCTGATGGCCGACATCAACATGAAAGGGGTGACGAAGGCGAGCGGAATGGACTGTTTCATGAGACATTACGGTGTCGATCCCTCCTGCACGATGGCTTTCGGTGATGGCGGAAACGACGTGGCGATGATTCGTCATGCGGCAGTAGGCGTGGCGCTCGGCAATGCGGTCGAGAGTGCAAAGCAGGCGGCCGATTACGTCACGGCAACGGTCGATGACGATGGCGTATTGCGGGCTTTGCAGCATTATGGCGTGTTGTAACGCGATGAGAAGCGGAAAGTCAACTTTTAAGGCATAAAGAATTTTCAAGAAGAAGAGATATGGCACTGATCTTATGTATCGAAACGGGCACGGATGTCTGTTCGGTCGGCATTGCCGAAAACGGGGAATTGATTGCATTGCGGGAGAGTGACGAAGGGCGCGACCATGCCCGCAAGGTCGGCGTTTTCGTCGATGAGATATTACGCGAAAACAAGTTGTCGCCGGAGGATCTCGATGCTGTTGCCGTCGGCAAAGGTCCCGGTTCCTATACGGGGCTTCGGATCGGCGTGTCGTTTGCCAAGGGACTCTGCTACGGACTGCAGAAGCCCTTGATTGCCATCGGGTCGCTCGACGCATTGACCGAAGTGGCCCGTGAGGACAACGAGGCGGGAATCCTTTCGGTGGACGATTGGGAACATGCCGTGTTGTGTCCGATGGTCGATGCGCGGCGCATGGAGGTCTATACGCAGTTGTTCGATGCGGCGGGCAAACCGCTTACGGAGGTCAAGGCCGAGGTGGTCGGTCCGGAGAGCTTCTCGGAGTGGCGGGGAGGTGTGCCGTTTGTCATCTTCGGAAACGGCGCCGCGAAGTGTGCCGAGGTTTTGCCCGACGCCACACTGGTGCGTGTAGCACCTTCGGCGCGGGGAGTTGCCCGGCTGGCGCAGGCGGCATACGATCGGCAGGAGTTTGTCGATGTGGCCTACTTCGAACCCTTCTATCTGAAGAATTTCGTGGTGACGCAGTCCAGGAAAAAACTCTTTTGATCGGATATGATGTTCGTTGCGGCGGCTTGCCATCCAGCCTGCCGCTGTCGGAGTATTTTGAGCCAGAGACAAAGCCCTGTTGCCGGTGAAGGCAGCAGGGCTTTTCGTTTCGGACGCTTTTAGCTGCGTATTCAGCTGCACAACGAAGATTTGCCGGAGAAGGGCAAAGGTGCGCTGATGAGGGCGCCGTCGTTACTGAAACATCAATACGATCAGCAGTGCTACCCACCATTTGCTGACATGCCGCTCTTCGGGCGGGAAGAGCCGGGCGAGTTCCTGCGAGCGTTCGGTATACAGCAGCAGCCCCAACCATAATGCTGCGAAGAGCAGTGAAGGCAGGATGGCCGTTATCCACGTTCCGACCTGTTGGGGCAGAAAGATGTTGGCGTTGCGGATGACGCTGACCATTCCGAGGATTTTTACGATGAACTGAATCCCTGCGACCCATGAGACAAGCGGTACGGCATACCTCTTTCGGCGGAGCAGCCCGTACAGAATGAAAAGCATGAACACCTCATACCCCAGCAGTTTGACCTGGGTAGCAGTGTCGATCCAGGTCCAGCCAGTGGAACCGTCGGGTGTACGGTCCAGCAACCGTATGAGAATGTTGCCGAACCATGTGGCAAAATTGTGCAGAATGTAGGCGCCGAACAGCCAGATCGGCCCCGGAAGCCTGCATGCGGCGTCGGCGATCTTCCGGATCGAATCATTCGTTATCTTCATCTTTCGGTCGGGGTTTGGCCGGCTTGCCGGCGGGTGCGGGACGAGCGCCCTCTTTTTTGATCCGCAGCTGCTCCGCGCAGCTGTTCCTCTCCCAGAAACGGCCGTCCGTATAGCCTTGGATCGTTGTGTCGCCCAAGGCCTTTTCGAGCCGGTATTCGGCCCATGCACAATAGAGGGGATTCTGTTCGATGCCGATATAGGAACGCCCCAGCTTCCTTGCCACGACGGAGGTCGTTCCGCTGCCCAGGAAGGGGTCGAGAACGATGTCGCCCGCACGGCTGCTGGCAAGGATCAACTTGGCAATCAGCTTTTCCGGCTTCTGGGTAGGATGGGCCGTATTCTCCGCCATCGACCAGTAGGGTACCGAGATGTCGTCCCAGAAGTTCGACGGACAGGTGTCGCGGTAACGTCCCTGCTGCGTCTGCTCCCAGTCGCGGGGTTTCCCTCCGAGCCGGTAGGGTGCATGGACGCGGCGCCGGATCTTGACGGCATCGAGATTGAAGGTATAGGTCTCGGAACAGGTGGCGAACCAGATATCCTCCATTGCGTTTTTCCAGTTCGCACCGGCGCCGCGGCCCTTCTCCCGCTGCCAGGTGATGCGGTTGCGCACGATGAAATGACGCTGCAGCACCTGCTCGACCGCACCGCTGCTCTTCCAGTCGCAGCAGACGTAGATCGAACCGTCGGGTTTCAACTTTCGGGCGACCTTTCCGACCCATCGTTCCGTGTAGGCGGCATATTGCCCGAAATCCTGTTTTCGTGAGGCGTTGCCGTGAAAGCTTTTGCTCAGATTGTAATAGGGGTCGGCGATGACCAGATCGACGCTTCGGTCGGGAAGCCGCTCCAGAACCTCGAATGCATCACCGAGGATCGTCTTGTCGCGCAGCTCCCCGAACGGTCCGACGTCGCCCCTGACGCACCGGTCGAGGTAGGGAGCGGCCTCCTCCAGCGGGAAGTCGATGGTCTTGTTGCGCGAGGATTTCGTCTTCATGTCGGTCTGCCGTTCTCGGTGCTGTTTCCGCAAAATTAATGAATTTCCATGAATTCGGTTCAATATCTTTGATCTCTTGATGCCTGCTGACTGTCACTTTATTGCGCTCCGGGCGGACCTTCCGCCCATGAAACAGAGGAGGTTTGCAACGACCGTTGCAAACCTCCTCTGCTTCATTCATATCCTTGTCGCATTACCGTTTGGTCGCGGCATACCATGCCGTCTGCTGCC
>CALUOX010000086.1 GCA_944322375.1 uncultured Alistipes sp.
GTCAGCCCGGCATTGAGTCCGTAGGTTCCCGTATAGCTGTTCCGCTCTTCGACGTTCGTGGAGGGGTAGTTGGTGTAGCCCTGCGTCACCGATGCGGAGAGCGACGGCAGACGGGCCGCCTTTGCCTCCTGTGAGTCTTCGAGCCCCGAGAGGTAGTTGTTGCGGCTCTGTTGCAGCTGGATGTTGTTCTCCAGAGCATAGTCGAGGCACATTTGCAGCGTCCACATCTTCAGCGAATCCTGTGCCGTTGCCATCTCTATGCCCAATATGGCGATGCATCCTGTCAGAAGTCTGCGTATCATGTCGTTCTGTTTTGACGCAAAACTAACTTCCGCTGCGCGCGTAAACAATTAAAATAGACGAAACGGCGGATTGTATCGACCGAAAGGGTGAAATCCCGGACGTATTCTCTCCGTCGGACGGCTGTTCCGTTCTTCTTCCCGATCTCTTTTTCGGAAGCCGGAGCTGCCGGGTCCGGCCGATCGACGTCCGTGTGTGTGCCATTCGTCGGAGCGCAGAAATCCGTTTCGGCGGACGGTTGTCCGACGGGGTGGTACTCTCCGAACGGAAAGAAGGTCGGCAGTCTGCCCCGGATCATGTCTCCGAAGAGAATGTGAGAAGAAGCCCTGGCCGTGGAAGAAACGTCTGCAACGGGTCTGTGGCGTATGTAGCGAATATGAACGGCCACGACCCGAAAGGATGGCTCCTTTCGGGTCGTGTGTGCAGGACCTTTGTGCGTTGATTGTTGCCGGGCGCTATTCGTCCGCGGATTCCTGATCCTGATCGGGCTTCATGTTTCCCAGCATTACGTTGCGGACGGCCTGGAGATACCCGAATCCGTTCAGCATGTCCGGGAGCAGGTAGCTACCCTCGACCCATTCGTTCCAGGCGTTGATGGTAATCAGCCGCGGTTGTTCGGGATGTTTGTCGGCATATTGTCTGGCCTGTTCAAGCAGGCAGGCGAAGCTTGTCGGCGTGTTGTGCCATCGGGTTACGTCGTCGGGGCCCTTTTCGGGGAATCGGGGCGTGTCGTCCCACCCGATCGACACGCAGGGGAACAGCGGGATGTCGAGAACGGCGTCCCACTGTTCGCGGATGGCGCGGGCGTTGCTGCCGTGTACGAGGTAGTCGGGATCGAATCCACCCATGTTGTAGAAGGCTACGCTGTTGAATCCGAGAGAGGCAACCTGTTCGCGAAGCTTTGCTTCGGATTTCTCGTTGAGCAAGTAACCGCCGCCGAAGATGAGTTGGAGATGCAGGTCGGGGAATCCCGCCTTTCTGACCTCCGTGCGGAAATAATCCATCGCCTTGCGGGTTTCGTCCAGCGAGCCGAAACTCTCGATGAGTTTTTTGATGTCGAAGATCGCCATGACGGGACATCCGTCGAACTTGAGATAGTTCTCACGGGAGAAGTACTGGCGGATGATGCGTTCGACGATAACCTTGAAGTTCTTCCAATCGACGCAGGCGTTCCACAGCAGGGTTTCGTCGTCGCCGTAGCGGTGACAGTTCCAGTAGTTCTTTTTGACGTCGTGGTTTGCCCACATGATGTAGAAGTTCATCTTGCCGTTGTTCGGGGCCTTGAGGAATCCGTCGTTGAGCGCGCTTTCGAGGTAGGGGCCTTCGTCATACCAGTACCAGTCGTAGATGAAGGTGTTGATGCCGTGTGCGGTGGCGGCGTCGATCCACCGTTCGACGACCTTCGGGTCGTTGTCCATTTCGTACCCCCACAGGGGCTGTTTGGGCTGGTAGTGGCCGTCGAATCGGGGATTTCCCTTTTTGATGACCTCCCATTCGCCGATGCCGTCGCTCCAGAGGAGCTCTTGGGCTTTGGGGTCGTTGTGGCACGACGGCCAGACGTAGGCGGCGACATAATAATCTGGAGCAGTGCTCGCGCTCTTCGGTTCGGGACTTTGTCCGCAGGCATTGAGAATGACGAGTGCCAGTATCATGCACCCTGTCATTGCCGAACATTTCAGTAGTTTCATTTTATTGGGATTAGTGCGGTTCAATATAGTGAATTTTAGTCGTTATAAAAAATCGGAGGACCAAGAAAAACATCTTGCCCTTCCAAAAAAAGTTGTTGTCCTCCGATTCTAACGGAAGTTTCGGGCGCATCAGTCCGAACGCCGCATATCTCTTTCACCGATTGTCAATAGCCGGTTTTCGGCAGCGGCTTCGGCGCCTGCTGCCGGAAGCGATGCTGATCCCGCCCGAAATGAAAACCGCCGCGACAACCGGTGTCGCGGCGATCTCCTTTTTCAGGCTGGGACAAACCTTATTCGTATTCCAATGTTACGGCATCGGTCAGAGACCGCGTGGCCACGGCATTCGTCACCGTGTAGGAGCTGCCGTCAAGCGCCGAGACGAAAAGCAGCAGGTGACAGTTGTCCGCATCCCATTCCGGATCAAGCGGGATCACGAACAGATGGTCCGACGTATCTCCGGCGTTGAGGTGGCCGATGTCATAACCCGTATAGGAATTCGTATTGGAATCCTTGCTGTCGGCTGCCCGAAGGACGTTGTCATGCGTGTTGAATTCGCCTTCCATACCGTAGTTGGATTGGGTACCGGTGAGTCCGTCCTCCAGCACCCATGCCCCGACGCGGAAACTGTTGCTCTCGGCGGCCTTGACGCTCATGCGGACGATGAGTGTATTGGCATCCTTTGCCATGCGGGCCGAGATGCCGGCTTGAGCCGCGCTGGAGAGTGATGAGTCAATGCATTTCTTTATATTGGCGATATTCTCCGTGTAAGTGGAATTTCCAAGGGAGATAGCCATGTCGAATATCACCATAGGATAGGTCGAGATATTGAAATAGTAGTCCAACCGGTCCGCCGGAGCATACGGATCACCTGAAAAGGTGTGTACAGCCGCCAGTACGGCTTTCGAACCATAATTCTCATCGGCCAGAACATCCCGAAGCGCCGCGATCATGAAGGGACAGTAACCGCAACCCAGTCCCGTGAACTGCATGATCATCGAACGGTGCTTGAATTGCAGGTTGTCCGGCTGCGGATCGATCGGCCGTGTCGGGATCTCGAAGTCAACCGCCGTTACGGCCAGTGGCGTCTGGGAGGTGTTGTAGGTCTTGTAGGCGATCCAGAATGAATGGCTTCCCGCTTCGGAGGTCGAGTAATAGGGCAACTCGTAGGCGGTGCCTGAAGCCGAAGTGACCGACATCGTCGGCAACGAAACTTTCGTGTTGGTTGCATGGTCATAGATGTCATATCCGCCATTGAGCACCTCGCCGTCGTAGCGTATGATGAAGATGGCGCGATCCTCGCCCGTCTCGACAACGGCTGTCGATAACGAAGCCGTAAGCCCCTTTTGATTGTTCGGCTCGAGGTTGATCGCCGAGTTTGTAGCCGTAATCTCCATGATTCCGGATGTGTAACTCTTCTCCTCATCCACCTCGGGCGCGACATTCTCATAGGTTGCATAGAAACGGTAAACACCCTGCTCCTCGGTGGTGAACTGCATGTCGGGCATCTCGACGACGGTGTCGTCATCGGCATTGTAGAACACGACGTCGTCTGCCGTGAGGCGTCTCCCCCGGAACCGGATGTCGAACGTTGCGGCATCCTTCCCGTCGGCGGCGATCACCGACGGTGAAACGCTTGCACTGAAACGATCCGCGTTGTTCGCTGTCTCCTCATCGAAACCTTTCCCCTTGAGACACGATACGGCCGAGCAGCATATTGCGGTCAAAAACAAAATCCTTCTTATCAGTCTTGTTGTCATGTGTAAATCGTGTATTGTTTAGAAAGAAGATGTGATTGCGATGTTGCAACCGGTGTAGGCCGGCGAATAGCGGCATACGCCGCCCGAACAGATGTACCCGGCTCGGTTGCGGCCGTAGCTGATCTGGATGCGGGTGCGGTTCTTCGTGTAGCTGAAGCCGCCGTTGTAGTAGTTCGTCTTTGTCAGGTCCTTGTTGTACATGTCGCTGATGTAGAAACTCCAGTGGGGGGCCAGTCCGAATTCGACGAGTCCGGCAACCCAGTCGCCTTCGTATTCGTCCGAGAGCAGATACTGCAGCTCGGCCCGTATGGACTTTTTGTGGTCGATCTTGTAGGTCACGTCCGCAACGAAGATGTTCGATACGTAGGTGCGGTGCTTGAAACCATGGTGGGGATTCCACTCCTGAAACGAGAAGAGGAAGGTCGTTTTCCACTTCCGGTTCCACTGACGTTCGACGTCGAAGTTCATGTCGAGCCACAACAGCTCCCGATTGCCTGTCTGGCTCTGCTCCCTGCGCAGCGTGTAGAAGTTCGACAGGTTGCCGTGGAAGATCCAGTAACGGTAACGGTCCTCCCTGTTGCGGAGCCTGTAGCTTACGTCGATCTGTCCGCCCAACTCTCCCTCGACATTTACCTGATAGGGATTCAGATTGGCCAGCATGTAGGTGTACTGGCGCGTGATGGCCGGCAGATAGTTCAGGACATTCCCCGTTCCGGTTTCGTAGAGCGAGATGAGCGTTCCCATGTTGTCGAGCATGCGGAATGTTCCCGATACGCCGAGCCCTTTGCGGGAATAGCCGATCTCTCCCAGAACGGCCCGTCCGTTGACGGCCTTTTCGGCCACCGCCGTCGGAAGATCCTTCCCTTTGCCGGCATATTCGCCCCGAAAGAAGAGATTCTTCCAGTTGAAATTGATGCCGCCCGAGTAGAGATTCAGATCGGGACCGGTCAGACCCAGGGCTGCAAAATCCCGCATGGCGTCCTTGTCGAGCGCCTCATGACGGTTGAGGTAGCTGCCCTCGAGGGTGAGCAGAACATTGTCCATTGCGAAGATGTCGGTCAGCGAAACATTGACATTGGCGCCGCGTACCCACGAGTCGGCATATTTCGTATAGAGCCGCGGACGTCCGTACAGTCCCTTTACGGATACGTAATTGCCGAAACGGTAAATGCCGCGAATACCCTCGACGCCGGTGTTGATGCCTAACTGCCGGTCCTCGTAGCTGCGGAAGACAAGGCCGTTTCCGAACTGGTCGAAGATGTCGCCGACCAGTACCTCGAAGTTCGTGTCGGCCCACTGGATGTATTTCGACGAGAGATAGAAATGGTTGGCTCCGGGCCGTTCGCCGAGTTCATAACCTAAAAGTGCCGGCAGATAGGCGTCGGCCTGAATCCCGGCCGAGAAACGCCCCAGCGTGTAATCGAGCTTGAGATAGTTGTTCGATCCGAAATGGTCCGTCGGTTCGGATCCGATCTTCGAGTCGTTGAGATAGTAGATCGTATTGGTCTCGAAACTGCCGGAGAGATATCCTTTGCCAAGATTGATCTGTGCATTTGCCGTTGCGATGCCGCAGAGACCGGCAATCATCAGTACGAGGTGCTTC
The DNA here is from genome assembly GCA_944322375.1 of uncultured Alistipes sp. Taxonomy (GTDB): domain Bacteria; phylum Bacteroidota; class Bacteroidia; order Bacteroidales; family Rikenellaceae; genus Alistipes. Next base: position 5,349 of record CALUOX010000086.1, read on the forward strand.
ATTCCTGCTGTTTTATTCCTTTTTGCTGATTTCGATTACCTTGTCGATGAGCAGCTGTTCGCTGCCGGGGGTGTAGCCGGAGTGTGAGAAGACGATGTTTCCGGCGGTGTCCACGACAAAACTCTGTGGCGTCTGCGAGACATTCATGGCCCGTTTCAGCGACTGGTTGATATCGAACAGACAGATGAAATCCCAATCCATGGCTGCCGCACGCGCTTTGGCCGTTGCTCTGAGCCGCACGTCGTCGATCGAGACGGCCACGACATCGAAATCGGCCTTTTCGCGCCACTCCTCGAGCTGATCGTTGATGGCATTGAGCTCCTGCAGGCAGGGCTTGCAGGCGATCGACCAGTAGGAGATGATCAACGGTTTGCTGCCTGTCAGCGACGAGGTGGAGATAACCTCACCATCGGCATTCTCAACCCGGACATTGGGCAGTGATTGTGCCGTTGCGCCGCAATAGACCATGACGCAACACAGCAGAGAAAATAAGTTCTTCATGTTTTTCCGATTTGAATACGAATGGAATAAAACCGCACAGAAACTCCCCTTGCGGAGAGTTCCTGTGTGGTTGGTTTGGAGTTGATTTACCGTTTCCCGTATTTTTTCTCCATCAAGGCCTTGACGTTACTTTCAAACTCCTCGAGGGTGGGAATGTGAGTCTTGACCTGTTTGCGCTCAACGGCCGGCGCTGTCGGGAGGACGGTTCTGCTCTTGGGCTTGTTGACTGTCTTCACTTCATACTGCGACATCATGCCGATCGGATCGGCAATCTGACGGGCCCGCATGTAGGATGCCAGCGCCCGTGCCTCCGTTTCCGCCTCGCCGCTCCAGCCGCGTGTCAGCGTGATGGGCGAAATGATTCTTGACGGGAACTGGTAGTTTCCGTAGGAGTAGTAGCCCATACCGGCATAATAGGTGTCACCGTTATATGTCAACGGATTGACCGTGAGCGTGTTCTTGTCTTCGGAGACGGTCACGGAGAAGTGACCGGTTTCGGGTTCGTTGGACGAATTCACAATATATGGCAGTACGGCTGTTTCGCTCGCGCCTACAAAGTAGTATTCATAACGGCCCCATGCCGAAAGCGGTGCGAAGAGATTGTTGTTGAACGGTGCCGTTACCGAACCGTCGGCAGCAATTTGCAGATACCATTTCGGACCGAAGTCATAAACCGGGGATTCGCTGTCGAAACCACTGTAGCTCTCCGAGATAAAGAGATCGTACGGTGATGCATACTCCGTGTTGTGACTGTATGCTGTCTGAATCTCCAGATCGAGACCCTGGCACAACAGACGGTTCTGGTTGTGTGTCTTCTCGTTGAAGACATCGACAGCCGCCTTGAACTCGGCATAAACCGCATCGACCTGTTCCTTGGTCGTGTAATCGGTGTTGTTGTAATAATACTGATATACGGCATCGGGCAGCGTGGTCTCATAACCGACATCGCCGATGGTAACTTTCGATGTCAGGGTTGTCGTCTTGGTTTCATAGGCGAACGTCTCGTAGTTGTATTCCTGATATTGTACGGTTGCGGAAGCCGTCCAGTCACCCAGCAGCTCTGTAAAGAGTTCGGAGGTTACGGGTTCGGCGGCCGGCTCGCGGATCGTGCGGTTTTGCGCTACGGCAGGTTCACTGGCCGTGCCTTCGTCATTGTATGCCAATACGCCCAGGTAGGTGACGGCATCTTCGCGTGACGAGAAGGAGATATTCAAACCTGCGTCGCTGTTCATTTCGCCGATTTCGGCCTTCGAAAGTTCATATCCGCGTTCGATGAGATCGGCTTCGGTGTAATATCCGTCGGAGAGAGCCGATTCCCATTCCCGTTTGTAGTTGCAGGCATACATGCCCGTATAGGCATCTTTTGAGGTACACTTCACGTTGAACCATACTTCATAGGGTGATTCTTCGCCATTGGGATTCTTGATGGGTGTAACGGAAACTACGGGAGCAGGCTTTGTCGGATCGGGCAGGGTGAATGTCTGGTGCTCGAAGCATTGTGAGGTGCCTCGCTCGTCGCCCATGCCCACGGCGAAGATATGATAGGTCGTCTCCTTGTCGATATAGACAAGATCCTCAAGCGTAACATCTACCGGTCCTTCTGCAGATGTAGCGTAAATGGTGTACATGGCGTTAAGTGTCGTCATGTACCACTGCATGTTGTCCGGATCATTGTCGAGAACCATTGTCAGAACCTGATTGTAGAGTGCGTCATCAAGGATTACGTAACAGTAGATTTTAATCTCCTCGTCGGGCGTGAACGAGATGATGCCGCCATTGGGCCGCAGAGCCGTTGTGATATTGAGCGATGCTTCCAGTGTTTCGGGTGCTTTGGTCTCTGTCTGTACATGCTGATAGTAGCCCGTCCAGTAGTCGGCCTCTTTGACATCGGGATTCGTCCATTGGTCCATATAAAACTTCTCCACGTCGCACAACGGCGAGTAGTATCCTTCGCCGAAGCCCCATGAATGTTCGCCCCAAGCAAACTCTCCGAACATAAGGACATATTTGCCGCCCGGCACGATCGGGTCATAATAATAGAGAGGCGTGCCGGATTCGTCCAGAACAGGATTTCCCTGTTCGTCGCGGACATCCATATTGTCGTTGTTGAATGAGAAGGTTGTATCCTCGGAGACATAGTTCTTGTAATATTCATCGCTGAGATTCAACCGTTCTGCGTCACAATAAGAGGCGTTCATCTTGTATGTTGCAAGATCGCACAAACCCCATTTGATGACGTTCCCGCTTGCAGCGAGGTTGTCGGGAACCTTCATGCGGACATTAAAACTGTCGTAATCCACGTTGTAGATTGCGAGTTCCTCTTCGAAATCGCTTGTCGAGACCTCTACGGCTGCGATATCCTTGCAATATTCCTCCGTATTGGTAATTCCGGCCAGATAGATGACATAGTCGGTCAGCGGATCGAGGTTGCGGACCGTTACCGTGTTCTCGCCATCCGTGCAGGCAATTTCGCGGGTGCCCATTGCGAAAACGACTGCAGCATCGGGAGCCGTATCCTCTTTGGCAGCGACAAGATAGGCTGCTTCCGAGATGTCTTTGGTGGTGAGGGTTATCTCCGCAGTTGTGGCTGTGGCGTTGTTCAGTTCAGCGGAAAGCGTTGCCTCGACCGAAGGTTCGGTTTTTCCGCCTTCTTCCTCGGGTGTTGTGGTAGGGTCTTTTTTACAGCCAGCCATAAGACATGCCGTCATCATGACAAGCAATAAGACATTCGGAAAATGTAGAAGTTTTTTCATGCTTGAGTTTTTTGATTTGTGTTGTGAATATTTGATGCATGAATAGTTGAGTATCCACGTGGCAAAGGTACTAAAAAAATGGTTTGTTGTTACTTATGACGGTTACAATTTATTTGCATATTTTTGAGATGTTGTGTGAATATGTATATATATTATTGATAACGATCATTTTGCATATTAGCTGTTAGTGCGTTTTTTCTGCTCTAAAGGTCGTTTATCTGAGGTTTGTAAATCGATGTATTATTATTTATTTCTAAAGAGGGGGATTAAGTTTTAATTTATAACCTGATTTGTCTGTATGCGGTTTGTCGTTAAAATTGCCCTGTAAAAAGATCGATTTTTTGTATTGAGAAGATTAACAGAAGGGAGGCGAGGTTGCATATCACCTTGACCTTCTGTTAGTCGGTGAAAATTTCGCAGTAGCCGGTTACACGCAGCTGCGAAATGATTTGCGTGTATGGGATTTGTTGGAGGGCATGGACATTCTTCAAGGAGCACCTTTTCCATATTCGGGCAGAGACGAAAAGAAGAGTGTGATCCCGTTCATTCTTGCAGTTCAAATACAAGGTTACGGACAAACGGCACAATGTCCGGACAAGCATGGACGGTTCAAGTCCATGGATATAAAAGTCTGGGCGCTAATCTGTTGTTTTTATGTGATTTGCTTGATTGTGCAGGGAGGAAAGGGAAGGCAGAAAGCTCAAACGGTACTATTTTTTGTTGTTTCTGGTTTAAGGGCTCCATAGACAGGAAAAATCCGGGTTTTATTTCATTCGGGGGCTTCGATGTCCAATTGGGCAAGGTAATTTTCCGACAAGAATTACCCTGCCAAACAGCCAAGTCGAACATCTTTCACAGCGCGTATGGGGAAAATACGGACAAAATGCGGATACGACGGGCAAAACAAAAACCCCAAACAACTTTAAATCAGCTGATTGGGATTTTTCCTGGTACCCGGAGCCGCATTTGAATATAGTAAATCCCATTAAATCGGAATAATTGGATATATGTGCAAATTTCACCATAT
>CALUOX010000087.1 GCA_944322375.1 uncultured Alistipes sp.
CGTATTGATGGCTGTCGAGGATCTCTACGATGCAACGAGTTATGTCGTTGCGCACGCGGATGAATGGCGGATTGATGCCGACCGCATCGTCGCGTGCGGATCGAGCGCCGGAGCTATTTCCGTCCTTCAGGGCGCCTATCTGATCGCCAACGGCAGTCCGCTGACCGCCAAGCTGCCCGATGCGTTCAACTACGCGGGTGTGATCTCGTTTGCGGGAGCCATTGTCGAGATGGGCGGCGATCTGAAATGGGCGAATGCCCCCGCACCGATCATGCTTTTTCACGGCGATGCCGATTCGAACGTACCGTACGGGGTACTGCGGTTGGGCGATGCCGGCTTCTTCGGGTCGAAATACATTGCCACACAGTTGGCCGGCATGAAATCGCCGTACTACTTCTATTCGGTCGAGAATGCCGACCATGCAATGGCCACCGTGCCGATGAACAACTACCGCGACGCCATCAGCCGCGTCCTTGTACGGAGGGTAGGCGAGGAGCTGCCGGCAATGATCGACACCAACGAGCGGTTTACCTACTCCACGCCGATGAACAAGGAGTTCACGATCGCCGACTACATCCGCAGCAACTTCATGGAATAAGCGGGGAAGGGAGCCAACTCTCAACGAAACTATCCCTTCGCGAAACCGAGCCGGGGGATGCCACGGGTGTATGCATTACCAGATTACCGAATTACCGCGTCGGGACATTCCGCCGCGGGAGAGGCGAGCAATGGGAACGTACGACAAACCGACATGCAAGGTGTAGAGAGAGCCGTCGGGCAAACCAAGCGACATTTCGAAAGGTGAGTCAGGTCACAACGGACGGCATGAAATTTCTGAAACAGAGATACTTCATGGTCGAATAAAAAATCCAGCTTGACAATCGGACAATCCGACCGGAAGATATCCAAACAAAAAGAAGCGGGCTTTCGACCCGCTCCTTTTTGTTGAGACCGCCGCGTGGGAAGTATCTCGAACCGTTTTACATCTCGGAGAAATAACGGTAGAAACAGGGAATGGTCTCGATACCCCGGAAGAACTGGTCAAGCCCGTAACTCTCGTTGGGCGAGTGAATGGCATCCTGCGCCAGTCCGAATCCCAGAAGAATCGACTTTACACCGAGAATCTCCTCAAAGGCGCTGACAATCGGGATCGAACCGCCCGAATAGAAGGGCAGCGGCTTGCGCCCGAAAGTTGCCTCGACGGCCTGCTCCGCAGCACGGTATGCCGGCAGATCGGTCGGCGAGACGTACGGCGCACCGCCGTGCAGGAACTCGACCCGCACCTTCACGCTGCGCGGCGCGATCGCACGGAAATGCTTCTCGAAGAGCTTGGCGATCTTCCGGAAATCCTGATTCGGAACAAGGCGCATCGAGATTTTGGCCGAAGCACGCGCAGGAATGATCGTCTTCGTTCCTTCGTCGGTATAGCCGCCCCAAATACCGTTCACGTCGAGAGAAGGACGTATCCCTGTCCGCTCCATCGTTGTATAGCCCGTTTCACCTGCGACATCACCCACACCCACGGAACGTTTGTAGGCGGCAAGGTTGAACGGCGCCCTGTTCAATGCCCGGCGCTCCGCAACGGAGAGTTCCCGCACATCGTCGTAAAATCCCGGAATCGTCACGCGCCCCTGTTCATCGACCAGCGACGCCACCAACCGGGCCAGCACATTGGCCGGATTGGCCACGGCACCGCCGAAAAGTCCCGAATGGAGGTCGTGGTCGGGACCGGTCACCTCGACCTGCATGTAGGTCAAACCGCGTAGTCCGCAGGTAATCGACGGGGTCTCCATCGAGATCATCGAGGTATCGGAGACAAGGATGACATCCGATTTCAACAGTTTACGGTTCTCACGGCAGAAACGATAGAGGCTCTGCGAACCGATCTCCTCCTCGCCTTCGAGCATGAATTTCACGTTGCAGGGCAGCGTTCCGGTTGCGCACATCGCCTCGAAAGCCTTGACGTGCATGAACGACTGTCCCTTGTCATCGTCGGCGCCGCGCCCCCAGATACGGCCGTCGCGCACGACGGGTTCAAAGGGTTCGGTCGTCCACTCCTCGCGCGGATCGACCGGCATGACATCGTAATGGCCATAAACGAGCACCGTTTTGGCTCGGGGATCGACGATCTTCTCGGCAAAGACAACGGGATTTCCCTCCGTAGGCATCACCTCGGCATGGTCGGCGCCGGCCTTGACAAGAGCCGCGGCAAGATGCTCGGCACAGCGGATCATATCGTCGTGGTGCTCCGTCTGCGCGCTGATCGACGGAATACGCAGCACCTCGAACAACTCATTGAGGAAACGATCCTTGTTCTCCTCTATGTAAACCTTTACTTTCTCCATGACAGACTTCTCTTTTTATAGTGTTTGTTATGTGACAACCGTACAGTGCAACGAAGATACAAGTGGCAAGATCCGCTCACTGCTCGCAATCCGATCACATTCCGCAGATCTCCCGGATCTCCGCAATGAAACGCTGTGCGAGCGCATCGGCCTCAGCCATCGATTTCGCTTCGGTATAGACACGGATAATCGGTTCGGTATTGGATTTGCGCAGATGTACCCAACTCTCCGGAAAATCGATCTTCACTCCGTCTATATCATTCACTTTTTCACTGGAATAGCGAGCCTTTATCTCACGCAGAACTTTATCCACATCGATGGCCGGCGTCAACGCAATCTTGTTCTTCGAGGCGAAGTAGGCGGGATAGGTGGCACGCAGGGCGGTCATCGTCAACCCCGTACGGGCCAGATAGGTCAGGAAGAGCGCCACGCCGACCAGCGCATCCCGGCCGTAGTGCAGTTCGGGGTAGATCACTCCGCCGTTTCCTTCACCGCCGATCACGGCGCCCACCTCCTTCATCTTCGTCACGACGTTGACCTCGCCGACGGCCGACGCATGGTAGTGTCCGCCATGCCGTTCGGTCACATCCCGCAGGGCTCGCGACGAACTGAGATTCGATACCGTATCTCCCTTTTTGCACGACAGCACATAATCGGCTACGGCCACCAGCGTATATTCCTCGACAAACATCGAACCGTCCTCGCTCACAAAGGCCAGACGATCCACATCGGGATCGACCACAACCCCCAGATCCGCCTTTTCACGGACGATCACCCTTGAAATTTCCGTCAGATTTTCAGGCAGCGGTTCGGGGTTGTGGGCAAACTCTCCGGTCGGTTCGCAGTTGAGCTCCACAACGTCGCAGCCCAACCGCCTCAGCAATTCGGGGATCACAATGCCGCCGACGGAGTTCACCGCATCGACCACGACTCGGAAATGACGCCTGCGCACCGCCTCGACATCGACCAGCGGCAACGCCAGCACCATACGGATATGTTGCTCGTTGAAGGATTCCCGTGACAGGACATGTCCCAGACCATCGACATCGGGGTAGGCGAAGTTCTCCTCCTCGGCCAGCGCCAGCACCCGTTTGCCCTCGGCATCCGAAAGGAACTCCCCGTCGGCATTGAGCAGTTTCAGAGCATTCCACTGGCGCGGGTTGTGCGATGCCGTGATGATGATTCCGCCGTCGGCCTTGTGGGTCGTTACGGCCAGCTCCGTGCCAGGTGTCGTGCAGAGACCGACATTGACGACATCGGCTCCGCAGCCGAGCAGCGTACCTTCGATCAGATCGTTGACCATCGTTCCCGAAAGCCGTGCATCGCGCCCCACGACGATCTTCAACCGGCCGGCTGCGGCCGCACGGCGCTCGGAGAGGAACCGCACGTAGGCCGTTGCGAACTTCACGACATCGATCGGAGTAAGATTATCACCCGGCACACCGCCGATCGTTCCGCGTATGCCCGAGATGGATTTGATAAGTGTCATATATTTTCAGATTTAAGCATTGACTGTCTCTTTTCGGAGAGTAAAAATATCGTTTTTCGTGCGATTCACCAAAGAATGGCCGGAAAGAAATCCCGCATTCGTGCATATATTTCAGATTTACAAAGCATTGACAAGTCAACCAATTTCCAGTTTCTCCCGTTTCATCATACGGCCTGCACGCCGCCGGCAGTGCCGGAGAATGGACAAGAACAGCAAACGTGCGCAACGGACGCAGACAACAAGCTCGGATCATCGACAAAATCCGGGCCGGACATCATGTCGGTGATCCGCATCTCACAAGATCCGCCCGACACTTGACACCCGACGTCCAACATCCCGTCATCCGGCCGGTCCTTCGCCAGACAGCGCTCCATTCCGTACGGACGAATCCATACGCAGGTTTCGCGCGATTGCCGCTCCCGCTCTTCGAATCCCCGATTCCAATGGATAAAATCTTGATCGGCACGTTTGGTTTTTCCTTGAATTTTCGTATCTTTGTCCTAATAATAAAACGGGTAATCTTCCGCCGGATCCGGCAAGGGTTTTGTCGGAAGAGAGGAGATATTTCTCGGGAGCAGCGGAGCGCAGCACCTCCCCGGAGATATTCCTCAGCCATAAAACAAACAGATTATGCGAACGATACCATCTTCCGAATTGATCATCAACGATGACGGCTCTATCTTTCACCTGCACCTGCATCCGGAACAACTGGCCGACACGGTCATCCTTGTGGGCGATCCGGGACGCGTGGCTCTCGTAGCATCGTTTTTCGAACGGCAGGAGTGCAACGTCTCGAACAGAGAGTTCAACACCGTGACGGGTTATTACAAGGGCAAACGCATGACGGTGCTCTCGACCGGCATCGGCATCGGCAACATCGACATCTCGGTCACGGAGCTCGACGCTCTTGCAAACATCGACTTCACGACCCGGCAGGTCAAGCCGCAACTGCGCCAGCTGACTCTTGTCCGCCTGGGTACTTCGGGGGCCATTCAGCCCGATATCAAGGTCGGCGAGGCTGTCTTTTCACGCATGTCGGTCGGATTCGACGGCCTGCTCAACTACTACAAGGGCCGCAACGAAGTCTGCAACCTCGAATACGAACAGGCCTTCATGAAACATACGGGCTGGAGCGATCTCCTGCCCAAACCCTATTTCGCCGTAGCCGATCCGACGCTCTTCGAACTGTTCAAGGACTCGACACGCGAGGGGATCACGATCGCCGCACCGGGATTCTATGCACCGCAGGGCCGCTGGGTGCGTCTTGAACCCGCCGATCCGCAGCTCAATGCCAAAATCGAATCCTTCGAACACGAAGGCCATCGCATCACCAATTTCGAGATGGAGGGATCGGCCTTGGCAGGACTGGCATCGCTGATGGGACACCGCGCGGCCACGATCTGCACCATTATCGCACAACGCATAGCTCTGGATGCCTGCACCGATTACAAGCCTTTCGTGAAACGAATGATCGGCATGGCACTCGACAAGCTTGCAACACTCTGATTATAACCAATAAAAACAAAAAAACGATATGAAATTTTCCGTATCAAGTTCTGCACTTCTGTCGCTGTTGGCCACAACCGGCAAAGTCATCAGCAACAAGAACACGCTTCCGATTCTCGACTACTTCCTGCTGGAACTGAAAGACAATCGGTTGAAGGTTACCACCTCCGACCTGGAAACCACCCTTGTCGGATCGATCGAAGTGGAGAATGTCGAGAGCGAAGGCATGATTGCCGCGCCCGCCAAACAGTTGCTCGACTCGCTCAAGGAGTTCGCCGAAATTCCATTGACGATCGACTGCAACGAACAGAGCTATGAAATCAAGCTCAGTTGGAAGAGCGGATCACTCTCGATACCGGGAGCCAGCGCCGTAAGTTATCCTGCACTGCCGCTTCTGACTGAGGAGAAAAAGGAGGTGACACTCGACGTGGATACGCTGGTCAACGGCATCAACAAGACGATCTTCGCCACGGCCGACGACGAACTGCGTCCGATCATGAACGGCGTCTATATCAATCTCGAGCCGCAGGCCATCACCTTCGTTGCTACCGACGCACACAAGCTCGTGAAATACACGTCGGATGAACCGAGCGACGTCACGGCCGCCTTTATCCTGCCCAAAAAACCCGCCAACCTGCTCAAGAGCATGCTTCTCAAGGAGGAAGAGCCGGTCAAGCTGGCATTCGACTCGAAAAACGCAATCTTTGCGCTCAAGAACCATACGCTTGTCTGCCGGCTGATCGAGGGGAGCTATCCGAATTACAACGCCGTCATTCCGGCCAACAATCCCAACAGGGTGCTCATCGACCGCATCGAGCTGGTCAACGGCATCCGGCGTGTCGCAGTCTGCTCGAATCCCGCGACGAACCTGATCCGCATGGACATCGCCGACAATAAGATCAACCTGACGGCACAGGATATCGACTACTCGATGTCGGCCAACGAGACGATCAGCTGCAGCTACGACGGACAGGCAATCACCATCGGCTTCAAATCGACGTTCCTTGTGGAGATTCTCTCCAACATCGACACGCCGACGGTCCAGATCGAACTGGCGGATTCGACCCGCGCAGGCGTCTTCAAGCCGGTCTATGACGACAAGCAGCCGAGCACGACGCTCATGCTGCTCATGCCGATGATGATCAACGCCTGAGCGACAAAACGGCTGAGGATGAACAAACGAAAGCTTATGGAGGAGGTGGCCCGACGCACGGGTTACACGCCGGAGGTATGCGAAAAGATTCTCGACACCTTTGAAGAGGTGTTGAGCGATACGGTTTCGAATAAAATGAAAGACGCCTCGGAGACGTTCCGCAGCAATGCGGCCGAAGCGCTCGAACTCATACGGGGAGTATTCCGCAAAACAGCGAAGTAACAGGCATGAAACTCAAACTCAAACGTCCGATTGTCTTTTTCGATCTTGAAACCACCGGTGTTGATACGGCCCATGACCGGATCGTCGAGATTTCGATGGTCAAGGTGATGCCCGACGGCAAGGAGATCGTCAAGACCCGCCGGCTCAACCCGCAGATGCACATTCCGGAGGCGGCTACGGCCATCCACGGTATCAGCGACGAAGATGTCAAGGATTGTCCGACCTTTGCCCAGATAGCCAAATCGCTCGAACAATTCATCAGCGGCTGTGACTTCGGAGGGTTCAACTCGAACCGGTTCGATCTGCCGGTTCTTGTTGAAGAGTTTCTGCGCGCCGGCATCAACGTCGATTTCAAACGCCGGCGTTTTGTCGATGTACAGAACATCTTCCACAAGATGGAACAGCGCACCCTCTCCGCAGCATACAAGTTCTATTGCAACAAGGACCTCGCCAACGCCCATTCGGCCGAAGCCGATACGATGGCGACCTATGAGGTGCTGCAGGCACAGCTGGACCGCTACGACACGCTGCAGAACGACATCGACTTTCTGGCCGACTTCTCGACGCGCAACGAATCGGCCGACTATGCCGGCCGCATTCTCTACAACGACAAGGGGGAAGAGATCTTCGGGTTCGGAAAGTACAAGGGGCGGCGTGTCGCCGAGATCTTCGAACTTGAACCGAGCTACTACAACTGGATGATGAACGGTGATTTCCCGCTTTACACGAAGAAGGTGATCACCGAGATCCGTCTGCGGGGAAAGGAGCCGAAAAAGCGGGAAGGATGAAACGCTCGATAATCATAACACTTTTTCTGATCGGGACAGCCTGGAATCCCGTCGAAGCCGCAATGCCTCAGCCGGAGAAATCCCAGACGATCGTTTACATCGGCGGGCGGAAATTCTACATCCACACCGTCAAGGCCGGCGATACGCTCTACACCATAGCCCGCCTGTACGGCGTTACGGAGCAGACGCTTCTGGAACACAATCCGATGCTTGCGGATGTCATCAAGATCGACCAGAACATCAAGGTTCCGCTTCCGGAACCGCAGGTCGAGGCGGAGAAACCCCTGACGTCGCGTGAAGAGAAGAAACTGCGGAAGAGATATATTCTGCATACGATCGAAGCGCATGAAACGCTGTTCGCCATATCCCGACGTTACGGAATCTCGGTGGAGACGCTGCTCGAAGACAACGAGAACCTCGATCCGACACACCTGACCATCGGCTCCACACTGCTGGTCCGCAAAAAAGAGGTCGGGAAGACAAGCAATGCGGAGAATCTTGCCGAACTGGAGCGATACAAGGAGCAACTCAACAGCGTTGCGACGGACAGCTGCCGCTATTACGTCGTCCGCCCGGGCGACACGATCTACTCGCTGGCGCATGCGAACGGCATTTCGGAGCAGGAACTTTCAACGCTCAACAACGGGCTCACACCGGAAACGCTCAAGGCCGGAGCACTCATCCGGCTGCCGATGGAGAGACCCCATGACACGACAGTCCTGCAAATTGCAGATACGACGGCTACGGCCGAAGGCATCGAGGCATTCAGACCGCTGGCTCCCGATGCGACACTTGACATCTCCCTGCTGCTGCCGGCCACGACCGACGGACGTCCGAATATCAGTTATACGGAGTTCTATCAGGGCTTTCTGTTGGGACTCGAAGATCTTCGCGACCACGGGCGCTCGGTGCGTCTGGAGGTTTTCGACACTTCACACGACCGACAGAAGGTTGACAAAATCGTCGAAGAACCCGCATTCCGACAGTCCCGGCTGATTGTCGGTCCGGTCTATGAGGACGAACTGCCGCCCGTCCTGCAATATGCCGAAAAGCGGGGGATTCGGGTTGTATCTCCGCTGGCGACCATCGAACATACGCACGGCGACATGCTGTATCAGATGGCGCCCGATCCGGCCGACAAATACAAAAAACTCGAGTCGCTGCTCAACAGCGGACGTCGGGTGGTGCTGATCTACGGATCGAAAAACGATGCGGCGTTCGAACAGGCCGTGAAAGCGATAATGCCGTCGGTAGGATACGAAACGTACCGCTACGAGCGCGGCGGCAACATCGGCAGCATCCTCTCTTCGCGCGATGCGGCGCTGCTCGTCGTACTGGCAAGTACGGAGACCGAGGTAGATACGATTCTCGCCGCGCTGGCCTCAGCCAACAGCAATATCGTTGCCCGGGGACATTCGGCTCCGCAATACGAAGTGATCGGCGGCTCGCACTGGAACCGCTTCGACAACATCGACCGCAATCTCTTCTTCAAGAACCAGGTTACGCTGATGTCCACCTACCATGCGAAGCGTGACAATGCCGGCATCCGGGCCTTCGACAAGCGCTATATCTCGGCATTCGGATCAATGCCGACACTCTTCTCCTACCGGGGCTACGACGCCGCGGTTCTATTCGGCGAATCGATGTTCGAAGATGCCGGATACCGGCTCGACGACACGACGATCTCCCGACCCCTCCAGACGCCGTATCGATTCCAGCGAAGCGAAGAATCAGGCATCCATACCAATACGGAGTGGGTTCTCGTTACCTATGGACGGGACTATACGATAAGCATCCAATAAAGACAAGACATGGCATCATCCGGCATACCAGAGAAGACGATCGAGCGACTGAGCGAATACCGCCGCACGCTGCTTTCGTGCCATAAACAGGGCATCACGCATATCTTTTCGCATGTTCTGGCGGGCATACACGGCATCACGGCCGTGCAGGTGCGGCGCGATCTGATGCTCATCGGCTTTTCGAGCGACACGAAGAAGGGGTACGACGTGCAGGTGCTCATCGAGTACATCAGCAAGATTCTCG
>CALUOX010000088.1 GCA_944322375.1 uncultured Alistipes sp.
CGCTGGTCCACTCCTTGAAAGGCTTCATCACGATCATGATGTCGGCATCCTCGACCGCCATGGGATCGGTCGGCACCTCCGCCGTACCGATCTTTGCCACCACATGTTTGATCTCCGGGAAATTGTCCATCAGGATCTTCTCCGCCTCCTCCGAGACGGCGATGCTTCGTGTCAGTGAGCTCCCGGCAGGAAGCGTCATCTGCATGGCGAAATCACCCTCGTCGAGCGTGGGAATAAATTCCGCACCCAGACGTGTGAAGAGCATCAGACTGCCGATAAAGGCCGCAACGGATACGCCTACCGTAGTCCAGCTGTGCCGCAAGCAAACGGCCAGACAACGCTGATAGATACGGTTCAACCATGCAAAGAACCGGTCCGCGAAGGTCGGAGTGGCGCTTATGCGCCGCTTCAGAACCAGCGAGGACATCATCGGCACATATGTCAGTGAAAGGATGAGCGCTCCGATAATACAGAAGACCAGCGTCTTCGCCATCGGGGTGAAGTATTTTCCCTCGATGCCGGTCAGCGTCAGGATGGGGAAAAAGACGATCAGAATGATGATGACCGCAAAGGTCGCCGACCGTACCACGTTTCCGGCTCCGACGATGATCTGTTCGTCCATCTGCCGGTGCGTCAAGGTTTTGCCCATATTCACGCCGTACAGATGGGCGAGAATGCCCTCTACGATGACGATCGAGCCGTCAACGACGATACCGAAGTCGATGGCTCCGAGGCTCATCAGATTGGCCGATACGCCGAATATGCGCATGAGGATGAAGGCAAAGAGCATCGCAAGCGAAATAACCGATGCGACGATCAGCCCCGCACGGGCATTGCCGAGAAAAACGATCAGCACGAAAAAGACGATGATCGCGCCTTCGATCAGGTTGCGGATCACGGTCGAGATGTTGCGGTTCACGAGCTCCGAACGGTTCAGATAGGGCGAGATGGAGACCCCTTCGGGCAACATCTTCTGGATCTTCTCCACGCGGGCCTCCAGCTCCTTGGTCACCACGTTGGCGTTTGCGCCCTTGAGCATCATCGCAATACCGCCGACGCACTCTCCCTTTCCGTCACGGGTCATCGCTCCGAAACGTTTTGCCGAGCCGAATTTCACCGTTCCGACATCGCTGACATGGATCGGAATGCCGCCGCGATTGGCCACCACGATCTGCCTGATGTCGTCCAGCGAGGAGATCATGCCTTCGGAACGAATGTAATAGGCACGATTCACCTTCTCAATGTAACTGCCGCCCGTATTCTGGTTGTTGCGGCTCAGTGCATCAAACACGTCTCCGATGGTGATATTGAGCGAATAAAGTGCGTCGGGATCAACCGCCACTTCATATTGCTTGAGATAACCGCCGAAACTGTTGATCTCTACGATTCCCGGGATGCCCGACAGCTGCCGTTTCACGATCCAGTCCTGGATGGTGCGCAGCTCCATGGCATCGTACCGATCTTCGTAACCCGGTGCGACATCGAGCGTGTACTGATAGATTTCACCCAGTCCCGTGGTGATCGGCATCATCTCGGGGGTTCCCAACTCTTCCGGGATCTCGCCGGCGACGGTCTGGATCTGTTCGTTGATGAGCTGTCGTGCATCGAGAATCGGCACGCTCTCCTTGAACACGACCGTGACGACCGACAGTCCGAAACGCGATACCGAACGAATCTCCACGACATTCATGATATTGCTCATTGCAACCTCGATAGGGAACGTGATGAGTTGTTCGACCTCCTGCGGCGCGAGCGTGGGGGAGACGGTTACGATCTGCACCTGATTGTTGGTGATATCCGGCACGGCATCGACCGGAAGCGTAAGCATCGAATAGATTCCTCCCGCAAGCAGAAAGAGGGTAGTCAATCCGACGAAAAGTTTCTTTGTGACCGCAAAGCGGACGATGGACTGAAACATGGTATCAGGAGTATTTATTGTTTTTACATAATAATTTTTGACAAAGATAGTCGCGGCGGTGTGCCGTTGTATGAAAAACGGTCTGAAGTGTCCAATTTGCTGGATGAACGATCCGTAACGAAGTGTGAACGATCGGCCGGTGTTCCTGCAATCGCAGCATAAAGGTTTTTCAAGGAACCGGTTCAGAACGATTCAGACGGTCTCGGGAGGTTTGCTTCTGCGGCCGGACAAAACGGACCGATGGACAGCCATACCGGGCAATTATTGCCATTGCAAGCAACTGTCACGTCACCGAAGCGCCTGCCCGAAGCGGCTGCAGGTTTTCGATATTGTATGGTCATAACGGGCAAAGACTTGCACCATCCGATCCAAAGCGATCCTTGACAAACGTATCCGTCCGGAATTCAGTCTGGCGGAGCGTCGTTGCCGTTGCATGAAATGGGTTCGGCCGCAGCCGTGGACACTCGATCAATGGCCGTACATGTTGCTGCGGGGACGGAATGCTGATGGAAAGTTTGCTTCAAAAAACGGAGACGAATGTCTGTTTCCCGATTTAATTTTCTACATTTGTAAGCGGTTCCACGCCGGTATGGGTGGATCCAGACATATTACGAACGTTTAGTTACGTTATCTTTCACGCTCGAACTTCGCAACTTTGACACATTGAAAGAGATGTAACCGGACGCTCCGTGAACGGTTGTATTGTATCCGTGCGTCTTTGGCGCATGATGTGCAATACTCGTTTCGCGTGGGCTGTCCGCGTTGCTTATTTCAATGTGGGGCAGCGAAGGCCTGAGTGTGAGGTAAGTCAATGCGGCAACCCACTTTTTATGACGTTCAACTACGATTATACAGGGAATCGTTCCCTGCTCGACCGACCAACGGTCGCATTTTTCGCCTCGCGCATCGTCACTCCCGCCATTCATGAAGAGGCTCTCCAATGGGCCAGGCTATGCTGCACCTCGGACCGCGTGGTGATGAGCGGTTTTCAGTCGCCGCTCGAAAAGGCAGTCTTCCACTTGTTGCTCGAGGCCCGTCATCCGGTTATTTGGGGGCTGGGGCGCATGCTCTATCGTCGTTATCCTCCGGAGATCGAGAGGGCTCTTGCCGAAGAACGCATCCTGATTTTTGCCGTACGCAACGTCCGTCGGACAGGCTGGCACACGGCACAAATCCGAAACTTTACATTGGCGACTTTGGCCGACGAAGAGGTCTATGTCGTCAATGAGGAGGGCCGTATCAGTACACTTGATGTCTTGTGCCGACTGGAAGAAGGGACAAAACCCGTACGAATCATTTCGCAAGCCACATTCCGGATCCTGAAGGATCAGGCTGATGTAAAACAATATTTTGCCGACAAAGATCTGTCGTTGCACAATTGAAACATCCGAAACACCTCCAGCTGCCAACATGCAGCCAGGCAGCGCTCTTCGGAGAAGAGAACTGCAATCCGGAAGACCGGTCATTCATCAGCGAATTTGACATGTTTGCCACGTCGCTCCGGCATCAGAGCGTCGAAATCCTGCCCGGATCCCGGCATTCATTGCATGAACGGCACTGTATGCCTGGAGTTTTCACGATCGGGAAAGCAGCATCGTGAAGAACACCGTGCATCGTCCGGCGCCTGCCACGACCATACCCGAAGAGAGGATGGTAGATTCATGATCCGGGAACCGGTCCCGAAAAACATTCGATTCTCCGCTTAAAGAGAGATCAAAGCAGAATCTCGGAGAACAACTCGGGAGAATAGACCGAAGTATGATAAATGTCGCGGATATATCCTTTGTGAAATGTCCTCGACAAACCGTTTTTGGTAACAAACACGAATCCGTCCTTGCTCATCAGGCGTTGTGCCGGGAAAACCCTTCTGGATGCTGCGCCGTTGAACAGGGTGGACTCGGTGAAGAAACGCCGCATGGCCACATCAAGGTAGAGATGTGGATGACGACTGAAGAGAACCCCGAGGCGGATCTCTTCTCTTCCCGCTATGGTCTCGACAATCAGCGCCCAGGCGATTTTTTGCGAGGCCGGGATGTGAAAATAGTGTCGCAGGAAGGTCAATGTATTGTAATTCCGGACTTCCATGGATCTGTTGCTCGTTTATGGATGAATACGAAGAGCCGCGAAAAAAGTTTCACGCCGGGCAACAAACGACGCCGTATCCCGGCTGGCGGTTTCCGTCTGAAGCATCTCCATCTTCAAAAGACGCAGCCGATTTCACTCCGATGATGCAATCGCTTTTTTTTTTTTTTTTCCCGCGTCGGAGACACGCCTTGAATGGATATGGTATTCGGGAACCGCATCATCCACGGAGACACCTTGCGGAACCTCGATTTTTGGATTTCAAAAAATAACGTATATTTGCACCCCATTTTATTGACAAGGTTGTTTATGCCGATAAAAAAGTTTCTTTTATGAACAAAGTAGTATCTGTTGCTCTTGCGCTGTGCGTCATTCTGGCCGCAGGCTGCAGTTCCGAGACGGACGAGCGGTCCGTCTCCGCCGGTCACAGCGATTATCTGCAGCTGAATATGGAAAAAACGGTGACCAGGACCGACCTTGCGGCCGACGGAACAGGCTCGTTCCGCAAGGACGATCATGTCGGATTATACATCGACAACGGGTCGGAGATCGTTTACAAGGAACTCACCTATGACGGGAACGAGTGGGTGCCCCGACTCAGACGCCAGGAGTTCGGCGACGGAAAGCTGACGCTTTCGGCTCACTATCCTGTCGTTGCCGGCGTCTCGGATGCGGCCGGTGAGAGATATGGTTTCTCGGTGGCGCAGGATCAGCGCGAAGCGGGTTTCCAGGCTTCGGACCTGCTTGTCTCGCAAGTCGTCCTGGAACCGGAACAGTATCAGGCCGATCTTTATTTCCGGCATGCGATGCATCGCCTGCGGATCGAATTGTCGGGCAATACCGAAAATGTGGAGCTGGCTGTCAGAAGCCGGCTTGGAGGCGTCGTCAATCTGTTGACGGGAGACGTCCTCGTAACGGATGAAGGTTTTCAGTGGATCGATCCCGCAAAAAACGAAGACGGCAGCTTTGAGGCTGTAATCTATCCCCAGTCGGCAGCTCCGTTCCGCGACAATGACGGGACGCTGTTGAAAATCATCGCGAACGACAAGGTATACGACTAAAAGGCGCCCGAAAAGCAGAGCGATGGAACGGCTCTCGACTTTTTCGAAGCCGGAAAACAGTTCACGGTGAAACTGGCCCTGAAGGAGCCGGTAGAATCGGAATGGGCCAATAAAAAGATTTGGGTATATGGCGTGACGCCGGCACCCGAAAGCGCATGGAAACAGTTGCACGCCGACTATACGACCTATTACCTGCCCTGGAAAAAGGAGTACGGCTGGTACGACTGCAACAAGTCGATTTCTACGGGTTCGAGCGGAGAAAATACCGACAGGGAGATGTGTTGGGCGGCAGGCGATTCCAATCTGCTGCACTGGTGGTTCGCCCAAAACAAAAGACATCGACATGTACGGTGACAGGTACAAGGGGCCCGATCCGACTTATCCGCAGCCGAAAGCGCAGGAGAGCGATATTTTCCAATGTTTCATAGACTCGTTTTACAATGCCGGCGGATACGGTGATGCCGGTATCAACTGGTTTATTCACGGAGACATTCCTTCGGCACCTCAAAGAGACTATCCCTATAACGACGGAGGTTATTTCAAGGAGGTGTTCCCGACCGGTGTCAAATTGGGAAAAAACATCCGGGGAATGAGCAAGGAGAACTTCAACAATACGATAAAGGATGCGCTGAAAAACAAGAAGGCAATCGGGGTATCGACAGGAACGGTATCGACGTGGGGACACTATGAAACCATCTGGGGTGCCGAGTTCGACGAAAACGGAGATGTCTCGTACATTTATATGGCGGATAACAATGACCGCGAATCTTTCGAATCCAACGGCATCGGATGCGGACGATTTAAAATTGAATACGGCACATACCCCGAGGGCGGTACATACACGGGATTCCTTACCGGATATGTTTCATCCTCGAAGCCGATAAACATCAGCAGTCTTACCGTCATCAGCCTCGGTGAAGAGTATTGGGAACGCTTTTTTGAATCTGAACAAGCAAAATAACTTACAAAATGAAACGATTGAAATACGGTGTCGTCATGACATTGGTTGCAGCCTGTACGATCGGATGCAACAAACAGGAGATCAACGATCAACAACCGCCCGTCCGGAAGGGAAAAATAACGCTCCATGCATCGATTGCACCGGAGACCGCTCTTTCAAGGAGGACGAGAGCCCCGCAGCTGGATGAAACCGGCAAGGGAGCGTTCTCCGACGGAGATGTCTTTACCCTGCAGGTCGCCCCTCAATCTCAGCCGGAGGCGGCAACGGCAATAAGCTATACGGTCGGCAATACCGATCTGTATTGGAGCGACATACACACGGACTCCGATAAAAGTTCCGTCGATTTCGCCGCATGCTGGCCCGAACAGAAGCTCGAAAACGGAGCGTTCCTTTTCGACCTGAATGCAACTTCGAGCAAGGACCTGTTGTGGGCCTTCGCCGACGATGTCCCCGTCGGTACGGAAGAACCTGTCGAATTGATATTCGGACATGCCATGCATTACCTCGTTATCAACTATACGCTTGACGCCGCGCTTGCTGCCGACGAGGTGACAACCGAATGCACGGCAAAATCGACCTGCCGGGTCAATCTCGCCGACAGGACACTGGACAACTCCGATTCACCGAAAGCAACCTTCTCGGCTACGGGAAACAACGTTGCCTTCTGGCTCATTCCTCAAAAAACGGCCGATGTCCAGCTCAATATTACCGCGGGCGGGACGACGAAGGAGTTCGATCTCTCCTCGATCGTAACCGGTTCCGACTATCTCGAGAGCGGGAAACGGCTGACGATCAACCTGAAGGTGAAAAACGGCAGCATCGTGATCGAAGGCAATACCATCATGGGCTGGGAAGACCAGGGATCCGTCGAGGGAGAGATCATCATGTAATCCGCCCGTCTGCTCATGCGGAGAGACGGAACGTCCGGCCTTTTCCGTTCAGGGAAGGTCCGCGACTTCCGTTCCGGAGCAAAATCCGCAACAGAAAGCGCCGTCAGAGTTGTTCTTGCAAACTCTGACGGCGCTTCTCTTCGACTCGACTCTCCGTCTGCGCTATGCAAGTTTCTCGACCAGTGCCGCAGCCTGTTTGCAGCCGTCCGTACGGTCGATGTCACCTTCATTGAGCACACCCGGTACAAGCACCTCGCCGACCATTTCCCATTTCAGCAGTGCGGCGGTGCGCTCCATCGGAATCCGCACACCGTCCAGAACGGTCAGATCCTCCTCTTCGCAGCAGGCTATCAACGCACACTTTTTCCCGGCAACCGGCTTTCCACCCACCACAAGTGAAAACAACCGATCAATCACCCCCTTGATCTGAGCGGGTATCGAATACCAATAGACCGGCATCGTAAATACAACGGCATCCGCGTCGAGAATGACAGGCGCGATGCTGTTGAAATCGTCATCGAACGAGCAGGCCTTGCCCGTCTTGTAGCAGGTCATGCAGGCGTAGCACCCGCCGATTTTCAAAAATGCCGCGTCGAAGCGCTGCACGCTGTGGCCGCGCTGTTCGGCAGCCTGAATGAATGCCTCCGTCATGGCAAAGCTGTTGCCATGTTTGCGGGGACTGCCCGTTATTACCGTAATTTTCATAGCTCCGTTATTTTTGAATCGTGTTTGAATTCTGGTTGTAGGCTTTGGCCACACAGCGCCACGCACCGTCGATTTTCATCAGCAGGAGGTAGTCCGTAAAGTCGATGCGGCCGCCCCATTTCTCCTCCAGCACGCGCACGACAGCCAACGTCTCCTCGACATCGATCACATCAACCCGGGCCTTGAAATCACTTCCTGCCGAAACCGTGTCCACGTTGTGATAGAACTGTTCGATGCTGCCATGTTCCAGCCGGCCGTCCAGATAGCCGAACAGCACCGCTTCGTCGATGAACAGCTCGCGGGCAAAGGCGCTGTTCCCTTCCGCCACGCTCTTTACAAACTTCAGAGCCGCCGTCTCTACGGCCTTGTACTCTTCAATACTTGCTCTCATGATCTTCTGTTTTTGGTTGTTCCCGATACGACAAAAATACGGAGACCGAACCTTCGATGCAAGTACCGAAAAATGATTCGGGTACTGAAAATTTTTTCACCATACCCTCCGAACGGAGAGTTATCACTATCTTTGCGTAACAAAAACGATTCCGCCATGTACGAACGTAAGATACCCGTCGATCTCGATTGCCCGCTGCGGCTCACCATGAGCCTGATGGATTCGAAGTGGAAGTCCTGCATTCTGGATGAACTGCGCAACGGCGCGCTGCGGCCGAGCGAACTGCATCGGGTGCTGCCCGAGGCTACGCCGCGCGTCCTCGATCTGCAATTGAAGGAGTTGGTCGAGGACGGACTGGTCGCCAAGACAATCCATGCGGAACTGCCGCCGCATTCGGAATACGCCTTGACGGAGTTGGGGCGGTCGCTTCTGCCGATCATCGATGCCATGATCGATTGGGGGACGCGGAATTCGGACCTCTTCGAGCGGAAATACAGGAAGAGAGAGCCGGAAAACCGCGACGAACGATCGTAAGCCAGAAAATCGAACCGAAGGGGTTGTCGCCCCGCTCCATGGACCGACAGTTATCGTCAGTACGATCAGTACCCGACTCCGGACGACAGAAAGAATACACGACAAGCGTGATGCTGCAATCGGCGTCACGCTTGTCGTGTATCGTATGAGAACTACCAGCGGACCGGTTCGTTCAGAATCACGCCGTCGGCAGCGTCCTCGGCCGTAAAGGTGCCGCTCTTGTACTGCACACAGAGCATGACAAGCGCCTCGCGGCCCGTATTGCGGACGGAACGCCGCCCGGCAGGAGCTACCCGCACGACTGAACCTTCACCGATCGGGAAGATCTTGCC